>NZ_JBICJS010000091.1:0-557 GCF_043103305.1 Pseudomonas sp. YQ_5 | reverse complement strand
CCGCCTTCGGTGACCGAAGGGGTTGCGGTCAGTTTTGCGACAACTTCGCTGATAGTGTCCGAGATTTCAACGGTGGCCGGTCCCCCCAAGGCCAGCTGCTCGAAGGTGGCACCCGGAACTGTAGCGTCGGTAACACTGAGCGTGATGGAGCCTGCATCGAGATAGACGTCATCGCCCTGAGCCGAGGTCTTGTACTCGACTTCGGTCTTACCGGCTTCGATCGTTACGACGTCGCCGTTTGACAGGGTTACGGTCATCGGACGGTCCAGCGCCTGGCTTACTTTCACAGTAAAGGAAGGCTGCTGGTCTTCGGTCACATTGCCATTGCTAACAATGCTTACAGTGACGGTATCGATGCTGTCATTGATGACCGTCGAGGCTGGAGTCGGATTCGGGGTCAACTGCTCAAAGTTACCGCCCGTGGCGTTCTCGATGGTGACGCTGACGGTCGAACCGTTGTTGTAGACGTCATTCGCCGGGGTCTGGAAGTCGACACTGCCCTGGGTTTTGCCGGCTTCAACGGTGATGGTCTGGCCGTTCGACAGAGTCACGGTGAC
>NZ_JBICJS010000090.1:0-435 GCF_043103305.1 Pseudomonas sp. YQ_5 | reverse complement strand
ATAGATTCCGGTCGCCTCCATCACGATCGACTTGGGCTTGAGTGCCAGCAGCTTTTTCACCGCAGCCTTACGGCCTGCAGGGGTTTGAGCGATATCCCACTGTCCGGCCGGACGCCCATCTTTACGTACCCCGACGATCGAAGTGCGTGAGCCGATATCGAGGCCAACACAGACACTCATTCTTCCCTCTCCCCAGCGAATTAGGTAACAATGGCCTCCGGTTCCCCGACCTCGAACTTCATGCTGCTGCAACCTTGTAATGCGAAGTCCGACTTGTCGGCTTCTCGATACTCTTCGCAGTGGGCAATGAGGCGGGGGGCCTCTCTACGTACAAGGTCAGGGGCAATCCCTGCCTTTAGGAGCGATCGGCCTCCCCGGAAGTGCTTCTTCAGCCTGGCGAGAATAACCTCTCCCGCCAGGCTAAGGACAACATAC
>NZ_JBICJS010000089.1:0-25673 GCF_043103305.1 Pseudomonas sp. YQ_5 | reverse complement strand
GCGCGGGCGGCGCTCGATCTCACAGGCGCCAAATCCCTTTCGGCGAACTCACTGTGCAGTCACAGTCTCGGCCGAACCCTCCCGCGACAGGCTATACACATAAGCCGCCAGCAAGTGCACCTTGTCGTTGCCCTGGATTTCGGCCTGTGCCGGCATCTGCCCCTGGCGGCCATAACGAATGGTCTGCTGCAGCTGGGCAAAGCTCGAACCGTAGATGAACGCCTGCGGGTGGGTCAGGTTCGGTGCGCCCATGGCGGGCGTACCTTTGCCTTCCGGCCCGTGGCAGGCCACGCAGTTGGCAGCAAAGATCTTCTGCCCGTTCTCGACGTCGGCCTTCGCGCCCTCAGGCAATGTGCGGCCATCGAGTTTGCTGACCACGAATGCAGCCACATCAGCCACGCCCTGGTCACCGATCACTTCGGCCCAGGCCGGCATCACGCCATGGCGCCCGCCCATGATGGTGGTCTTGATGGTTTCCGGATCGCCGCCCCAGCGCCAGTCACTGTCGGTGAGGTTGGGGAAGCCAAAGGCGCCCTTGGCATCGGAACCGTGGCACACCGAGCAGTTTGAGGCAAACAGGCGACTGCCCATTTTCAGCGCCTGCGGGTCCTTTGCCACTTCTTCTACGGGCATGGCGGCGTATTTGGCGAAGATCGGACCGAACCTGGCATCGGCCTTGTCCATTTCCTTCTGCCATTCGTTGGCGCCGGTCCAGCCATTTTCATAGCCCGGCAGGATGCCTTTCCAGTTGCCCAGGCCCGGGTAGAGGATCAAATAGCCGACCGAGAACACCAAGGTGCCAACGAACAGCCAGAACCACCACTTGGGCAGCGGGTTGTCGTACTCCTCGATGCCGTCGAAGCTATGGCCCATGGTCTCGTCAGTGGTGTTGTTGCTCTGGCCCTTGCGCGTGGCGAGCAGCAGCCAGGTCAGGCCAATCAGGCTACCGATGGTCAGTACGCTGATGTACGTACTCCAGAACGTGGTCATTGCCCGTTACTCCTTTTTGCAGCAGGCTCCTGCCCGGCAGGGGGCAGGCGGTCGTCGACGAAGGGCAGCAGGCGCGCTTCGGCGAAATCACGGTCGCGGCGGCGGTTGAAGACCCACAGGGTGAGGCCGATGAAGGCAATCATCACCACCAGGGTGCCCAGCCCGCGGATCATGCCGATGTCCATTTCCATCGCACTCACCTCTTGTTCTTGATCGCGGTGCCGAGCACCTGCAGGTAGGCGACCAGCGCATCCATCTCGGTCTTGCCCTTGACCGCTTCGCGGGCGCCGGCAATGTCGTCGTCGGTGTACGGCACGCCCAGGGTGCGCAGGGTGCGCATCTTGACGTCGGTGTGGCTGTTGTCGACCTGCTGGGCAACCAGCCACGGGTAGGATGGCATCTTCGACTCCGGCACCACGTTGCGCGGGTTGTACAGGTGCGCACGGTGCCAGTCGTCCGAGTAGCGGCCACCGACCCGGGCCAGGTCCGGCCCGGTGCGCTTGGAACCCCACAGGAACGGGTGGTCCCACACGCTTTCACCGGCCACCGAGTAGTGGCCGTAACGCTCGGTTTCGGCGCGGAACGGGCGGATCATCTGCGAGTGGCAGCCCACGCAGCCTTCGCGGATGTAGACATCGCGGCCTTCCAGTTGCAGCGCGGTATAGGGCTTCATGCCCTCCACCGGTTTGTTGGTGACGTCCTGGAAGAACAGCGGGACGATCTGGGTCAGGCCGCCGATGCTGACGGCAAATACCATCAGCAGGGCCATCAGGCCGACGTTTTTCTCGATGACTTCATGTTTCATCAGGCGTTTCTCCTCAAGCCAACTGGGCGTTCGCAGGGGCGACGTCAAGCGCTGGCGAACGTACGGTGCGCCAGGTGTTCCAGGCCATCAGGAACATGCCGCTGAGGAAGATCGCGCCGCCGACGAAGCGCACGACGAAGCCTGGGTGGCTGGCCACCAAAGTTTCCACGAACGAGTAGGTCAGCGTGCCGTCGCTGTTGACCGCGCGCCACATCAGGCCCTGGGCGATGCCGTTGACCCACATCGAGGCGATGTACAGTACGGTACCGATGGTGGCCAGCCAGAAGTGCGCATTGATCAGGCCGAGGCTGTACATGCGTTCTTTGCCGAACACTTTGGGGATGGTGTGGTACAGCGCGCCGATCGAGATCATCGCTACCCAGCCGAGAGCGCCGGCGTGGACGTGGCCGATGGTCCAGTCGGTGTAGTGGGACAGGGCGTTGACCGTCTTGATGGCCATCATTGGCCCTTCGAAGGTGGACATGCCGTAGAACGCCAGTGACACCACCAGGAAGCGCAGGATCGGATCGCTGCGCAGTTTGTGCCAGGCGCCCGACAGGGTCATCATGCCGTTGATCATCCCGCCCCAGCTGGGTGCCAGCAGGATCAGCGACATCACCATGCCCAGCGACTGCGCCCAGTCGGGCAGGGCGGTGTAATGCAGGTGGTGAGGGCCGGCCCAGATGTACAGGGTGATCAGCGCCCAGAAGTGCACGATCGACAAGCGATACGAATACACTGGCCGTTCGGCCTGCTTGGGCACGTAGTAGTACATCATCCCCAGGAAGCCTGCGGTCAGGAAGAAGCCCACCGCGTTATGGCCGTACCACCACTGCACCATGGCATCGGTGGCGCCTGCGTAGACCGAATAGGATTTGGTCAGGCTGACCGGCAGCTCCAGGTTGTTGACGATGTGCAGCAGCGCCACGGTCAGGATGAAGGCGCCGAAGAACCAGTTGCCGACGTAGATGTGTTTGGTGTTGCGCTTCATCAGCGTGCCGAAGAACACGATGGCGTAACCCACCCAGACGATGGTGATCAGAATGTCGATCGGCCATTCCAGTTCGGCGTATTCCTTGGAGCTGGTGTAGCCCAGCGGCAGGCTGATGGCCGCCAGCAGGATAACCAGTTGCCAGCCCCAGAACGTGAACGCGGCCAGGCCCGGTGCGAACAGGGTGGTCTGGCAGGTGCGTTGCACCGAATAATAGGAGGTGGCGAACAGTGCGCAGCCGCCGAACGCGAAGATCACCGCATTGGTATGCAGGGGGCGCAGGCGGCCGAAGCTGGTCCAGGGGAGGTCGAAGTTGAGGGACGGCCAGGCGAGCTGGGCGGCGATGAAGACGCCGAGCCCCATCCCGACGATTCCCCACACCACCGTCATGATGGCGAATTGGCGGACCACCTTGTAGTTATAGGCGGTACTGCTGGTTGTGTTCATGTATGGGTTCCCATCCACGGTTATTTGGCAGGCTTTACAGCGAGGCAAGCATGATTAATGGGCAAAGTGCCGGTATTGACGGGGATCAATGGGCGAAGGTCGCAAATGTCCCAGGCTTGCGCTGCGATCCTCCGCCGGTTGAAGGTAAAGAGGGCTACAAGGGGTGCCTGATCCTGGCCCATGGCGCGGGCGCGCCGATGGACAGCGGGTTCATGGACGAAATGGCGCAAAGGCTTGCGGCTCTTGGGGTAGCGGTAGTGCGCTTCGAGTTCCCGTACATGGCCGAGCGCAGGGTTACCGGTGGCAAGCGGCCGCCTAACCCGCAGAAGGTGTTGCTTGAATGCTGGCGCGAGGTGTACCGGCAAGTGCGACCTTTGGTCGCGGGCAAGCTGGCCGTGGGTGGCAAGTCCATGGGGGGGCGCATGGCGAGCCTGCTGGCCGACGAACTGGGCGCGGATGCGCTGGTGTGCCTGGGTTATCCATTCTATGCGGTGGGTAAACCCGAGAAGCCACGGGTAGAGCACCTGGCCGAGTTGAAAACACCGACGTTGATCGTGCAGGGCGAGCGGGATGCGCTGGGTAACCGCGAGGCGGTGGCGGGGTATGCGTTGTCGCCGGCGATCGAGGTGAGCTGGCTAGTGGCGGGGGACCATGACCTGAAGCCGTTGAAGGCTTCGGGGTTCAGCCATGAGCAGCATTTGCAGGCGGCGGCTGAACGTGTTGCTGATTTCCTGAAGGATTAGTGCTGGATTCTTCGCGGGTAAACCCGCTCCCACAGGATGGTCACAGGGTCCGAGGACGGTGATACACCTGAGGGAGCGGGTTCACTCGCGAAGAGGCCGGCACAGGCCGACGCTTAGTCGCGGTACTCGCACAGGTAGGCCGTATCCACCGCCACTTTCAGCTGGAACTTGCTGTCGGCGGCAACATTGAACTTGTCGCCTGCCTTGAAGGTTTCCCAGTTGTCGCTACCTGGCAGTTTCACGGTCAGCGCGCCCGATACCACATGCATGATCTCGCGCTTGGCAGTGCCGAATTCGTATTCGCCCGGAGCCATGACGCCGACAGTGGCCGGGCCTTCTTCGCCCGAGAATGCGATCGACTTGACGGTGCCGTTGAAGTACTCGTTGACCTGGAACATGGGCGACTCCTGAAAAGAGGTGATGAAAAAGGGCTGGCCAGTATGCCCAAGCCCACAGGCCTCGTCATCTGCTTTCAGGGGCTGTTGGCGGGCAGGCTCAACGGTAATAGCCGCGCCGTGTTGCGCGCATCTTCCAGGGCCCTGTGCTGTTGCCCGCAAAAGTGCATGCCGGCCAGTTGCAGGGCGCCGTTCAGGCCGGTGGGGCGCTGCAGGTGGCGGGCCTTGGCAAAGCGTTGCTTGAGGTTGATGTGCGGCAATGTGCGCAGCAGGCTGTCGAGGCCGTGCTGCTGCCACTCCTGGTGCAGTTGCTGGCGGTCGTAGTCGCCCCAGCTGACCCAGGCCTGAAGCTGCCCGCGGTGGTGCCCCAGCCAGCGCTCGAAGCTTGCCCACACCTCGCGAAACGGCGCGGCGTTGTCCACGTCGGCCTGGCTGATGTGGGTCAGCTCGCGGCAGAACGGGGTAAGCTGCGGCCGCCGCCGTGGCTTTACAAAACGCTGGAAATGGTCGACCTCGCGGCCTTCGCGGGTAACCAGGCTTGCGCCAATTTCAATGACTTCCATCTCTGTGACCGGCCACCCACCATCGTCGGTGGTGGCTTCCAGGTCGATCACCAACCAATGGCCCATACCAGGCTCCCTTGCAGATCCTGCTAGAGCGTAGCCAATGTCTGGGCATACGGCATCCTATGGCATTTTGCCGCCTGCTTTGGCACAAAGAGCAGACGCCAGTAGTTGTGCCGCCCCTGGAAAACGCCTAGCTTAGGCGCATACAGGCATAAACCGTGATGAGTGTCCGTCTTGACTCCAGTGCCCGGCCTCAAGGCCTTGTCCACCCTGATGCTGCTGGCCGTGTTCTGGTTGGCGGCACCGGTATGGGCTGGCGAAGCGGTCGAAGTGAAGATTGGCGCGGCCCATTTCCCGCCTTACACGGTGCGCCCCGAGCAAGGCGCCGATACCGGTTTGCTGCCGCAGTTGGTCAATGCACTCAACCGGGCGCAGCAGCGCTATCACTTCGTTCTTGTGCCTACGTCTATCCAGCGGCGCTTCGGTGACTTCCAGCAGGGCCGCACCGACATGGCAATTTTCGAGAACCCACAATGGGGCTGGGAGCAGATTGCCCATCAGGCCGTGGACATGGGTCTGGAAGATGCCGAAGTGTTCGTTGCCCGTCAGGCAAATGGCAATGATCCACATTACTTCGATGACCTGCGCGGCAAACGCCTGGCATTGTTCAACGGCTACCACTACGCGTTCGCCGGCTTCAACGCTGACCCGAATTACCTGCGCAAGACATACAACGCGACCCTGACCTATTCCCACGACAGCAACCTGCTGATGGTGCAGGCCGGCCGCGCCGATATCGCCCTGGTCACGCGCTCCTACCTCAGCGATTTCCTGGCACGCAACCCGGCGAGCAGGGCTCAACTGGTGCCTTCGCAGCGTATTGACCAGGTCTATCACCACTACGCCTTGCTGCGCCCAGAGGCGCCTATTGATGAGCAGTCGTTCGCTGCCCTGCTGCGTGGCCTGCGTGACAGTGGTGAGCTGGCGCGGATCTTCGACCCCTACCGCATCACAGTCAGCACGCGCAGGCCTTGATTCCCGCCCGATGGCATCGCCAATGTTGTCGAAGAGTAACTCAGGCTTGCCGGTTGGCGGTCTTGCGGCAATGCACCAATGCATCGCGAATCATGAAGTTGACCAAGGTCGGTGACACCCCCAGTTCCTTCGCAATGTCCTTCTGCGGTACGCCATGCAGGCGGTACATCTCGAACGCATAGCGGGTACGTTGCGGCAGCTCGTTCAGCGCCTGGGCAATGTCGTCCAGTGCGGCAAGGTTGATATGGGTGGCTTCGGGCGAGGCATTCTGGATAACCACATTCAGGCCTTCCTCCTCACTGCCGGAGTACTTCAGCTCCATTGTCTGCTTGCGGTAGTGGTCGATCGCAAGGTTGCGCACGATCTGGAACAGGTAGCTCAGCTGCGCCTTGAATGACGAGGTGATCTGCGGGGCAGCACCGAGCCGGAAGAAGGCGTCCTGCACCACATCCTCGGCGCGGGAGCGGCAGCCAGTGATGCGGGCAGCGATCTTGACCAGGATGTTGCGGTTGTCGACGAAGGCCTGCAGTAATGGTGAATCGCACTTACTTGTGGATAGTTGTTCCGCCATGGAAATCACCTTGTCACAGAGAGGAAAGGAGGCACCCAAAGCTGGGAAGCTTCCTACGACGTGCGACAAATTATGTAGAATGATAATGATTGTCAAATGCGAAACTAAATTATTATTGCGTATTGCTGTCCCAAGGGGGCATGCCCCCAGGTATGCCTCCAGCCTTCACGCAGCCCCACACCCTCGCCCCCGCTAATTTCTGCCCCCGTCCATCCGTTCCCCTGTGTACATCCCCGGTCGCCGCTCGCTGCCCGCCGCTGTTCGCGGCGCAGTCGGCACGCCCTAACAGACACTGGCAGGAACACCCCATGACGGACGCCTTCGAACTCCCGCTCTCGCTGGTCCAGGCCCTGGCGCAACGCGCCGCGCAGACCCCGGACAGGATTGCTCTGCGCTTTCTCTCCGACGCCCCCGGCGAGCAGGCCGTGCTCAGCTACCGGGACCTCGACCAGCGTGCGCGCACCATCGCTGCTGCCTTGCAGGCGCGCGCCAGCTTCGGTGACCGTGCCGTGTTGCTGTTCCCCAGCGGGCCGGATTACGTGGCGGCGTTCTTCGGTTGCCTGTACGCAGGCGTGATCGCGGTGCCGGCTTACCCGCCGGAGTCCGCGCGCCAGCATCATCAGGAGCGTTTGCTGTCGATCATCGCCGACGCCGGGCCGCGCCTGCTGCTGACCGTGGCGGCGCTGCACGACCAACTGCAAGGCCTGGAGGCGCTTGCGGCAGACGACACGCCCGAGTTGCTGGCCGTGGACGGCCTGGACCCGGCGCTGGCCGCGACCTGGCGTGAGCCCGCACTCAAGGGCGAGGACATCGCCTTCCTGCAGTACACCTCCGGTTCCACCGCGCTGCCCAAGGGCGTGCAGGTCAGCCATGGCAACCTGGTGGCCAACGAGCAACTGATCCGCCAAGGCTTCGGCATCGACCTCAATCCCGACGACGTGATCGTCAGCTGGTTGCCGCTATACCACGACATGGGGCTGATCGGCGGCCTGTTGCAGCCGATCTTCAGCGGTGTGCCTTGCGTGCTGATGTCGCCAGGGTTCTTCCTGTCCCGGCCGCTGCGTTGGTTGCAGGCCATCAGCGACTACGGTGGCACCATCAGCGGCGGGCCTGACTTTGCCTACCGCCTGTGCAGCGAGCGGGTGAGCGAGGCTTCGCTGGCTGGGCTCGACCTGAGCCGCTGGCGCGTAGCCTATTCGGGCTCCGAGCCAATCCGCCAGGACAGCCTGGCCACCTTTGCCGACAAGTTCCAGGCCTGCGGTTTCGACCCGCACAGCTTCTTCGCCAGTTATGGCCTGGCCGAAGCCACCCTGTTCGTCAGCGGCAGCCGCCGTGGACAGGGTATCCCCGCGCTTGAGCTGGATGCCAAAGCCTTCGCCGCCAACCGCGCCGAACCCGGCACTGGCAGCGTGCTGATGAGTTGCGGCTTCCCGCAGCCGGGGCACGCGATACGCATCGTCGAGCCGCAACAACTGCAAGTGCTGGGCGACAACCAGGTGGGGGAAATTTGGGCAGGCGGCCCGAGCATCGCCCTGGGCTACTGGCGCAACCCAGAAGCCAGCGCTCGCACCTTCGTCGAAATGGATGGCCAGACCTGGCTGCGTACCGGCGACCTGGGCTTCATGCGTGAAGGCGAGGTATTCGTCACCGGGCGCCTGAAAGACATGCTGATCGTGCGTGGGCAGAACCTTTACCCGCAAGACCTGGAGAAAACCCTCGAACGTGAAGTGCAGGTGCTGCGTAAAGGCCGGGTGGCGGTGTTCGCCGTCGAGCATCAAGGCGAGGAGGGCATCGGTGTCGCGGTGGAGGTCAGCCGCAACGTGCAAAAGGCACTCAAGCCCCAGGACCTGATCAAGACCCTCCGACAGGTCATCGCCGATGCCTGCCGGCAGGCCCCCGCCGTGGTCCTGTTGCTGAACCCCGGCGCGCTGCCGAAGACCTCCAGCGGCAAGTTGCAACGCGCTGCCTGCCGCCTGCGCATGGACGATGGCAGCCTGGACTGCTATGCCCGTTTCCCTGAGGCAAGCGAAGCCGGTGCCGGTGCAACCGCTGGCGATGAGCTGCAAGCACGCATCGCGGGTGTGTGGCGCGAGATCCTCAAGGTAGAGGCGGTGGCCGCGGACGACCACTTCCTGTTGCTGGGCGGTAACTCCATCGCCGCCACCCAGGCCACAGCGCGCCTGGCCGATGAGTTGGGTATCGACCTGAGCCTGCGCATGCTGTTCGAGGCGCCGGTACTGGCCGACTACAGCAAGGCCGTGGCACAGATCATCGCCGATGGCGCCGCAGGCACCGTGGCCATCACCACGCTGGAGCGCGCCCAGGCGTTGCCCCAGTCGCTGGCGCAGAACCGCTTGTGGCTGCTGTGGCTGCTGGAACCGCAATCAGCGGCCTACAACATTCCCGCCGGCTTGCACCTGCGCGGCGAGCTTAATGTCGACGCTCTAAAAGTGGCCTTCCAGGCACTGGTGGCGCGCCATGAATCGCTGCGTACCGTGTTCAGCGAAGAGAATGGCCAGGCGCTGCAGCGTATCCTGCCGCAACAGCCGTTAAGCCTGCACCGCCTGGACCTTGAAGGGCACTCGCCCGAGCAGGTTGCCGCGCAGCGTGAAACCGAGGCCCGCCAGCCGTTCGACCTCTCCCAGGGCCCGTTGCTGCGGGTGACCCTGGCGCGGCTGGACGATGAAGACCATCAACTGTGGGTGACTTTGCACCACATCGTCGCTGACGGCTGGTCGCTGAACATCCTCCTCGATGAGTTCGCCAAACTGTATGCCGCCCACTGCCAGGGCCTGGAGGCCAACCTGTCGCCGCTGCCCCTGGGTTACGCCGACTACGGCAGCTGGCAGCGGCAATGGCTGGCCGAAGGCGAAGCCGAGCGGCAGCTGCAGTATTGGCAGGCGCGCCTGGGCGATGAACTGCCGGTGCTCGACCTGTGCACCGATCATCCACGTGCCAGCCAGCGCGACCATCGCGCCGCCCGTTTCAGCTTCAAGGTGCCGGCCAAGCTTACTGAAGCGCTCAAGGGCCTTGCCCGCGAGCAGCAGGCCAGCCTGTTCATGGTCCTGCTGGCAGGTTGGCAGGCGCTGCTGCACCGCTACAGCGGCCAGCCCGATATCCGCGTCGGTGTGCCCAATGCCAACCGCCCGCGTATGGAAACTCAGGGCTTGGTCGGTTTTTTCATCAATACCCAGGTGCTGCGCGCGCAATTCGATGGCCGTCTGTCGTTCGCACAGTTGCTGGCCCAGGTCCGTCAAGCCACCCTGGAAGCCCAGGCCAACCAGGACCTGCCATTCGAGCAGCTGGTCGAAGCCTTGCCAGAGGCCCGTGAGCAAGGTCTGTTCCAGGTCATGTTCAACCACCAGCAACGCGACCTGTCAGCCCTGCGGCGTCTGCCGGGGCTGTTGGCCGAAGAGCTGCCGTGGCACAGCCGTGAAGCCAAGTTCGACTTGCAGTTGCACAGTGAGGAAGACCATCTGGGCCGCCTGAGCCTGGCCTTCGACTACGCCGCGGAGCTGTTCGAAGCCAGCACCGTCGAACGTCTGGCCCATCACCTGCTGGTCCTGCTGGAACAGGCGTGTGCCGCGCCGCAGCAGGCGCTGGGAGAGGTGCAATTGCTGGATGAGCACGGCCGTGCGCAGCTGCTGGGTTGGGGCCAGGCACCGGCCGCCGCAGCGCAGCACCTGTTGGTCGAACAACTCAATGAGCAGGCACGCCTTACGCCGCAGCGTACCGCCCTGATCTGGGACGGCGGCAGCCTGGATTACGCCGGGCTGCACCAGCAAGCCAACCGGCTGGCCCACTACCTGCGTGACAAAGGCGTCGGCCCCGATACCTGTGTGGCCATTGCCATCGAGCGCTCGCCGCAATTGCTGGTTGGCCTGCTAGCCATTCTCAAGGCTGGCGGTGCCTACGTGCCGCTGGATGTCGATTACCCTGCCGAACGCCTGGCCTACATGCTGGCCGACTGCGACGCCCGTTTGCTACTGAGCCACAGCAGCCTGCTGGGCAAGCTGCCGCAGGTCGACGGTGTCAGCGCCATTGCCCTCGACCAGTTGCACCTGGACAGCTGGCCCAGCCATGCCCCCGGCCTGCACCTGCACGGCGACAACCTGGCCTACGTTATCTATACCTCCGGCTCCACCGGGCAGCCCAAGGGCGTAGGCAATACCCATGCGGCGCTGGCCGAGCGGCTGCAGTGGATGCAGACGACCTATGCGCTGAATGACAACGACGTGCTGATGCAGAAGGCGCCGATCAGCTTCGACGTCTCGGTGTGGGAATGCTTCTGGCCGTTGGTCACCGGCTGCAAGCTGGTGCTCGCCGGCCATGGTGAACACCGCGACCCACAGCGTATCGCTGCCCTGGTGCAGGCCCATGGGGTGACCACGCTGCACTTTGTACCGCCGCTGTTGCAGGTGTTCGTCCAGGAGCCGCAGGCAGGTGCCTGCAGTAGCTTGCGCCGGCTGTTCTCAGGTGGCGAAGCGTTGTCCGCCACGCTGCGTGACCGCGTGCTGCAGGTGCTGCCGCAGGTGCAGTTGCACAACCGGTACGGCCCGACCGAAACCGCCATCAACGTCACCCACTGGCACTGCCAGGTGGCGGACGGCGAGCGCTCGCCCATCGGCCGCCCGCTGGGCAATGTGCTGTGCCGCGTGCTGGACGATGAGCTGGAACTGAGCGCCCCCGGTGTGCCGGGCGAACTGTACCTCGGTGGCGCGGGCCTGGCCCGGGGTTACCTGGGCCGCCCCGGCCTCACTGCCGAGCGCTTCGTACCCCAGGCCGACGGCAATGGTCAGCGTCTGTACCGCAGTGGCGATCGCGCCCGCTGGCAGGTTCAGCTGGAGGCCCTGGAATACCTTGGCCGCCTCGACCAGCAGGTAAAGGTGCGTGGTTTTCGCGTCGAGCCAGAGGAAGTTCAGGCCTGCCTGCTGGCACAGGCGGGTGTGGAACAGGCGCTGGTGCTGATACACAAGGACGCCGTTGGCGCGCAACTGGTCGGCTATTACAGTGGCAGCGCCCAGCCTGCCGAGGTGCTGGCCGTGCTGGCTGAGCAATTGCCAGCCTACATGGTGCCGGCGCAACTCATCCCTTTGGCACAGATGCCACTGGGCCCCAGCGGCAAGGTCGACCGCAAGGCACTGCCTGCTCCAGTGTGGCAGCAGCGTGAGCATGTCGAGCCACGAACCGAGCTGCAACAACAGGTCGCGGCCATCTGGCGCGACGTGTTGAATTTGCCGCGCATTGGCCTGCAGGACGACTTCTTCGCCCTCGGTGGCCACTCGTTGCTGGCGACTCAGATCGTTTCGCGCACTCGCCAGGCCTGCGATGTCGAGCTGCCGCTCAAGGCCCTGTTCGAAGCCAGCGAATTGGGCGCCTTCTGTGCCGAGATCGCCCACCTGCGCGCGGCCGGCGAGCGCAATCTGCAAGGTGCAATCGCCCGTGTCGACCGCCGTCAGGCGGTGCCGCTGTCGTACTCGCAGCAGCGAATGTGGTTCCTCTGGCAGATGGAGCCGGATAGCCCGGCGTACAACGTCGGCGGCATGGCACGCCTGCGCGGCACCCTGCATATAGACGCTTTCGAGCGTGCGCTGCAGGCGCTGATCGTGCGCCACGAAACCTTGCGCACCACGTTCCCCAGCATCGACGGGGTGCCGTACCAGTGTGTGGCTGAAGACAGTGGCCTGCATCTCGACTGGCAAGACTTCAGTGTGTTGTCAGTCGATGCCCGCCAGCAACGTTTGCAACAATTGGCCGACGACCAGGCGCACCAGCCATTCGACCTGGAGCGTGGTCCGCTGCTGCGCGCCTGTCTGGCCAAGGCCGACGAGCGCGAGCACTTCTTCGTGCTGACGCTGCACCACATCGTCACCGAAGGCTGGGCCATGGACATCTTCGCCCGCGAGCTGGGCGAGCTGTACGAAGCCTTTGTCGATGACCGCGAATCGCCACTGGCGCCGCTGCCGGTGCAGTACCTGGACTACAGCGTGTGGCAACGGCAATGGCTGGAAAGCGGCGAGGGCGCGCGCCAGTTGGCCTACTGGAAGGCTCGCCTGGGCGATGAACACCCGGTATTGGCCTTGCCCGCCGACCGCCCGCGGCCGGCTGTGCAAAGCCACCGTGGCGAGCTGTACCGCTTCGACCTCGACCCGGCCCTGGTCGCCCGCGTGCATGCTTTCAACAGCCAGCGCGGCCTGACCCTGTTCATGACCATGACCGCCACCCTGGCCGCCTTGCTGCACCGCTACAGCGGCCAGCGCGACCTGCGCATCGGCGCGCCGGTGGCCAACCGCATCCGCCCGGAAAGCGAAGGGCTGATCGGCGCCTTCCTCAATACCCAGGTGCTGCGCTGCGAGCTGGACGGGCAGATGACCGCCGCGCAGTTGTTGGAGCAGATGCGTCAGGCCGCCATCGAAGGCCAGTCGCACCAGGACCTGCCGTTTGACCAGTTGGTGGAGGCCTTGCAGCCGCCGCGCAGCAGCGCCTACAACCCACTGTTCCAGGTGATGTGCAACGTGCAGCGCTGGGCTTTTCAGCAAAGCCGCAGCTTGGCCGGCATGCAGGTGGATTACCTGGTCAATGACGCCAGCGCCACCAAGTTCGACCTGTACCTGGAGGTGACCGACCTCGACGGTCGTCTGGGTTGCTGCCTGACCTACAGCCGCGACCTGTTCGACGAGCCGCGCATCGCGCGCATGGCCGAGCATTGGCAGCAACTGCTGGTCGGCCTGCTGGACAACCCGCAACAGCGCCTGTGCGAGCTGCCGATGCTGAGCAGCGCCGAGCAGCAGGTGCTGGTGGGCCAGTTGCAGGGCGAGCACGATTTCGACCTCGACCAGACCTTGCACGGCCTGTTCGCCGCCCAGGCCGCGCGTACGCCACAGGCTGGTGCGTTGACCTTTGCCGGCCAGCACATGACCTATGCCGAACTCGACCAACAGGCCAACCGCCTGGCCCGCGCCCTGCGCGAGCGTGGTGTCGGCCCGCAGGTGCGCGTGGGCCTGGCCCTGGAGCGATCGCTGGAAATGGTGGTTGGCCTGCTGGCCATCCTCAAGGCCGGCGGCGCTTATGTACCGCTCGACCCCGAGTACCCGCTCGACCGCCTGCGCTACATGATCGAAGACAGCCGCATCGGCTTGCTGCTGAGTCAGCGCGCGTTGCTGCAAGCCGTGGGCGAGCTGCCTGAAGGCGTGGCCAGCTGGAGCCTGGAAGACGATGCCGCCAGCCTGGCGGCCTACAGCGATGCGCCGCTGGACAACCTCAGCCTGCCGCAGCACCAGGCTTACCTGATCTACACCTCAGGCTCCACCGGCAAACCCAAGGGCGTGGTGGTCAGCCATGGCGAGTTCGCCATGCACTGCCAGGCGGTGATCGCGGCATTCGGCATGCGCAGCGATGACTGCGAACTGCATTTCTATTCGATCAATTTCGACGCTGCCAGCGAGCGCCTGTGGGCGCCGCTGCTGTGCGGCGCCCGTGTGGTGCTGCGCGCCCAAGGGCAGTGGGGGGCCGAGGAAATCTGCCAACTGGTGCGTGAGCAGCAGGTGAGCATCCTCGGTTTCACCCCTAGCTACGGCAGCCAACTGGCCCAGTACCTGGGTGGGCAGGGCGAACCGTTGCCGGTGCGCTTGGTGATCACCGGCGGCGAAGCGCTGACCGGCGAGCACCTGCAACGCATCCGCCAGGCCTTTGCGCCGCAGCAGTGCTTCAATGCCTACGGCCCGACCGAAACCGTGGTCATGCCGCTGGCTTGCCAGGCGCCAGAGGCCTTGCCAGCAGACCTTGGCAGCGTACCGATCGGCCGCGTCATCGGTAGCCGTACGGCCTACATCCTCGACGAGGATCTGGCTTTGTTGCCGCAAGGCGGCATTGGCGAGCTGTATGTCGGCGGTGCCGGCCTGGCGCAGGGTTACCATGACCGACCAGGCCTCACTGCCGAGCGCTTTGTCGCCGACCCGTTCAGTGCCGAAGGCGGGCGCCTGTACCGTACCGGCGACCTGGTACGTCTGGGTACTGATGGCCTGGTGGAGTATCTCGGCCGTGCTGATCAGCAGGTAAAGATCCGCGGCTTCCGCATCGAGCTGGGCGAAATCGAGAGCCGCCTTCAGGCCCACGACGATGTCGACGAGGCCGTCGTGCAGGCGCTGGACTTGCCGGGCGGCAAGCAGTTGGTGGGCTACTTGGTGTGCAGGCAGGCCACTGCCGGTAGCGAGGCGCAAAACCTGCTGCGCGAAGCGGTGAAAGCCGATGCCCGCCAGCACCTGCCCGATTACATGGTGCCTGCGCACCTGGTGCTGCTCGACAGCCTGCCGCTGATGGGCAACGGCAAACTCGACCGCCGTGCGCTGCCGCTGCCGGACCTTGAGCAGGCGCGGCAGCAATACCAGGCCCCTGGCAATGAGGTGGAAGCACAGCTGGCGCAGATCTGGCGCGATGTGCTCAACGTTGCCCGGGTCGGCGTGCAGGACAATTTCTTCGAGCTGGGGGGCGACTCGATCCTGTCGATTCAGGTGGTCAGCCGCGCCCGGCAGGCCGGCTTGCAATTCACCCCGCGCGATCTGTTCCAGCATCAGACCATCCAGACCCTGGCGGCTGTGGTTCAGCTCAGCGAAGCCGTGAGCACGGTCGAGCAGGGCCTGCGCCAGGGCCAGGCCGGGCTGACGCCGATCCAGCACTGGTTCTTCGACAGTGACGTGCCAAAGCCGCAACACTGGAACCAGGCTGTGCTGCTGGAGCCGCGCCAACCCTTGGATGAGGCCACCCTTGAACAGGCGTTGGCTGCGCTGGTGCAGCACCATGACAGCCTGCGCCTGCGCTTCAGCGACGCCCAGGGCCGCTGGCAGGCCCAGTACGTGCAGCCTGGCGCCGAGCAACTGCTGTGGAGCGCCACTGTCGCCGATTTCAATGATTGTCAGGCACTCTACACCGACGTGCAGCGCAGCCTGGACCTGCAACAGGGGCCGCTGCTGCGCGCCTTGCTGGTGCGTGACGGGCAGGGCACCCAGCGGTTGTTGCTGGCGATCCATCACCTGGTGGTTGATGGTGTGTCCTGGCGGGTGCTGCTGGAAGACCTGCAGGCGCTGTACCGTGGCCTGCCTCTGCCGGCCAAGACCCACGCCGTCGGCGACTGGGCGGCGCGCCTGGTCAGCTACGCCGGCAGCGATTCGCTGCGTGACGAACTGGCCTGGTGGCAAGGCCAGCTGGGCGGTGTGCGTCGCGAATTGCCGTGCGACCATCCGCAGGGCGGCAATTTGCATCGCCACGCTCAAACCCTGGCCATCGGCCTGGACGTGGAGCAGACCCGACAGCTGTTGCAACTGGCCCCGGCGGCTTACCACACCCAGGTCAACGACCTGCTGTTGACTGCACTGGCGCGGGCCTTGTGCCGCTGGAGCGGCGATGAAGAAGTGCTGGTGCAGCTCGAAGGCCATGGCCGTGACGGGTTGTTCGAAGACATGGACCTGACCCGCAGCGTCGGCTGGTTCACCAATGCCTACCCACTGAGCCTGCGTCCGCTGCCAGGTGAAGACGACGCGGCGCGGGCCGGTTCGATCAAGCGCATCAAGGAACAACTGCGCCATGTACCGCACAAGGGCCTGGGCTACGGCGTACTGCGCTACCTGGCGGATGCCGCCGGGCGCGAGCAGATGGCGGCCTTGCCGCAGGCGCGCATCACCTTCAACTACCTGGGCCAGTTCGACCAGCAGTTCGACAGTGCGGCCTTGTTCCAGCCCCTGGAAGCCCCGGCCGGGTTGGCGCATGATCTCGATGCGCCGTTGCCCAACTGGTTGAGCGTCGATGGCCAGGTGTATGGCGGTGCTCTGCAACTGCGCTGGACCTTCAGCGCCGAGCGCTACGACCAGCAGACTATCGCGGGTCTGGCTGAGGGCTATCGTCAGGAGCTGCTGGCGCTGGTCGCGCATTGTCTGGCCGATGGCAATGGCAGCTTCACCCCATCGGACTTCCCGCTGGCGCACCTGACTCAGGAGCAGATCGACGCATTGCCGGTCCCGGCCGCGCAGATCGAGGACGTTTACCCGCTGACGCCGATGCAGGAAGGCATGCTGTTGCACACCCTGTTGGAGCCGGGCACTGGCCTCTACTACATGCAGGACCGCTACCGCATCAACAGCGCGCTCGACCCCGAGCGTTTCGCCCAGGCCTGGCAGGCCGTGGTGGCGCGCCACGAAGCGTTGCGCGCCTCGTTCAGCTGGAACAGCGGCGAGGCGATGCTGCAGATCATCCACAAGCCGGGCAACCTGGCGGTGGACTACCAGGACTGGCGCGGCCTTGCCGACGATGCCCAGGAGCAGCGCCTGCAGGCCCTGCACAAGCAGGAGCGCGAGGCCGGCTTTGCCTTGCTCAGCGAGGCACCGTTCCACCTGCGCCTGGTGCGCGTGGCCGATGAACGCTACTGGTTCATGATGAGCAACCACCACATCCTTATCGATGCCTGGTGCCGCTCGCTGTTGATGAACGATTTCTTCGAGGTCTACCAGGCCCTTGGCGAAGGCCGTCAGGCCCAACTGCCGGTGCCGCCGCGTTACCGCGATTACATCGGTTGGCTGCAGCGCCAGGGCCTGGACGACGCACGCGCCTGGTGGCAGGCCAACCTGGCCGGCTTCGAACGTGCCACAGCCATCCCGAGCGACCGCCCGCTGCGCCATGATCACGCCGGTAGCGGCATGGTCGTCGGCGACTGCTACACCCGCCTGGAGGTGAGTGATGGTGTGCGTCTGCGCGAACTGGCCCAGGCTCATCAGCTCACCGTCAACACCTTCGCCCAGGCGGCCTGGGCCTTGGTGTTGGCGCGTTACAGCGGCGACCGCGATGTGGCCTTTGGCGTGACCGTAGCCGGTCGCCCGGTGAGCATGCCGCAGATGCAGCGCACCGTCGGCCTGTTCATCAACAGCGTGGCCCTGCGCGTGCAGTTGCCCGAGGCGGGTGAGCGCTGCAGTGTGCGCGAGTGGCTGCAAGGCCTGCTGCAAAGCAACATGGAGCTGCGCGAGTACGAATACCTGCCGCTGGTGGCGATCCAGGCGTGCAGCGAGTTGCCCAAGGGCCAGCCGCTGTTCGACAGCCTGTTCGTGTTCGAGAATGCGCCGGTTGAAACCGCCGTGCTCGATCACGCCCAGCACCTGAACGCCAGCTCCGACTCGGGCCGTACCCACACCAACTTCCCGCTGACGGCGGTGTGTTACCCGGGTGATGACCTGGGCCTGCACCTGTCGTTTGACCAGCGCTACTTCGACTACCCGACCGTCGAGCGCCTGCTGGCCGAATTCAAGCGCCTGCTGCTGGCGCTGGTAAAAGGCTTTGAAGGGGAGGTGAGCGAGCTACCGCTGTCGAGCGCCCAGGAGCAAGGCTTCCTGCTGGAGGACTGCAACCGGACCGAGCGGGTTTATCCACTTGAACAGAGCTACATCGCGCAGTTCGAAGCGCAGGTCGTGGCGCATCCACAGCGTACCGTGGCCCGCTGCCTGGAGGCATCCTATGACTACGCCAGGCTGAACCTGGCGGCCAACCGCCTGGGCCATGCGTTGGTGGCTGCCGGAGTCTGCGTGGACCAGCCAGTGGCACTGCTTGCCGAACGTGGGTTGCCGCTGCTGGGCATGATTGTCGGCAGCTTCAAGGCCGGCGCCGGCTACCTGCCGCTGGACCCGGGCCTGCCGGCGGCGCGCCTGCAAAGCATCATCCAGCTCAGCCGCACGCCAGTGTTGGTGTGCAGCGCGGCCTGCGCCGAGCAGGGACGGCAGTTGCTCGGTGAGTTGGAGGCTGCGCTGCGGCCGCAACTGCTGGTCTGGGAAGACGTCCAGGCCAACCCGATCGCAAGCCACAACCCGGGTATCCACAGTGGCCCGGACAACCTCGCCTACGTGATCTACACCTCAGGCTCGACCGGTCTGCCGAAAGGGGTGATGGTCGAGCAGCGCGGCATGCTCAACAATCAGCTGAGCAAGGTGCCGTACCTGGCCTTGAGCGAGCAGGACGTGATTGCCCAGACCGCCTCGCAAAGCTTCGACATCTCGGTCTGGCAGTTCCTGGCTGCGCCGCTGTTCGGCGCCAAGGTTGAGATCGTGCCTAATGCCATCGCCCACGACCCGCAAGGCCTGCTGGCGCACGTGCAGGCCACCGGCATCACCGTGCTGGAGAGCGTGCCGTCCCTGATCCAGGGCATGCTGGCCAGCGACCACCAGGCCCTCGACGGCCTACGCTGGATGCTGCCGACCGGCGAGGCCATGCCACCGGAGCTGGCGGCGCAGTGGCTGCAGCGCTACCCGCAGATCGGCCTGGTCAATGCCTATGGCCCGGCGGAGTGCTCGGATGACGTGGCGTTCTTCCGCGTCGATGCCGCCTCGACCCAAGGCAGCTACCTGCCAATCGGCACGCCAACCGATAACAACCGCCTGTACCTGTTCGGCGAGGACCAGAAGCTGGTGCCGCTGGGGGCGGTGGGCGAACTGTGCGTGGCGGGTACGGGTGTAGGCCGTGGCTACGTCGGTGACCCGGTGCGCACGGCACTGGCGTTCATTCCTCACCCTTACGGGGCACCGGGAGAGCGCCTGTACCGTACCGGTGACCTGGCGCGGCAACGCCCGGACGGCGTGCTGGAATATATCGGGCGCATCGACCACCAGGTGAAGATTCGCGGCTATCGCATCGAACTGGGCGAAATCGAGGCCCGGCTGCATGAGCAGGCGGAAATTCGCGATGCCGCTGTGGCGGTGCAGGAGGGCGTGAACGGCAAGCATCTGGTCGGCTACCTGGTGGCGCACCAGGGCGTCAGTGCCGATGCCGCGTTGCTGGAGCAGGTCAAGCAACGACTGCGTGCCGAGTTGCCGGAGTACATGGTGCCGTTGCATTGGGGCTGGTTCGACAGCTTGCCGCACAACGCCAACGGCAAGCTCGACCGCAAGGCCCTGCCAGCCATCGACATCGGCGTGCAGCATAGCCAGGCCTATCAGGCGCCACGTAACGACCTGGAGGATGTGTTGGCGGGCATCTGGGCCGATGTGCTCAAAGCCGAGCGGGTGGGGGTGTACGACAACTTCTTCGAGCTGGGCGGCCATTCATTACTGGCCACGCAGATCGCTTCGCGGGTGCAGAAGCAGCTACAGCTGAACGTGCCGCTGCGGGCGATGTTCGAGTGCAGCACGGTGGAGGCGTTGGCCGAGTATGTACAGGGGCTGCAGGGCAGTGCGCTGGATGATGACAAGGTCGACCGGCTCAGTGACCTGATGGCGGAGCTGGAGGGGCTGTGATGGGCAGGGGCGCCTGGCGCCCCCTCTCAATGGCCACGGTACCTAGACCGAAGCATTGATAAAGGCTTCATCCAGCGATTTGGCATGGTGGCGTTCCATGAACTGTCCACCACTGTCAAACGCTTCCAGTCGCTTGTTTGCGAGCATATAAAAGCGCTGGCAGTTTTTCGTGATTTCCTCTGTGTAATGAGAAGCTATCAGCACACTCGCGCCTTCCGCGCACGCGCTTTTTATACCGAGCCATATATAATGTCGAAATTCAGGGTCCACGCCAGCCGTTGGCTCGTCAAGAATGATCAAGTCACTGTTTAAAAGCAACAAGGTCAGCGTGAAGTAGCTGCGAATTTCACCGTAGCTGCAATTGGCGGCTTTTTTCTTGGCAATTTCTGCATATCGCTTGGACAGTGACGGGGACCATTTGCCTAGTTTCGAGAGAATCTCTGTGTGATCTGGGGAAACGTTGGGGGTCAGGCTGGTGATTAGCTTGCCCGCTTCGTCCATGCGCAGTAAGGGGGGCGGTGTAAGGATTTGGGTCAAATAGGCCTGACGCCTGGATACATTGGAAATGGTGCCTTTCGCCGGTTTCTTTATTTTACAGATGAGGTCGAAAAGGGTTGTCTTTCCGGCCCCGTTGTTGCCCAGAATGCCAACCAGTTCCCCCGCTTTTATAGTGAGTTCAATGTCGTTCAGTAACGGCTTTTCGCTGTATCCGAAGTGAAGGTTGTTTATAGTTAAAATGTCCATCAGTATCGGCTCCATATGGGTTGGATTCTGAAATACCTTCCGGTCAGGTATGTCGAGGCTGCAGAGGCCGAAAGTGCAATCAGGAAACTGTTGAGAAGGGGCATTTCGCCATGGAAGATCTGCGCGCTTAAAAAGAGCGGGTTGATCAGCGTTAGCGCCTGCGAAGCATCGTGCCCCATTGTGGCGCCGTTGTATCCGGAGACCAGCATGAGAAATGACATGAGCGAAAAAAGGGTGCTGGCCGTGCTGAATTTTATCGGCAGCGCAGCGATCCCCAGGCCGATACAGGTGAACATGAGGTAACTGGTGTAAAAGCATGCCATCAGATAGAGGAATTCAGGGAGTGAGTAGTGACCTCGCAAGGGTTTGGTCAAGAGGTAAAATAGTGTGGCGTAAAGTGAGCTCAATAATAAATAGCTGAGTGTATGGGCCGTCAGGAATAGCTTGATTGCACCGTGTTGGTAGATGAAGGACCGCGTGAAGCCACTTTCCCTTCTGCCGATAAGGTAGAAGCTGAATCCAAAGAACGCGAGGGTGGCAGAGATGTATGAGTAGAACCAGGCGGCTGAAGCGGTATAGGTTGAGGTTGCATGCGTTGGGTTGGTGATGATGTAGAGTATGCAAGGGGCCAGCGCTGACCAAAGAAGCGATGTGGGCTCCCTCAAGTGCTCAGTGGTCAAGATTCTTGTGATACTCGTGATTTTTTTTGCGCTGCGGATAAAGTGGTTTGGGTTCATGGGTGGACCATTTTGGTGTCATGGTTGCGTGTTATTTGATTTTGCAGTGAGTGTCGAAGCCAATGCCACGAGGTTAATGCCATATTGATTTTTCATGAGTGCCTCCTGGTTTTTGGTTTGTCTGAAATGTACGGGTATGGAGGTTTAGGCGTTCGGCTGTTTCAAGTCAATCTTTCAGTGGGGGTGGCGTGGCTGGAAGTGATATTGGAATGTTTGGTTTAAAGCTATTTTTGTGGGAAAATTCTTCAGAAGGGTCTTACTTAAGTCTGATAATGTTTTTTGGGGTTTATTTTTTCTTCTAATTGTGTGAGAAATTTCGGTTTTTGATGCTCGAATACTCTGTCGTGAACGTCCGAGTGTTCTTTGTTGTGCGTGTGTGTGGGATTTGAATAAGGGAAGCAAGCAGACGATGTTTAGCGAAGGGGCGTGCCGAATAATTGTTTCTAGATATGTTGAGTGGCAGATTTAAATCTGCGCGGGGTAGCTTTGCCGGGCCTGGAGATCTACTGCTTGCGAAAGAACGGCCTGCGTCCAATCACCAATGTGTGTCCACTCCCGATCAGCGTAGGAGCGGGTTTACCCGCGAATACAATGGCGGCGGCAACGGTGAACGGCTGGTGGAAATTGGCCAGCAGGTCCGGCCCTTTCGCGGGTAAACCCGCTCCTACACTTGACCGCGCAGGCCTTGCGATCACAATCCAGCCGTTAGCGCGAGCCCCGTAGGAGCGGGTTCACCCGCGAACACCGGCGTAGCCGGTGCCATGCCCCGCGTCATCTGCTTCGCGGCGCTCTATCTGTGCCCCACCACATGCACTAGCGCTTGCCCAGAATCTTCCCAAGCATCTCCGGCCGTGGTGCCCCTTGCTGGCTTTGCAGGTTGCCTTGCTCATCCTGATAGAAAATGGCCGGGGTCGCCTGCAACCCCATCTCTTCCATCAACGCCATGTTCGCCGCCAGCTTCTGTTGCACAGCCTCTGGCACCTGTTCCAGCGCCTTCAGGGTGCTGGCCTTGCCGGCCTTCTCGTGCTGTTGCAGTGCCTTGGCCGGATCTTTCGCTGCCAGCAGCGCCGCCGACTTGCCCGGGCTGTCCTCACGGATGATGCCGACCATGATATGGCGCAACTGCACCTTGCCCGACTCTACCCACGGCCGCGCCTGTTCCCAGAACATGTTGCAGTACGGGCAGTTCGGGTCGCTGAACAGGTACACCTTGCGCGGTGCATCGGCCTTGCCGTCGGCGATCCACGCAGTTTTTTCCATTTTCGCCCAGATTTCCTTGCTCATCGGCGCGTATACCAGCTTTTGCAGCGGCTCGGCGCTCAGGTCTTTGCCCTGTTCGTCGAACAGGCTGCCGACCAGTACATGCTTGCCATCGGGGGTCAGGTACAGGGCCAGGGCGTTGTTCTGGTACTCGGCGGCATAACCGCGCAGGCCGTTGGGCGCATCGAAGCTGCCCTTGATCACGGCGCCCTTGGCTTGCAGCTGCTGAACCGCCTTGGGCAGTTCTTCGGCCTGCAGGGCAGGGGAGGCCAGCAGGGCCAGGGACAGGGGCAGGGGCAGCAGTGCAGTCAATCGCATGTCAGTTTCCTTGTGCGGCAGGGGCGGGCGCAATGGCCCGGTCGAAAGGTTCCAGGGCGTGGCGCAGGCTGGCCCGGGACAGTTCGCCCAGGTGGCTGCCGA
Organism: Pseudomonas sp. YQ_5; assembly: GCF_043103305.1. NCBI lineage: Bacteria > Pseudomonadati > Pseudomonadota > Gammaproteobacteria > Pseudomonadales > Pseudomonadaceae > Pseudomonas > Pseudomonas sp. YQ_5. The sequence goes on along the minus strand of NZ_JBICJS010000089.1, from coordinate 2,707 downwards.
CCAGACGCCCGTTGGCGTCGTAGAACAGGGTGGTGGGCAAGGCCATGGAGCCGACGCGCTGGGCTAGCAGGCCGGTGCCGTCGAACAGCACGTGTGTCAGGCTCAGGCCGGTGGTGGCGAGGAAGGTGCTGACGTTTTCCGGGGTCTCTCCCTGATTGACGAACAGGAAGGTCACGTGCGGGTAAGCGCTTTGTGCCTGTTGCAGCACGGGCATCTCACGCCGACACGGTGGGCACCAGGTGGCCCAGATGTTGATAACCAGCGGCTTGCCGCGGTAGCTGTGCAATGCCACGGCCTGGCCGCTGGCGTTGCGCAGGCTCAGGTCGGGCAGCTCGGTGCCTTTGCTGTACAGGTGGCCGCCGAGGCTGGCCAGGCCCCAGAACAGTGCGCCGCTGAACAGAGCCCAGCCTAGCGGGCGGCGCAGGCCGGGGTGGCGCCAGCCCTGCCATAGGGCTCCGAGCACGATGCCGACAAGGCCCGACCAGAACAGGAAGCCGCCGTCACGGATGTCGATCATTTGCAGCGGGTCGTCCTGGTACATCGGCCAATAGGCCAGCACGAAGCCGGCGCGGGCACACAGCAGGCCGATCAGGAACAGGTTGAACAGCGCCGATTCCGGGCTCTCGCCGCCACGTCGGGCAACCCACCAGCCGACAATGCTGGCAATCACCAGGGCGGTGAGCATCAGCAGGTGGTTGAGGGCCATGGTCAGTGGCCCGAGTGTTATGGTCAGCATCAGCCTTGGCTCCTGGTCTGGGCCCAGTGTTGCTGGAACGCTGCTGCATCAACTTCACCGGTGATGCGCCGCGCGCGTCGTTCTTCGCCTTCCGGGCCGATCCAGATGATGCTAGGCGGGCCGGGTACCTGGTAGCGCTGCAGCAGGGCCTTGCTGGCCGGGCTGTCGGCGGTCACGTCCAGGCGCAGCAGGTGCACGTTGGCCAGGCCGGCCTGCACGTCGCTGCGGGCGAACACCTGTTTTTCCATGACCTTGCACGACACGCACCAGTCGGCATAGTAGTCGAGCATCACCCACTGGCCGCGGGCTTTGGCCGCATCCAGCTCACGTTGCAGGTCTTCGGGGCGGCTGATGGTGACGAAGCTGTCCTCGGCATGCAGGCCAGCGGCCGCTGTGCTGTCCCCCCCGGTGAACGGGCGTAGCGGCTGCCAGAGGTCGTCGCCGCCGGCTGCCGCACCGACCAGCAACAGGCCGCCCCACAGGGCGCCCAACAGCGGTACGGCGCGCAACGCCGGCAGGCGCTGCAGGCCCGGCCAGGCGGCCCAGGCCAGGGCGATCAGCCAGGCGCCGCTCAGTGCCAGCAGCAAGGTAGCGGGCAGCAGGCTGCGCACGGTGTACAGCGCCATGGCCAGGAACACGAAGCCGAACACACCCTTGACCCGGTTCATCCATGCACCTGGGCGCGGCAGATAACGGTTGCCCAGGGTTACCAGCAACAGCATCGGCACGCCCATGCCCAGGCCGAGGCTGAACAGCACCAAGGCCCCTTGCAGCACGTCGCCGCTCTGGGCGATGTACAGCAGTGCGCCGGCCAGTGGTGCGGTCATGCACGGACCGAGCAGCAGGCCAGACAACGCGCCCAGCAACGCCGCGCCATACAGGTTGCCGCCACGGGTACCTTGCCCGGCGCGGTCCAGGCGGTCGCGCACGACGGCGGGTAATTGCAGTTCAAAGGCACCGAACATCGGCAGCGCCAGCAACACGAACAGGCCCGCCAGGCTGCCCAGCAGCCAGGGTTGCTGCAGCCAGGCCTGAAGGCTGGCGCCCAGCAGCGCGGCAACCACACCCAGGGCGGCGTACACCAGCGCCATGCTCAGCACATACACCCCCGCCAGCAGCCAGCCGCGCCGGGCACTGGCGCCATTGCCCAGCACCAGCCCGGCAAGGATCGGCAGCATCGGCAGCGAGCAGGGGGTGAAGGCCAGCAGGAGTCCAAGGCCGAAGAACGCCAGCAGGCTCCAGGCCAGGTGGCCTTGCTGAAGGTTACTGGCCAAGGCCTGGTCGCTGGCTTGCTCGGCGGCTGGCGCCACACTGCCGCCCAGGTCGATCAGCGTGGTTTGCGGGGGGTAGCACAGGCCGGCGTCGGCGCAGCCCTGCCAGCCCAGGCGCAATTGGCCCTGGGCAGTGGCCGGCAGCAGCAGTTCGAGCTGGTCGCGGTACACCGCGCTGTCACCGAAGAACTCGTCATGGTGGTTGAGCGCTGGCGGCAGCTGCGGGTGTTGCTCGGCAGGCAGGCCGTCGAACTTCAGGCGCTTCTGGTACAGGTAGTACCCCTGCTTGATCTGGAAGTACAGGCGCATCTGGCCGTCGGCCTGGCGGTCGTGGGTGAGCACGAAGGCTTGGTCAACCGGCAGGAAGTCTGGTTTCACGTCGAACGGGTTGGCTTGCAACGGGCCGGCCAGTAGTAGTGTGAGGAAGAGCAGGAGAACGCGCATGTCTTCGCCTTGGCAGATCGGGGAATGGGGCCATGCTGGCTGGGGTTGATTAAATGAAGGTTAACGCTGGTTTTTGGGCTGGGAGAGCATAAGGGCTTACAGGGGTTCGTCGCGGCATTTTCAGCGCCTGGGGGATCGAGCGCCGCCCGCGCGGCGCATCGCGAGCTGCGCTCGCTCCTACGTTTGTTTCGGGCCAGTTATTTCTGTGAAATTTGCGCGCGTACGCCTTGGCGCATGGCGCGATATCGCGTCGTAC
>NZ_JBICJS010000087.1:0-931 GCF_043103305.1 Pseudomonas sp. YQ_5 | reverse complement strand
ATGGCGTCGTCACAATCAGCAATTTGCTGCTCCAGGAAGTCATAGGCAGCCAATTCCTGAGTTAGCGCATGCAAATGCTCGCGCCGCCAATTGCCATGAAGACTCCGAGCGACAGCCTCCTTGCCTGCCTTGATGCGGCGGTCGGTCAGTTCAGCCAGTTGCACTGGGTCCCGTTCACCTGCGCAGATGGCTCGCAAAATCTTCATGCCAGTTACGCCGGAAATATCACTGATGACATTGGCCAGCTGGATGTTCATTTGGCTCATGGCCTTTTGCATCCGGTTCAGCGTCTGCGCCTGGTCTTTCACTTTGGAAGCACGCTGCCTGACCAATGACCGGACGCAGCAGGTCAGATCATCGGGGCGGAATGCGCCTCGGAGCAGTCCATGAGTCATCAGCTGCCAAATCCACTGGCAATCCAGCACATCTGATTTACGGCCCGTGATTTGCCGGGTTGCTCTGGCATTGACGAGATAAACCTCAAAGCCGCGCTCGCTGAGAATCTCGTAAATTGGAATCCAATAAACTCCCGTGGATTCCATGGCAACGACCTTGATCCCCAGGCTTTCAAGCCAGTTAGCCATCTTGAGCAGGTCGTCAGTAAAGGACGTGAACGACTGGACGGGATTTTCGTGCCGGGGATCGACCGCCACGAAATGCTCTCGACCACCGACATCGATCGCCGCGCAATCGGGATGGACGACGGTAAAGCGTTGCTTGGAAGGCTTGCGCGCCATGATGAATCCTCGCAGGATAAAGGGCGCGCGGGGCACACGGTGGCGAAAGGGTTCACTCTCTCATACGTGGTCACAGCTGAATCAGCTGATGCCTACAGGGACTTCACGCCGATACCGTGCGGATCACTCTCCCACGCGGGTGTGCGGACACACACCAGTGCTGGCTACGATCTCTGTCCCGCGCACACGAACCC
>NZ_JBICJS010000008.1:0-48398 GCF_043103305.1 Pseudomonas sp. YQ_5 | reverse complement strand
CGCATCGCGAGCTGCGCTCGCTCCTACGTTTGTTTCGGGCCAGTAACGCCAGTGACAGGCGCGCGCGACCGCCTGGCCGATACGACACAATATCGCGATATGCCCCAAAGCGCCCGCGCGCAAATCCCCCCAGAAATAATTGGCCCGAAACAAACGTAGGAGCGAGCATAGCTCGCGATGCCTCAGTTACTGGACAAACGGTCCCCACGGGCAAAGCGCCAGGTGCGGATGATCTCCAGCCGGTCAAACTCGGCCAGATCCCCGGTAAACGGTGCAAACGGCGCCGCCAGCCGCACGATGCGCTGCGCAGCCTGGTCCAGCACTGGCTGCCCGGATGACTCCAGCACCAGCACCTCGTACAGCGAGCCATCGCGGTTGATCGACACCATCATGCGCAAGTTGCCGTAGATCTGCTGCCGGCGCGCTTCGTCGGGATAGTTCAGGTTGCCCACGCGCTCGACCTTCTTGCGCCACTCTTCCTTGTACCAGGCGCCCTTGTCGCGCATGGTCGACGCGGCGTTCAGGCGATGGATGCGCGGGCGCTTGGCGTACATCTGCTGCTCGTTGGACAGCTCCGCCTCCAGGCTGGCGATCTGGCTGGACAGCTGCGAACTGTCGAAGTCTGGTGCCGGTGCGGCTGGCTTGGGCTGTGCTTTGCTTTCCTTGGGTTTGGGTTCGACCTTGTGCGGCTTGGGCGCCGTAGTCACCACCGCCGACTTTTTCGGGGTAGGGGGTGGAACCACCTCGGGCCTGGCCGCAGGCGGTGGGGTGATCTTGTTGATCTTGCTGTCCTGGAAAGGCGCCAGTTCGGTGGTCTTGGGCACCGCTTTCTTGTCCAGGGTGCCGCTGCCTTGCTGGTTGTCCTGGGCCTGGAAGTCAGCCTTCTCGGGCGGCTTCTCGCTCTTGAAGGTGGCCAGGGTGATGTCCATGGTGTGGCGGATTTCGGCAGGCTTGACCACGGTGAAACCCACGCCGAGGATCAGCGCCAGGTGCACCAGCGCAGCCAGGAACAGGGTGAAGCCGAGCCGGTCCGCAGGGCGAACACGGGGAGGCAGCAGGTCGGCAGGGACGTCAGCGGGCAGCGTCATCAGGTATCCAGCAACCGCAGGGCGGGGCAGCAGCTCAGTCGAATAGGACCGGCATCATACCCCACTCTACGGCTTTACTTCGCGTTGGCTGTCAGCGTGCCTTGAGCTTGCGATCAATGGCATCCATCAGCTTGCCACCGATATCGGTGTTGTAGGCGGCATCGATTTCGCGAATACAGGTGGGGCTGGTGACGTTGATTTCGGTGAGGTAGTCGCCGATCACGTCCAGGCCAACGAACAGCAGGCCCTTCTCGCGCAGCGTCGGGCCGACCTGGGCGGCGATCCAGCGGTCGCGCTCGGTCAGTGGGCGGGCTTCGCCACGCCCGCCAGCGGCCAGGTTGCCACGGGTTTCGCCGCTGGCCGGAATACGTGCCAGGCAATAGTCCACTGGCTCGCCGTCGATCATCAGGATGCGCTTGTCGCCGTCCTTGATTGCCGGCAGGTAGGCCTGGGCCATGATTTGCTGGGTGCCCAGCGCGGTCAGGGTTTCCAGGATCACCGACAGGTTGGGGTCGCCCGCCCGGTGACGGAAGATCGACGTACCGCCCATGCCATCCAGTGGCTTGAGGATTACGTCTGGATGCGTGGCAGCGAATTCGCGAATGATGTCCGGGCGGCGGCTGACCAAGGTTGGGGTGGTGCATTGCGGGAACAGCGTGGCGAACATTTTTTCGTTGCAGTCGCGCAGGCTTTGCGGGCGGTTTACCACCAGTACGCCTTCGGCCTCGGCTTGCTCCAGCAGGTAAGTGCTATAGACAAACTCCATGTCGAAGGGCGGGTCCTTGCGCATCAGGATCACGTCCAGTTCGGCCAGCGGGCTGTCCTGCTCCTCGCCCAGTTCGAACCAGCGCGCCGGGTCGGCAAACACCTTCAGCGGGCGCATGCGGGCGCGGGCCTTGCCTTCGCCCTGATACAGGTCTTGCTGTTCCATGTAGAACAGGCTCCAGCCGCGTGCCTGGGCGGCCAGCAGCATGGCCAGCGAGCTGTCCTTCTTGTAGGAGATGGACGCGATGGGGTCCATCACAATGCCGAGGCGAACGCTCATGGGGGGTCCTCTTGGCGGCAGGTGGCCGCGGTGGATCGAAAGAAAAGTGGCTCAGGGTGGCGCCGCGAACGCCGACGGTCAAGGGGCGCGGCAGATGGAATGGCCACCCGGAGTATGCTAAAAATGCAGCTGCAAGCCTTGAGCTACAAGCCTCAAGAAAAGAGCATCCATGCGCCGAGCTGCTTTCTTGCAGCTTGCCGCTTGCAACTTGCGGCTTCAATCCTATTGGTAGGCGTCTATGGAACAACCCCTGAAGGTGATGGTGATCGACGATTCCCGCACGATCCGCCGCACCGCGCAGATGTTGCTCGGTGAAGCGGGCTGCGAGGTGATCACCGCCAGCGATGGCTTCGATGCCCTGGCCAAGATCGTCGACCATCAGCCCAGCATCATTTTCGTCGATGTGCTGATGCCACGCCTGGACGGCTACCAGACCTGCGCGGTAATCAAGCACAACAGTGCCTTCAAGGACACCCCGGTTATCCTGCTGTCGTCCCGCGATGGCCTGTTCGACAAGGCCCGCGGCCGGGTGGTCGGTTCCGATCAGTTTCTGACCAAACCGTTCAGCAAGGAAGAACTGCTCGACGCGATCCGCGCCCATGTGCCCGGGTTTGCCGCACCTCAACAACACGCACCCTGACCGAGCCCCCGCCATGGCGCGGTCCTACTTTCCTGATGGGGAAACAGCATGGCCCGAGTTCTGATTGTCGACGACTCGCCGACAGAGATGTACAGATTGACCGAATGGCTGGAAAAGCACGGCTACCAGGTGCTCAAGGCCAGCAACGGTGCCGACGGCGTGGCTCTGGCCCGGCAGGACAAGCCCGACGCGGTGTTGATGGACATCGTCATGCCTGGCATGAACGGCTTCCAGGCCACCCGCCAGCTCAGCAAGGACCCGGACACCAGCGCTATTCCAGTGATCGTGGTAACCACCAAGGACCAGGAAACCGACCGTATCTGGGCCACGCGCCAGGGTGCCCGTGACTTCCTGACCAAACCGGTGGAAGAGGACGCGCTGATCGCCAAGCTCAAAGAAGTGCTGGGGGCTTGACCACCCGCCCGCAAGGCGCGTCGCTGACCGCCTTTGAGTTGTTGCTGGACATCGACCGGCGCTGCCGCCTGCTGGTCGCCGACCAGCCGCCGCAGGACAACCGCGTGCAGCAGTGGAGCGGCATTGGCTTTCGCATTGCCGGGCAGTGGTTCGTCGCGCCCATGGTCGAAGTGGCCGAGGTGCTGCGCGAACCGCGCAGTAGCCGCGTACCCGGCGTGCAGCCGTGGGTGTGCGGGGTGGCCAACCTGCGTGGCCGGCTGTTGCCGGTGATGGACCTGAGCTGCTTCTTCGGCCTGGGCCACGCCGCACCGGGCAAGCAGCGGCGAGTGCTGGTGCTGGATCACGACGACCTGTTCGTCGGCTTGCTGGTCGACGAGGTGCTGGGCCTTCAGCACTTTGCCCTCGACAGCCTGCAGCTGTCGCCGCCGCAGCCGCTGATCGCTGCCGCTGCACGCTTTGTGCAGGGGTATTTTCCGCGTGAACGTAACTGGGCGATCTTCAGCCCCTTTGCCCTGGCCCAGGCGCCGGGCTTTCTCGATGTGGCGTTATAGGACCTGCGAACGTGAACAAGCCTGCCACCCCCGTCACTGCCACCACCGTGAGCCCACGTACCCGCAGCATCGCGCAGATCACCGTGCTGTTCCTGATACTGATCCTCTCGATCATCTTGCTGTTTGCCAACTTTGCTTACCTGAATACCCAATCCAACTACGACAAGCAGTACATCGGCCATGCCGGCGAGCTGCGCGTGCTGTCGCAGCGTATCGCCAAGAACGCCACCGAGGCGGCCACCGGCAAGGCCTTGGCCTTCAAGCTGCTGTCGGATGCGCGCAATGATTTCGAGCAGCGCTGGGGCTACCTGCGCCAAGGGGACAAGTCCACTGGCCTGCCGCCTGCGCCGCCTTCGGTGCGTGACGAGATGGAATCGGTACGCCGCGACTGGGAAAACCTGCGCAAGAACACCGACATCATCCTGGCCAGCGAGCAGACCGTGCTGTCGCTGCATCAGGTGGCAGCGACCCTGGCCGAGACCGTGCCGCAGTTGCAGGTGGAATATGAAAAAGTGGTCGAGATCCTGCTGCAGAGCGGTGCCCCGGCCAGTCAGGTTGCAGTGGCTCAGCGCCAACTGTTGCTGGCCGAACGTATTCTTGGCTCGGTCAACACCGTCCTGGCTGGTGACGACAGCGCCGCCCAGGCGGCCGATGCCTTCGGCCGTGACGCCGGGCGCTTTGGCCAGGTGCTGGAGGGCATGCTCAATGGCAATGCGACGATCCAGGTAACCCGTGTAGAAGACGCCGACGCCCGCGCACGGCTGGCCGAAATCGCCGAGTTGTTCCAGTTCGTTGCCGGTTCGGTGGACGAAATCCTCGAAACCTCGCCCGAACTGTTCCGTGTGCGGGAGGCTGCGGGCAACATCTTCAGCCTGTCGCAAACCCTGCTCGACGAAGCTTCACACCTGGCGAACGGTTTCGAGAACCTGGCTGGCGGGCGCACCCTCGACACCGTTGGCGGCTATGCCCTGGGGCTGCTGGCGCTGGCCTCGATCATCCTTATCGGCCTGGTCATGGTGCGTACCACCAACCGCCAACTGCGCGAGACCGCAGAAAAGAACGAACGTAACCAGCAGGCCATCATGCGCCTGCTCGACGAAATCGAAGAGCTGGCAGATGGCGACCTGACGGTGACCGTATCGGTGACTGAAGACTTCACCGGCGCCATTGCCGACTCGATCAACTATTCCGTGGACCAGTTGCGCGATCTGGTCGCCACCATCAACCACAGTGCAGTGCAGGTCGCGGCCGCCGTGCAGGACACGCAGAACACCGCGCGGCAACTGGCCAAGGCCTCCGAGCACCAGGCCGCACAGATCAGCGAGGCGTCCGAGGCGGTGGGTGACATGGTCGAGTCGATTGACCGGGTTTCGGCGCATGCTTACGAATCGGCCAAGGTGGCCGAGCGTTCGGTGGCCATTGCCAACAAGGGCAACGAGGTGGTGCACAACACCATCAACGGCATGGACAACATTCGCGAGCAGATCCAGGACACCGCCAAACGGATCAAGCGCCTTGGCGAATCCTCTCAGGAAATCGGCGACATCGTCAGCCTGATCGACGACATTGCCGATCAGACCAACATTCTTGCCCTGAACGCTGCCATCCAGGCTTCGTTGGCCGGGGAAGCCGGCCGTGGGTTTGCCGTGGTTGCCGACGAGGTGCAGCGCCTGGCTGAGCGCTCATCGTCTGCCACCCGCCAGATCGAGGCGCTGGTGCGTACCATTCAGGCCGATACCAACGAAGCGGTGATCTCCATGGAGCAAACCACCGCCGAAGTGGTGCGTGGCGCACGCCTGGCCCAGGATGCCGGGGTGGCGCTGGCCGAGATCGAAGGGGTGTCGCAGAACCTCGCCGACCTTATCCACAGCATCTCCGACGCTGCCCAGTTGCAGACCTCGTCCGCCGGGCAGATCTCCCACACCATGGCAGTGATTCAGCAGATCACCGCGCAAACCTCCGCCGGCTCCGGCGCCACCGCCGACAGCATCCGCCACTTGGCCCGCATGGCGAGCGAGATGCGCCGTTCGGTGTCCGGATTCACCCTGCCGCCACCTACCGAGCCGCGTTGAGGAATAGTGACCATGGCGTCTGCAGTAAGCCCCGAGCGTCACGAAACAGTGGCGCTGGCCTGGACCAAGGCCGCCATTCTCGATTGCCTGGGTCAGGCACGGCAGGCGCTGGAGCGCTTTGCTGGCGAGACGGACGACCTTTCGATGATGGCTTTCGTGGTCGACAACCTGCATCAGGTGCACGGCTGCCTGCGCATGCTCGAACTGCGCGGCGCCACGCGCCTGGCCGAGGAGCTGGAGCTGTTCGCCAAGGCGTTGGCCGACGGCCAGGTCAGCCCCCGGGGTGATTGCCTGGGGGCGTTGTTCCGCGGCCTGGAGCAGTTGCCCTCGTATCTTGAGCGATTACGCGGTGCCCGCCACGACCTGCCGCTGGTGATGCTGCCGTTGCTCAACCAGCTGCGTGCCTGCCGTGGCGAGGAACCGCTGGCCCAGGCCAGCCTGATGACCGGTGCCGCCCAACGCTTTGCAGGTGACGATGACCTTGCCAACCTCGACCTGTCGCTGGGCAACTGGCGTGACCAGTTGCAGGCCGGGTCGGGGCGCGATGCGCTGCGTTCGGTGGTGACTGCACTGTGCGATGACTTGATGCGCATCAAGGAGCGCCTGGACCAGTACGGGCGCGGTGACCGTCAGCATCGCGAGCAGCTCGATGCGCTACTGGCACCGTTGCGCCACGTGGCTGACACCCTGGCGGTACTGGGCTTTCAGCAACCGCGGCGGGTTATCATCGACCAGGTGCTGGCATTGCAGGCATTGGCTCAGGGCGAGCGGGCGGTGGACGACGCGGTGTTGATGGATGTGGCGGGGGCTTTGCTGTACGTGGAGGCCTCCCTGAACGGCATGGTCGGCCCTTTGGAGGAAAACGGCCAAGGCAGCCTGCCGGGCTCGGACCTGGCCGAGATACGCCAGCTGGTGCTGAATGAATCGCTGAACGTGCTGCAGCAGGCCAAGGATCTGATCGGCGATTACCTGGAGTCCGACTGGCCCCGGCAACGCCTGCAGCCCTTGCCGGGGCTGTTGCAGCAGATCCGCGGGGCACTGGCCATGTTGATGCTGCCGGCCGTGGCCGAGCTGTTTGTCGGCTGCGCAAGCTATGTGCAGCGTTGGTTGCAGCACCTGGAAGAAGAGCCGCCGATTGATGAGCTGACGCACTTGGCCGAGGCACTGAGCGCTGCCGAATGCTACCTGCAATGGCGGGCGGCCGACCCGTTGGCCGATGGCCAACCCTTTATCGAGATGGCGCGGGCCAGCTTGGCGGCGCTGGGTGTGCAGTGCGCGGTGGTTGGGGCCAGCGCAGACCTGGACGGCAGTGGCGACGGCATCGATGACGAGCTTCGCGAGGTGTTCCTTGATGAAGCGGGTGAGCTGCTGCCGGAAATCGAGCGCCACTGGCTGCGCTGGCGTGCCGACAACCAGCAGCGCGAGGCGCTGGGCGAAGTGCGTCGCGCGCTGCATACACTCAAAGGCAGCGGCCGCATGGTGCATGCCGAGGCGGTGGCTGAACTGGCCTGGGGCGCCGAGCACCTGCTGAACCGGGTGCTCGAGGGCCGCAGCGTACTCAGCCCGGAAGGGGTTGTAGCGCTGCAGCAGGTGTTCGTTCACTTGCCTGACCTGATGGCCGACTTTGCTGCCGGCCAGCTGCCGCAACTGACTGAAATCGAGCAATTGGCCGGGCACTTGCACAGCCTGGCCGAAAACGATGCCCCGGCGGCTGCCGGTGTCGATGGCCTCGATCCGCGGTTGCTGGGCATTTTTCGCACCGAGGCGCAGGGTCATCTGGCCAATCTTGAGGTTTATCTGCAAAGCGCCGGCGGCCACGACACCCCGGTCAGCGATGACTTGCAGCGTGCCTTGCACACGCTCAAAGGCAGTGCCGCCATGGCCGGGGTGATGCCGGTCGCAGAACTGGCCACTGCCTTCGACCGTCTGGCCCGTGAGTACAAGGGGCATCAACTGCCACTGCAAATGGCCGAGATGGAGTGGCTGGAAGCTGCGCGCTCGTTGTTCCATCTGGGTTTGGCGCAACTCGATAGCACACCGCTGGCCGCCATCCCCGGCGCTGCGGAACTGATCGAACAGGTCGGCCAGGCAGTGGACGGCCGCCTGGCCAGCCTGCATGAAGACCCGCACCATGCCGGCCGGCGCAAGCATGATCCGCAGTTGATCGCCAGCTTCCTGGCGCAGGCCATGGACATTCTGCTCGATGCAGAGACGTTGTTGTCGCGTTGGCAGCAACAGCCTGCCCAGCGTGACGCACTGGATAATCTGCTCGACCAGATGACCACCCTGGGGCACGCCGCGCATCTGGCCGACCTGTGGCAGATGGATGAGGTGTGCGAGGCGTTGCTGGACCTGTATGGCGCTGTGGAGGAGGGCAGCCTGCCTGCCGATGCCCGCTTCTTCAGCCAGGCGCAGCGGGCCCAGGAGACCCTGCTGGACATGCTCGACGAAGTGGCCGCCGGGCAGGATATTCCGCCGCGCCCGGAGCTGGTCGACAGCCTGCGCAACTTGCTGGACCAGGCCCTGGCGCCGGATGCCACCGGCCTGGTGGGCATCGATACGGTCACACCACTGCACCCGGACATGGACCTGTCCGACACCTTGGGGTTGCCACACCCGCCGTTGCAACCGGAGGTGGCCGAGCCGCTTGCCGAGAAACCGGAAAGCCCCGGCGAAGAGCTGCTGGAAGTGTTTCTGGAAGAAAGCTCGGACATCGTCGAAAGCGCCGCGGCGGCCTTGGCACGTTGGCAGGCCGACCCGCGCAGCAGCGTCGAGGTGGACAACCTGATGCGCGACCTGCATACCCTCAAGGGTGTGGCGCGTATGGTCGAAATTACCCCGATCGGTGACCTGGCCCACGAACTGGAGTTTCTCTACGAGCTGTTGGCTGCCGGCAGATTGCCGCCAAGCGCGCCACTGTTCGCCCTGCTGCAGAACTGCCACGACCGTCTGGCGCATATGCTTGACGCTGTGCGCCTGGGGCAGCCGCTGCATGCCGCTACAGCGCTGATCGACTACATTCGCAACTTCAGCAGTGCGGCACTGACCGACAGTGCCGCGGGCCAGGGGCCGCCAGAAGCTGCAACCGCCGAAGCACCGGCAGCAGCGCCAGAGCGGGCACCAGGTGACATGGTCAAGGTCGACGCCGAGCTGCTCGACGACCTGGGTAACCTGGCCGGCGAGCACTCGATCATTCGTGGGCGCATCGAGCAGCAGGTCAACGACGCGCAGTTCGCCCTCAACGAGATGGAAACCACACTCGAGCGCATGCGTGATCAGTTGCTGCGTCTGGATGTGGAGACCCAGGGGCGAATCTCCAGCCGGCAGCAGTTCGAAGGCGATGCCTATGACGACTTCGACCCTCTGGAAATGGACCGCCACTCCCAGCTGCAGCAGCTGTCACGGGCCCTCTTCGAGTCTGCCTCGGACCTGCTCGATCTGAAGGAAACCCTGGCTCAGCGTGCTCAGGAGGCGTACAGCCTGCTGCAACAGCAGGCGCGGGTGAACAGCCAGTTGCAGGAGGGCCTGACCGCCACCCTGATGGTACCGTTCGAACGCCTGGTGCCGCGCTTGCAGCGCGTGGTGCGTCAGGTGGCCAGCGAGCTGGGCAAGCAGGTGGAGTTGGTGGTTGGCAATGCCGAGGGTGAACTGGACCGCAGCGTACTTGAACGTATGGTGGCGCCGCTGGAGCATATGCTGCGCAACGCCGTTGACCACGGGCTGGAAAGCCGCGCAATGCGCCTGGCCGCCGGCAAGCCGGAGCAGGGCACCATTCACCTCAATTTGCTGCATGAGGGCGCCGATATCGTCATCGAAATGACGGATGATGGTGCCGGCGTGCCACTGGAAGCGGTGCGGCACAAGGCCATCAAACGCGGCCTGCTGGACCCGCAGGCACAGTTGAGTGACCACGAGATCCTGCAGTTCATCCTGCGGCCAGGCTTTTCCACCGCCGAAAAGATCACCCAGATTTCCGGGCGCGGGCTGGGCATGGATGTGGTGCACGAGGAGGTCAAGCAACTGGGTGGCTCGATGAGTATCGAGTCGGCGCAGGGCAAGGGGGCGCGCTTCCTGATCCGCCTGCCGTTCACCGTGTCGATCAACCGTGCGCTGATGGTGCACCTGGGCGAAGAGCAATACGCCATTCCGCTCAATACCATTGAGGGCATCGTCCGCGTGCCACCTGCCGAGCTTGCGGCGTGCTACCAGCTGGACTCGCCCCGCTATGTGTATGCCGGCCACGAATACGAGCTGCGCTACCTGGGCGAGTTGCTGCAAGGCCTGCCGCGCCCGGCGCTGCTGGGGCAGAGCGTACCGTTGCCGGTGCTGCTGGTGCATTCCAAGGAGCAGTCGTTCGCCATTCAGGCCGACAGCCTGTCGCCCAGCCGCGAGATCGTGGTGAAAAGCCTGGGGCCGCAGTTTGCTGCGGTTGCCGGGCTATCGGGGGCGACATTGCTAGGCGATGGCCGGGTGGTACTGATTCTTGACCTGCTGGGCCAACTGCGCGGCCAGCAGCGACGGCTGGCCCGCCTGCCCGGTGGCGGCAGCCAACGCCAGTTGCTTGGCCCGGCACCGCGCCGTCCCTTGCTGGTGATGGTGGTGGACGATTCGGTAACCGTACGCAAAGTCACCAGCCGCCTGCTGGAGCGCCATGGCATGAGCGTGCTCACGGCCAAGGATGGCGTCGATGCCATGGCCCTGCTGGAAGAGCACCGGCCCGACGTGTTGTTGCTGGATATCGAGATGCCGCGCATGGACGGCTTTGAGGTGGCCACACGTATCCGCCGTGACGCGCGGCTCAAAGACTTGCCGATCATCATGATCACCTCGCGCACCGGGCAGAAGCACCGGGACCGCGCCATGGCCATCGGCGTCAACGAATACCTGGGCAAGCCGTACCAGGAATCGCTGCTGTTGCAGAGCATCGCACATTGGAGCCAGGCCCATGCTTGAACTGATTTCCGGCCAGCGCAGCAGCCTGACCGGGCTGTTGCTGCCATTGGGGGACCGCACGCTGGTGTTGCCCAACGTGGCGGTGGCCGAGCTGAGCGGGCAACGTAATCTGGTGTGCCAGCACGGCGACCCCGCCTGGCACCTGGGGTGGATCGACTGGCGTCAGCAACGCCTGCCGCTGATCGGTTTCGAGGCCGCGTGCGGTGGTGAGACGCCGTGCGGGGAGCGGGCTCGCGTGGTGGTGCTCAATGCCTTGGGCGATACCGGTTTGCGGTACCTGGCGCTGTTGCTGCAGGGCATTCCGCGCTCGTGCAAGCTCGACAGCCAGCTGAACTATGTGGATGTGGCGCTGGGCAGGCTGGAGCTGGCGGCGGTGCAGGTGGGTGAGCAGGTGGCGCGGGTGCCGGACCTGGTCGCATTGGAAAGGCTGGTGCGTGACGCGGATCTGCAACCTGATCTTGAGTAGGATGTGAGGCACAGGGCCTCTTCGCGGGTAAACCCGCTCCTACAATGGCTGCGCTCCGTTGTAGGCGCGGTTTTACCCGTGAAGTGATCATCAGCATCACTTCAGGAACCCAGCCCACCTCAGGAGGTCTGTGTTTGCATGTATTACGGTGAACGCTTCAACGCCTGGACCCACTTGGTCGGTGCTGTCCTCGCTGCTATTGGTGCCATCTGGCTGATCGTGGTCGCGGGCATGCAAGGCGACCCGTGGAAGATCGTCAGCTTCTCCATCTACGGCGGCACGCTGCTGTTGCTGTACAGCATTTCCACCCTGTACCACAGCACCCGTGGGCGGGCGAAAGTGATCATGCGCAAGCTCGACCATCTGTCGATCTATCTGCTGATTGCCGGCAGCTACACGCCGTTTTGCCTGGTCAGCCTGCGCGGCCCTTGGGGATGGAGCCTGTTCGGCGTGGTCTGGGGGCTGGCGATCATCGGCATGTTGCAAGAGATCAAGCCGCGCTCCGAGGCGCGGATCCTGTCGATCATCATCTATGCGGTAATGGGCTGGATCGTGCTGGTGGCAGTCAAGCCACTGCTGAACTCGCTGGGCACTGCCGGCTTCGCCTGGCTGGCTGCCGGCGGCGTGTTCTACACCGTCGGCATCATTTTCTTCGCCTTCGACAGCCGTTTCCGCCACTGGCATGGCATCTGGCACCTGTTCGTGATCGCTGGCAGCCTGATGCACTTCGTGGCGGTGTCGCTCTACGTACGCTAGGCCCTGCATGAAAAGCCTTGATACTCGGTGATGCTGCGTTGAAAACAGCCTCGGAATGCTCATTTACAACCCGTAAACTCCGCTTCCTCGGCTGTTTTCGCCTTGCCTGACCTTCGTCTCAAGGCTTTTCATGTAGACCCTGGTTAAAAATCGCCCCACAACTGCTGTGCCACCGACAGCGCCACCACTGGCGCGGTCTCGGTGCGCAGCACGCGTGGGCCAAGGCGGGCTGCGTGGAAGCCGGCGGCTTTGGCCTGCTCCACTTCGGCCTCGCTAAGGCCGCCTTCGGGGCCGATCACGAAGGCCAGGGTGGCGGGCTTTGCATGGCTGGTGAGCGGCTCGGCCACCGGGTGCAGGACCAGCTTCAGGTCAGCCTTGGTGCTGCTCAACCATTCGGCCAGGGGCACGGGTGGGTGGATGACGGGCAAGGTAGAACGCCCGCATTGTTCACAGGCGCTGATCGCCACTTGGCGCCAGTGGGCCAGGCGCTTGTCGGCGCGTTCGTCTTTCAGGCGCACTTCGCAGCGTTCGCTGACGATCGGGGTGATTTCGTTGGCACCAAGCTCGGTGGCCTTCTGGATCGCCCAGTCCATGCGCTCGCCACGGGAGAGGCCCTGGCCCAGGTGCACATGCAGCGGTGAATCGGCCTGGCCGGCAAAGGCCTGGTCAAGGCTGACGCGGACAGTTTTCTTGCCCACCTCAAGCAACTGACCACGGAATTCCTGGCCGCTGCCATCGAACAGCTGCACGGCGTCGCCGGGGGCCATGCGCAGCACGCGGCCAATGTAATGGGCCTGGGCCTCGGGCAGGTCGTGCTCGCCAAGGCTCAGGGGGGCGTCGATGAAGAAGCGGGACAGTCTCATGGTTCAGCTCGAACGGAAGGGGATCATGTGACCCTTGTAGGAGGGGGTTTACCCGCGAATGCGATGGTGGGATTACCGACGCATTCGCGGGTAAACCCGCTCCTACGGGGGGCTCGGCGGCGGGCTTGCGGGCCTAGCCCGGGTCGCGGAAGTCGGGGTGGAAGTTGGCCGGCACTGCGACACTGATGCTGTCGCGGGTGGCGATGTCGATGCCTTCGCTGGCGACCTCAGCGAGGAAGTCGATCTGCTCGGGGGTGATCACATACGGCGGCAGGAAGTACACCACGCTGCCCAGCGGTCGCAGCAGGGCGCCGCGGGTCAGGGCGTGCTCGAACACCTTCAGGCCACGCCGCTGCTGCCAGGGATAGGCAACCTTGCCTGCCTTGTCCTGAATCATTTCGATGGCCAGGGCCATGCCGGTCTGGCGAATTTCGGCAACATGAGCATGGTCGGCCAAATGTGCAGTGGCTGTGGCCATGCGCGTGGCCAGGGCCTTGTTGGCCTCGATCACATTGTCCTGTTCGAAGATATCCAGGGTCGCCAGCGCCGCAGCGCAAGCCAGCGGGTTGCCGGTGTAGCTGTGCGAGTGCAGGAATGCGCGCAGTGTCGGGTAATCGTCGTAGAACGCCTGGTACACCTTGTCGGTGGTCAGGCAGGCGGCCAGCGGCAGGTAGCCACCGGTCAGGGCCTTGGACAGGCACAGGAAATCCGGGCGGATGCCGGCTTGCTCGCAGGCGAACATCGTGCCGGTGCGGCCAAAACCCACGGCGATCTCGTCGTGGATCAGGTGCACGTCGTAGCGGTCGCAGGCCTCGCGCAACAGCTTGAGGTACACCGGGTGGTACATGCGCATGCCACCGGCACCCTGGATCAGCGGCTCGACGATCACGGCGCTGATCGAGGTGTGGTGTTCGGCCAGGGTCTGCTCCATGGCCTGGAACATGTTGCGCGAGTGCTCCTCCCAGCTCATGCCCTCGGGGCGCAGGTAGCAGTCAGGGCTGGGCACCTTGAGAGTGTCGAGCAGCAACGCCTTGTAGGTTTCGGTGAACAGCGGCACATCACCCACCGACATGGCGGCAATGGTTTCGCCGTGGTAGCTGTTGGTCAGGGTGACGAAGCGCTTCTTGTCCGGTTTGCCGATGTTCTGCCAGTAGTGGAAGCTCATCTTCAGCGCCACTTCGATGCATGACGAGCCATTGTCGGCATAGAACACCCGGTCGAGACCGGCCGGGGTCATGGCGACCAGGCGCTCGGACAGCTCGATCACGGGCTGATGACTGAAGCCGGCCAGGATCACGTGTTCGAGCTGGTCGACCTGGTCCTTGATGCGTTGGTTGATGCGCGGGTTGGCATGGCCGAACACGTTGACCCACCAGCTGCTCACCGCATCCAGGTAGCGTTTGCCCTCGAAGTCTTCCAGCCACACGCCTTCGCCGCGCTTGATCGGAATCAGCGGCAGCTGCTCGTGGTCTTTCATCTGGGTACAGGGGTGCCACAGGACCTTGAGGTCGCGTTGCATCCACTGATCATTGAGGCCCATGGGCACTTCTCCTGGCTTTGCGGCGTGATTCGACCGCGTAAGCCTAAGCAATGCCGCAGGGCAGGACAACCGCTGCCGTTCAATGGCGGTGGGTGCCGGTCCATTCCAGCTTGCGAATATGCACGGTGCCCGCGTGCGAGGTGGAGATGGTCAGGCGCCGAAAGGGGCCGTCAATCACCTGGTAGTAGGGGTGTGTAGCGATCGGGCCCGGGCGAGAGTCCCGGAAGCCGCTACCTTCGAGGGTGAGCCAGTAGAAAATGCGAGGGGATGGCGCAACCAGGTCATAGTCGATGTTCTCGGCATCGAACAACATGTGCAGGTCTTCGCCCAGAAAGTCGCTGACTACATAGTATTCCAGCCGCAGGGACTCGACCTCTTGAGCGAACGCAATCGAAATTTCGCTGTGTTCACCAATCACCAGCTCGGTACCGTCCTCGCCCTTGAAGGCTTCGTGAAAGCCGATCCAGGACGTGCTGCTGGAGTGGAAGCTCAGGCCTGAGGCTGTGCGAAGTGTCTGCCTGTGTAACAGAAGCTGCCGCTCCACTTGGTTGAAACGCTCCTCGAAGATCATGCGCAGCCCCCCCCTGGCGGGCGTTTGGCCATCTTCGCCAGCTTCGCCTACCACCCTGTGACATGGCTACTGGCAAAAATGTCAGTTGCCAAAAGGACTTGATGTCACTGCGCTGGCAGGGTGGTCGGACCTGACGTATTCTTAACGCATCTTCTTGGGGCATTCCTGCCTCTCCCCGTTTCTGTAACCCCTGACTCGGAGTCCGCCGACATGGCTGCTGCTTGGGTGCGTCTGTGCGCGTTGGTATTGATTGGTGTGTCCAGCGGCGCTGCGCTGGCAAAAGACAAGACGCCCACGGCAATTGTCGTGGGGGGGGGCCTGGCAGGCCTGACTGCAGCCTACGAGCTGCAGAACAAAGGTTGGCAGGTGACCCTGCTGGAGGCCAAGGCGGGCATGGGTGGGCGTTCGGGCCTGGCCACCAGCGAGTGGATCGGCAACGCCAAGGCACAGCCGGTGCTTAACCAGTACCTCAACCGTTTCAAGCTTGAAACACTGCCGGCGCCGGAGTTTGTGCGTACCCCCGGTTACCTGATCGACGGTGAGTACTTCAGTGCCAGCGACCTGGCCACCAAGCAACCGGCCACTGCCGAGGCGCTCAAGCGTTACGAGAAAACCCTCGATGACCTGGCCCGCTCGATTGATGACCCGCTGAACCCGCAGGCAACCAGCACGCTGTTCGCCCTGGACCAGATCAACGTCTCTACCTGGCTGAACAAGCTGCAACTGCCGGCCACCGCACGTCAGTTGATCAATCAGCAGATCCGCACCCGTTACGATGAGCCGTCGCGCCTGTCGCTGCTGTACTTCGCCCAGCAGAACCGCGTGTACCGCGGCGTCAGCGACCGCGACCTGCGCGCCGCGCGGCTGCCCGGTGGCAGCCCGGTGCTGGCCCAGGCTTTCGTCAAGCAGCTGAAAACCATCAAGACCAGATCGCCGGTTACCGCCATTGTCCAGGACAAGGATGGTGTCACGGTAAAAGTCGGCAGCGTCGGTTACAAGGCAGATTATCTGGTCATGGCCGTGCCTTTGCGCGCGCTGGCCAGGATCCAGATGACCCCTGGTCTGGACAGCCAACATCTGGCGGCGCTCAAGGGCACCAACTACGGTTGGCGCGACCAGATCATGCTCAAGTTCAAGAAACCCGTATGGGAAAGCCGTGCACGCATGTCGGGCGAAATCTTCAGTAACGCCGGCCTCGGCATGCTGTGGGTCGAGCCGGCGCTCAAGGGTGGTGCCAACGTGGTGATCAACCTGTCCGGCGACAACGCTCGCCTGCTGCAGGCCTTTGGTGACAAGCAGATGGTCGACCAGGTGCTGATCCGTCTGCATGCGTTCTACCCACAGGCCCGTGGTGCTTTCACCGGTTACGAGGTCAAGCGATACAGTGCTGATGTGGGCACTGGTGGTGCCTACCTGGCCTACGGCCCGGGGCAGATCAGCAAATACTGGCGCCTTTGGGAGCGCCCAGTGCAACGCATTACCTTTGCCGGTGAGCACACTGATGCCCTGTACCCCGGCACCTTGGAAGGGGCCTTGCGCAGTGGCCAGCGTGCGGCCAGCCAGGTTCAGGACCTGTTGGTCGGCAAGTCGTTCGACCCGGCCAAGGTGGCGCCGGTTGCTGCGACGGCAGGTGCGGCGGCCGCCAAGGAGAGCAAAGGAGGGTTCTTCTCCAATATGTTCGGCGGTTCGTCCGACAAGGGCGACAAGGCTGACAAGGCGCCGGTCAAAGCTGAGCCGAAGCCGTCCGAGGAAGCCAAGCAGGACAAGCCTGGCTTCTTCAAGCGCTTGTTTGGTGGAGCGGACACGCCCGAGGTGAAGGCTGCATCCAATACCCAGGCCAAGGCTGGCTGATTGATCGACAGTGCCGGCCTGTTGGCAGCCTGAGGGCCGGCACTGTAACTCTCACTCTCCGACTATCGTTAATGTTTTCTTAATGGTGAGCCAACAGAATAAATATCGGATTCCTCGATAATCCGAAGCAATTTTTTCCGCTTTTCTTCGATAAGTTTCGCGTTAGTCTGTGCACAGCTTTCACGGGGAAACACGCAACATGCAACTGCGCAATTCACCTTCTCGCTACGGCGTGGTCAGCATCATCCTGCACTGGGGCGTGGCACTGGCAGTCTTCGGCCTGTTCGGCCTGGGCCTGTGGATGGTCGGCCTCGACTATTACAGCCCTTGGCGCAAGGCCGGCCCGGACCTGCACAAGAGCATCGGCCTGGTGCTGCTGGCGGTGATGCTGCTGCGGATGCTATGGCGTTTCATCAGCCCGCCACCACCGGCTCCGGCCAATCATGGTGCGCTCACGCGCCTGGCGGCCAAGATGGGCCATCTTGTCCTGTACTTTGGGCTGTTTGCAGTGATGGTTGCCGGTTACCTGATTTCCACTGCCGACGGCGTCGGCATTCCGGTGTTTGGCCTGTTCGAAGTGCCGGCATTGATCAGCGACCTGCCCGACCAGGCAGATGTGGCGGGTGTGGTTCATTTGTGGCTGGCTTGGGGGCTGGTGATTTTTGCCGTGCTGCATGCCCTTGCCGCGCTCAAGCACCATTTCATCGACCGTGACGCGACCCTGACTCGCATGCTGGGCCGCAAAGCTTGACTCTCAACCTCAATTACACAGGAAGGAACAGGATGTTGAAAAAGACTTTTGCCGCTCTGGCGCTCGGTACCGCTCTGCTCTCTGCTGGCCAGGCCATGGCTGCCGAGTACAAGATCGACAAGGAAGGCCAGCACGCGTTCGTTGACTGGAAAATCAGCCACCTGGGCTACAGCTTCATCCACGGTACCTTCAAGGATTTCGACGGCAACTTCAGCTGGGACAGTGCCAAGCCTGAAGCCAGCAAGATTAGCGTCGACTTGAAAACCGCCAGCCTGTGGTCGAACCACGCCGAGCGTGACAAGCACATCGCCAGCGCCGACTTCCTCGATGTGAAGAAGTACCCGGACGCCAAGTTCGTCTCCACCAGCGTCAAGTCGACTGGCGACAAGACTGCTGACGTGACTGGCGACCTGACCATGCACGGTGTCACCAAACCGGTGACGTTCAAGGCTACCTTCAACGGTGAAGGCAAGGACCCATGGGGTGGTGAGCGCGCTGGCTTCAATGCCACCACCACGCTGAACCTGAACGATTTTGGCATCAAAGGCCCGGGTGCTACGTCGCAGACCCTGGACCTGGATATCAGTGTTGAAGGTGTGAAGCAGAAGTAATTTCTGCCAGCTGAAGACCGAGGGGGCCGCTTTGCGGCCCTATCACGACATAAGGCCGCTCCTGCAGAGATCAAGAAATCCTCTACAGGAGCGGCCTTATGTCGTGATAGGGCTGCGAAGCAGCCCCCTCGGTATTTCTATCAGCCCTTGCGGGTCAGCAGCGCCGGGCGCTCGCCGCGTGGGCGGCTTGGCAGGTCATCCAGTTGTTCAGGCGTCGGGAAGCGGTCCAGCTTGGACTCCTTGCGAATGATCACAGGCTGTTTTTCCGGCTGACGCGGGTTGCGCACGGCCGGCTCTTGCCGGGCAGCATCGTCACGCGCAGGGCGACCACGGCCACCGCCGCCATCACGACGGCTACCGCCACCGTTGTTGGCGCGGGGCGGGCGTTTTTCTCCGCCGGCACCGCCACCACTGCGTGGCTGGCCGCCATTGCGGGCTTGGCCCTGGCCGCCAGCGTTGCTGCGCTGGCCATTGCCTTGCCCCTGACCTTGGCCAGCACCACCTGGGCGACGGTTGCGGCTCTGGTTCTTGCCCTGGTACGGGCTGACATAGTCGGCGCGGTTACCGAAGTTGTCGAGTTCGTCGTCCAGGAATTCTTCCGGGTCGCGGTCTGCCGGCGGCTTCGGCACGCTGCTATTGCTGGCCTGCTGCTGGCGTGGCTTCTTGTCACGCGGCTTGCGCGGTTGCTGCTGCTTGTCGCCGCTCCTTTCCTTGTCTTCCGGCTTGGCCGCAGCTTGCTGCCTGGCTTTGCCTTTATCCTTGCCTTTGTCCTTGCGGCCGCCGTTGGTGTCTTTACCACCTTCGCCACGGGCTTGCTGGTTGCGGCCACCGCGACCGTTGTTCTGCGGGCGCTCGCGTGCTTCGGGCTTCTCGGCTTCTACCTGGCTGGCGTCGAAGCCCATCAGGTCGCCATCCGCGATGCGCTGCTTGGTCACCCGTTCGATGCTCTTGAGCAGCTTCTCTTCATCTGGCGCGACCAGGGAAATTGCTTCGCCCGAACGACCGGCACGGCCGGTACGGCCAATGCGGTGGACGTAGTCTTCCTCGACATTCGGCAGCTCGAAGTTGACAACGTGGGGTAACTGGTCGATGTCCAGGCCACGGGCAGCAATGTCGGTGGCGACCAGTACGCGCACGCTGTTGGCCTTGAAGTCGGCCAAAGCCTTGGTGCGGGCGTTCTGGCTTTTGTTGCCGTGGATCGCGGCGGCGGTCAGGCCTTGCTTTTCCAGGTATTCGGCCAGGCGGTTGGCGCCATGCTTGGTTCGGGTGAACACCAGCACCTGTTCCCAGGCGCCCAGGGTGATCAAGTGCGCCAGCAGGGCACGCTTGTGGCTGGCTGGCAGGCGATACACCCGCTGCTCGATACGCTCGACGGTGGTGTTCGGCGGGGTGACCTCGATACGCTCCGGGTTGTGCAGGAGCTTGTCGGCGAGGTCGGTGATGTCCTTGGAGAAGGTGGCCGAGAAGAGCAGGTTCTGGCGCTTGGCCGGCAGGCGGGCGAGGACCTTCTTGACGTCGTGGATGAAGCCCATGTCGAGCATGCGATCGGCTTCATCCAGTACCAGGATTTCCACGTGGGCCAGGTCGACCTTGCCTTGGCCGGCGAGGTCGAGCAGGCGGCCTGGGCAGGCGACCAGCACATCAACGCCTTTGGCAATGGCCTGAATCTGCGGGTTCATGCCAACGCCGCCAAAGATGCAGGCGCTGACCAGTGGCAGGTCACGGGCATAGACCTTGAAACTGTCATGCACCTGGGCTGCCAGTTCGCGGGTCGGTGTCAGGACCAGAACGCGAGGCTGGCGCGGGCCGTGGCGTTGCGATTTGTCGGGATGGCCGGCCGGGAACAGGCGCTCGAGAATCGGCAGGGCGAAGCCGCCGGTTTTACCCGTCCCTGTCTGTGCGGCAACCATCAGGTCGCGGCCTTGCAACACGGCGGGAATTGCCCGCTGTTGCACGGGGGTCGGCTGGGTGTAGCCCGCAGCCTCGATAGCGCGGACAAGAGCCTCGGAGAGACCGAGGGAAGCAAAGGACATGGGCGATCCTGTTCTCGTGTGGGCTGGGCCCGTTGGGATGTTCTGCCTGGCGCGACGGGCATCGGTGAGATGCGATCGCGTCCGGTCCAGCTGGGCTTTCACTGCACATCCGGGAAACGGAGGCTGGACGCGAAGAGGCGTCGGTGCCGATCGGGATGCCTGTTGCGAGGCCGAGCGTCCGGGCGTGAGCCGGGCGGGAAGGCCCGAGTATAACAGAGCTATCGCGCTGTGCTGCTTTCCTGCTGCTCAACGGCGTTGAGAATGTTTCCGGTGTCGCTTGTGTAGCGGTTGCTGATCGCTGCATAGGCCGGCTCCTGCTTGAACCGCTGCAGCTCTTCGGCAAAGGCCAGTGCCAGTGCTTCCCGGCCAGGTTTGCGCACTAACCCCAGGTACTGTGTTTGATGGCTTATTACCAGCGGCAACTCCTCGACTTGCCGCTGCAGGCCAAGTTGGTGAAGCAGGTGGTGCCCAACCCTGCGGTCGGTGATCGCCAGGTCGATACGGCCCAGCATCAGCTTGCCAAAGTTGGCTTCGAGGGTAGGTGCGGCTTCGCGCTTGAAGTAAGAGGCCTCGCTGAACGCGGCGCCATAGGTATAGCCTGGCGATGTGCCGACGGTAAGGCCGGAAAGGTCTTTCAGCTGGGTGACGGCATGGCGGCGTGCTTGAGCCTGGAACAGGACGAATTCGACGTCCGACAAGGGCTCGGGCGCATAGACCAGGTAAGGCTGGCGCGATTCGATCTGGAAGATGTCGAGGATGCCGTCGGCCAAGCCTTGCTTGATCATTGCCAGACAGCGTTTCCACGGCAGGAACTGCAACTCGACCTCGACCCCCAGGCGCTTGAACACCTGAGTTGTGACCTCGTAGTCGATACCGCGTGGCTGGCCTTCATGCTGATACACGTAGGGCGCCCAGTCATCAGTCACCAGGCGCAGTCGCTCGCCCAGAGCCAACGGGCTCAGGCTGGCGAGCAGCAGGATCCAGAACAGACGGGCGATATGTGGCATGGCCGGAGATTACGCGCTCGGCCGGTGTACGGTAAAGGCATGCACGATCGATATGGGAGCAGGCGTGCCCGCGAACACCGGCGAAGCCGGTGCCAACTATCGGGTTGCTCCCTTCGCGGGCACGCCCGCTCCCACAAACCGCGCAAGACAATGAATTTTGCGGGCACATCAGGCTTGAGTGGTTCGCAGCAGATGCGCCTCGATATCCTTGCGCCGCTCGCCCAGCGATAACCGCAACCCCGGATGGCGCAGGCACTGACGCAGCCGCTCGGGCTCCATGTGGCCATGGCGGTCGTTGAGGTTTTCTAGGGCCTTGTCCCACCAGGCGGACGCGCAGGCGCGGTCGAACTCATTGGGGTAGGGATAGCAGCCATACAACAACTCGCGGGCGAACTGGCGCTCGTGGCTGGGCAGGGTCAGGCTCAGCGCCTTGTAACCCAGGCGGTGCAGGGTTGGTGGCCGCGGCAGTTGGTCGTTGACCTGCGCAACATCGGCCAAGGCCGAGGGGCTGAGTGGGTCATGGTCGTGCTTGCGCAGCCAGGCCTGGATCTTGGCGCGGAACTGCGCCTTGCGGCTCCAGTAGTGATGGATGACATCGGTACACTCGGCCAGCTCCAGGTTGCGGTAGGCCGCCACGGCCAGGCAGAACTCCTCAAGGGTATAGGCCTCGCGAGCCAAGGGGTAGAATTCATCCATCATGGCGATGGAGCGGTCGAGGGTGCCGCAGTCCTCGGCAGTGAGGCCTATAACGCCGGAATTGACGAGCGGCATCTGACAGTCTGCCAGCCCCCTGGACTCGAGAATGGCCAGCAGGTTCTTGTACAAGAGGCACTTCTGGTCAGCGCCGTAGCGCGCACCGATGGCGTTGCACAGCAGGCGGTTGGGCGCTACACGGGCGAACAGATTCAGCGGCGAAGTGCGGAAAAAGGTGTCTGTATCGATCAGCACTGCCAGTGGGTGTTCCTGCAGTACCTGGCGCAACAGCACATGCTTGCTGCGAAAGTGATAACCGTGCGGGGCGTTCCATGCCTGGCGCGTGGCCTCGTCCAGCAGGTGTACGGTGACGGGCAGCTTGGCATAGGGCTGTGCAGTGTCCGTGTAGACCTGGATGTCCATCGCCTCGCCGGCTGCGCTGCCCAACTGGGCAAGGGCGCTGACGATGCTGAAGCAGGCTTCCTGATGGTAGGTTGCCGGGCCAAAAGCCAGGTATACAAGCTGTGGGCGCGAAGGTTGGTGGTGCTGCATGGCAGGCGAGACCTGTTTAACCCGAAAATGAATAAGGCTTTAGTCTATGACTAAAGCCTTATTCATTTCTTCAACAGACTTTGCCAAAAGATTTCAGCGCGGCAGCTTAAGGTTGTTCCAGATCGCCAGGCTCGGTTCAGCCTGGTTCAAGGTATAGAAGTGCAGGCCCGGCGCGCCGCCTTGCAACAGCTGTTCGCACATGCGGGTAATCACTTCTTCGCCGAAGGCCTGGATGCTGGCGGTGTCGTCGGCATAGGCTTCCAGCTGCTTGCGGATCCAGCGCGGGATCTCGGCGCCACAGGCATCGGAGAAGCGGGCCAGCTTGCTGTAGTTGGTGATTGGCATGATGCCCGGCACCACCGGAATGTCCACACCCAGCTTCTGTGCCCGCTCGACGAAGTAGAAGTAGCTGTCGGCGTTGAAGAAGTACTGGGTAATGGCGCTGTCGGCACCGGCCTTGACCTTGTGCACAAAGTTGGCCAGATCGGCCTCGAAGTTGCGCGCCTGCGGGTGCATTTCCGGGTAGGCAGCCACTTCCAGATAGAAGTGATCAGCGGTTTCCTGGCGGATGAACTCGACCAGGTCACTGGCATAGCGCAGTTCCCCACTGGCCATGCCCATGCCCGACGGCAGGTCGCCACGCAGAGCGACGATGCGTTTGATACCGGCGGCCTTGTACTCGGCCAGCAGGGCGCGCAATTCTGCCTTGGTGTCGCCCACGCACGACAGGTGCGGCGCGGCAGGGATTTTCACTTCGCTTTCCAGCTGCAGCACGGTATTGAGCGTGCGGTCGCGGGTCGAACCACCGGCACCGTAGGTGCAGGAGAAGAAGTCCGGGTTATAGGTGGCCAGCTGGCGGGCGACGCCCATCAGCTTTTCGTGACCGGCGTCGGTCTTGGTCGGGAAGAACTCGAAACTGTAACGGCGTTCTTGTGACATCAGGCGTTCCTCAAGCAGCAAGCTTCAAGCGGCAAACTGCAAGTAAAAGCCAGATCGGTGATGGCCGACCTGGCTTGGCATCGTTCAACATCGTTGGTGCTTGAGCTGCAAGCGGCAATGGCACTGTCTGCCTCATCTTGCAGCGTGCAGCTCAAGGCTTGCCGCTTAGTAGCGGTAGGCGTGCGGCTTGAACGGGCCTTCGACGGTCACGCCGATGTAGTCGGCTTGCTGCTTGGTCAGCTGGGTGACCACGCCGCCGAAGCCGCGGACCATTTCCAGGGCCACTTCTTCGTCGAGTTTCTTCGGCAGCACTTCAACGGTCAGGCGCTCGGCTTTCTTTTCTGCCGGCAGGTCAGCGAACTTCTGCTCGAACAGGAAGATCTGTGCCAGAACCTGGTTGGCAAACGAACCGTCCATGATGCGGCTTGGGTGGCCAGTGGCGTTGCCCAGGTTGACCAGGCGGCCTTCGGCCAGCAGGATCAGGTAGTCGTCGTTCTGCGGGTCGAAGCTGCCAGCGCCGGTACGGTGGATCTTGTGAACCTGCGGCTTGACCTCTTCCCAGGCCCAGTTCTTACGCATGAAGGCGGTGTCGATCTCGTTGTCGAAGTGGCCGATGTTGCAGACCACGGCACGCTTTTTCAGGGCCTTGAGCATGTTGGCGTCGCAGACGTTGACGTTACCGGTGGTGGTCACGATCAGGTCGATCTTGCCCAGCAGAGCCTTGTCGATGCTGGCTTCGGTGCCGTCATTGATACCGTCGATGAACGGCGAGACCAGCTCGAAGCCGTCCATGCAGGCCTGCATGGCGCAGATCGGGTCAATTTCGGAGACCTTGACGATCATGCCTTCCTGACGCAGGGACTGGGCCGAGCCCTTGCCCACGTCACCGTAGCCGATCACCAGGGCCTGCTTGCCCGACAGCAGGTGGTCGGTACCACGCTTGATGGCGTCGTTCAGGCTGTGACGGCAGCCGTACTTGTTGTCGTTCTTGCTCTTGGTGACCGAGTCGTTGACGTTGATCGCCGGGACTTTCAGCTCGCCCTTGGCCAGCATGTCCAGCAGGCGGTGGACGCCGGTGGTGGTCTCTTCGGTTACGCCGTGCACACGGTCCAGTACCTGCGGGTACTTCTTGTGCAGCAGTTCGGTCAGGTCACCACCGTCGTCGAGGATCATGTTGGCGTCCCATGGCTGGCCATCTTTCAGGATGGTCTGCTCCAGGCACCACTCGTACTCTTCTTCGGTTTCGCCTTTCCAGGCGAACACCGGGATACCGGCGGCGGCGATCGAGGCAGCGGCCTGGTCTTGAGTCGAGAAGATGTTGCAGGACGACCAGCGCACTTCGGCACCCAGGGCAACCAGGGTTTCGATCAGCACGGCGGTCTGGATGGTCATGTGGATGCAGCCCAGGATCTTCGCACCCTTGAGCGGTTGCTCGGCCAGGTACTTGCGACGCAGGCCCATCAGCGCAGGCATTTCCGATTCGGCAATGATGGTTTCGCGACGGCCCCAGGCGGCCAGGGAGATGTCGGCGACTTTGTAATCGGTAAAACCAGCAGGCATGTTTGCAGCGCTCATGAGAGCCTCCATTCGTAATGTGCGAATGGGCGCCGTTGTGCGTTAAGCGCTCGCGGGAGCGAGCAACGCCCCATCCGAGCCTGACAGGCCTAGCCTGCTGCAGCGCCCCTCGGACAGGTGGCGGGCATGGCACCGCTGTGGGCAACCATGTAAAACGGCGCAGATTATAGCTGCCCCCGCCGGCTTGCCCAAGGTTTTCCGTCGATTAATCGCGACGATAGTCGATGTTCAATGGAGCGAAGGCAGCCGCTCTGCCATCATTGCTACACGTTAGCCAAGCAGGTCAGGAGTACAGATGAACTTTCACACCCGCAAGTGGGTTAAACCCGAAGACCTCAACCCCAATGGCACCCTGTTCGGTGGCAGCCTGCTGCGCTGGATCGATGAAGAGGCGGCGATCTACGCCATCGTCCAGCTGGGCAACCAGCGTGTGGTGACCAAGTACATGTCGGAAATCAACTTCGTCAGTGCTTCGCGTCAGGGCGATATTATCGAGCTGGGCATCACCGCTACCGCGTTCGGCCGCACCTCGATCACCCTCAAGTGCGAAGTGCGTAACAAGATCACCCGCAAGAGCATTCTGACTGTCGACAAGATGGTGTTCGTCAACCTGGGTGAAGACGGCCAGCCGGCGGCCCATGGGCGCACCGAGATCAAGTATGTGCAGGACCAGTTCCCGGATTCGGCAGTCGAATAGACCCTGGTTGCCATTGCCGGCCCTACGCGGGTAAACCCGCTCCTACAGGGGTACGCGATCCTGTAGGAGCGGGTTTGCCCGCGAATGGGCCGCAAAGCGACCCCGGCATTCTCAAGGCTGGGCGCTGACCTTGCGCACCACCCGGCCAATGCTCAACCCCTGCACCAGAATCGACGACAACACCACGATGTAGGTGATCGACAGCAGCAGGTCCCGTTCCTCGCCCAGCGGTAGCGACAGTGCAAGTGCCACCGACACGCCACCGCGCAGGCCACCCCAGGTCAGCACCCGCACCGTGCCTTTGGGCACCGGGCGCCAGCGCCGCAGCAGCACGATCGCCGGGGCCACGGTCAGCAGGCGCGACAGCAGCACTGCCAGTGCCAGTACGCCGCCAGCCGCCAGGTGCATCCAGTTGAACGGCAGCAGCAACAGCTCCAGACCGATCAATGCGAACAGCAGGGCATTGAGCATGTCATCGATCAGCTCCCAAAAACCGTCCATGTAACGGCGTGTCATGTCATTCATCGCCAGGTTGCGCCCCAGGTTGCCGATGATCAGGCCGGCCACCACCATGGCGATCGGCGCCGACACATGCAGCTCGTAGCACATCGCCGAGCCACCGATTACCAGTGCCAGGGTCAGCATGACTTCCACCTGGTACTGCTCGACGCTCTTGATCATGCGGTAGGTGGCATAGCCGATCAGGCCACCGAACACCACACCGCCAATGGCCTCGCGGGCGAACAGGATTGCCGTGTCGGTCATGCTCGGTGTTTCACCCAGCCGGATGATACCCAGCAACACGGTGAATACCACGACGGCCGTGCCGTCATTGAACAGTGACTCGCCAACGATGGTGGTTTTAAGCGGTTTTGGCGCATTGGCAGTACGCAGCGCACCGAGCACGGCAATCGGGTCGGTCGGTGAGATCAATGCACCGAACAACAGGCAGTAGATCAGTGGCACCTGCCAGCCGAACAGGGCAAACACCCAATGCGACAGGTAGCCGATGACCACGGTGGCGATCAGCACGCCCAAGGTAGCCAGCAGGCCAATGGGCCAGCGATAGCTGCGCAGATCACTGAGGTTGACGTGCAGGGCGCCGGCAAACAGCAGGAACGCCAGCATCCAGTGCATGAGCAGGTCGTTGAAATCGATCTGGTTCATCAGCCCTTCGACGCGTTCTTCCAGGCCAGGGAAGCCGACAAGGCTCAGCCCCTGCAGCAACAAGGAAAACAGCAGCGCCGTGACCATCACGCCGATAGCGGGGGGCAAGCCGATGAAACGGTAATTGACATAGGTAAGAAGGGTGGTGAGGCAAATAAACGCGGCAACGAGTTCAAGCATCCTGAATCCTGTAACAGTGGCTTCCAAGTCTTATCCCGAATGGCTCGGGCAGTTCTTTGATGACCTGGCTCGGGGTTCGGGGCACAGGGTTTGACCAAATTCCTTTGAGACGTTCCCGAACAAGAAGCGCGCAGCGGCGCCTGGGAACGCTATATATTCAACCTCCAAAAAACCTCACAAGGATTACAAGGCGTGTTGGCAACATCTCTGGTGCTGGTTGCCGCCCTGCTGCATGCAACCTGGAATACCTTGATCAAATTCAGCGGCGAGCGCTTGCTGGTAATTGCCAGCATGGACACGGTAGCGCTGGCCTTCGCGGTGCTGGCGGTGCCCTTCGTCGATGTTCCGCCTGCTGAAGTCTGGCCCTGGCTGGTAGCCTCGGCACTGGCTGAGCAGTTGTACCGCTATCTGCTGATACAGGCCTACCGCGTGGGCGACCTGGGGCTGGTCTATCCTCTGATGCGCGGGCTGTCACCGCTGGTGGTGCTGGGGCTGACCCTGGCCTTTGCCGGGGAATCGCTGAGCCAGCAGCAGATCATCGGTATCCTGTTGATCCCCTGTGGCATGGCCTGCCTGTTGTGGCAGGGCGGGGGTGGTGACCGGCTGCCTTGGTCGATGTTGCCGGTGGTTGCCTTGATTGGCCTGTGCATTGGTTGCTACACCTGGTTCGACGGCCAGGCCGTGCGCCTGTGGGGCAAGCCGTGGGATTACCTGGTGTGGCTGACCCTGCTCAGCGCCTGGCAATTTCCGTTGTTGGCGGGCGTAGCGCGGCGGGCGCCATTCGTTCTGTTCTGGCGAACCCAGTGGCGCCTTGGGTTGGCGGTAGGGTTCTGCGTATTGTTCAGCTATGCCCTGGTGCTGTGGGCCATGCACCTGGGGTCAGTGGCCGAGGCGGCGGCACTGCGGGAGTTGAGCGTGATCCTGGTGGTGCTGCTGGGTATGCGCTACCTCAAAGAACCTTTTGGCGGGCCGAGACTCCTAGCTTGCGGGCTGGTGTTGGCCGGCATGCTGGTAATGAAGCTTTGACCTGAAGACTGAACAAGGAGTCCTGTCCATGACTGTTGCCCTGTGGTGCATCCTGATTGCGTTGCTGTTGAACCCGCTTTGTGCCTTGATCGCCAAGGCGAGCAGTGGCCGCTTCGGCCTCAAGGACAATCACGATCCGCGAGCCTTCCTCGATACCTTGTCGGGCCTGCCACGGCGTGCCCATGCTGCGCAGCAGAATGGCTACGAAGCGTTTCCGGCATTTGCTGCGGCGGTGCTTGTGGCGGATATCGTCGGCAATGCAGAGCAGGTGACCCAGGACGTACTGGGGGTGATGTATATCACCAGCCGCTTGCTTTACATCATCTGCTACCTGGCCGACTGGGCTGCCTTGCGATCGCTGATGTGGCTTGCCAGCTTGGCACTGATCGTGTCGTTCTTCGTGGTTTCCATCTGAACCGAGTGGCCTTCTTCGCGGGCTTGCCCGCTCCCACAGGTACACCACAGTATTCAAGGGCTGTGGTGTACCTGTGGGAGCGGGCAAGCCCGCGAAGAATCCACCGCCGATCAAGGTACCTTAGGTACCTCAGGTAGCGGCTGGCCTTTAGGCCAGAGCATCCAGATCTGCCCCTGCTGCTTCATGTTCCCCGCCAGCTCGCCGGCTTCCGGCCCGGTGCCCCAGAACAGGTCGGCACGCACTTCGCCGGTAATCGCCCCGCCAGTGTCCTGCGCGCCAACCGGTCGTACCACCGGAGAGCCGTCCGGGCGTGTGGTAGACAGCCACAACAAGCTGCCCAATGGAATCACCTTGCGGTCGATGGCCACGCTGTAGCCGGCGGTAAGCGGCACGTTCAGCGAGCCGCGCGGGCCTTCGTTGCTGTCCGGGCGGGTGCTGAAGAATACGTAGCTGGGGTTGCTCGCCAGCAGTTCTGGTACGCGCTGCGGGTTGGCCTGGGCCCAGGCATGAATGGCGCCCATGCTCACGTCTTCTTTTTTCAGTTGGCCCTGTTCCACCAGCCAGCGGCCGATCGGCCGGTAGGGGTGGCCGTTCTGGTCGGCGTAGCCCAGGCGCAGTTGACGGCCGTCTTCCAGTTGCACCCGGCCAGAACCCTGGATCTGCAGGAATTGCAGGTCCATCGGATCGGTCAGCCAGGCCAGCACCGGTGCCTTGACGCCGTTACGGTTGATGACTTCGGCCGTGTCGTAGGGCTTGAGCACCCGACCATCAAGACG
Organism: Pseudomonas sp. YQ_5; assembly: GCF_043103305.1. Taxonomy (NCBI): domain Bacteria; kingdom Pseudomonadati; phylum Pseudomonadota; class Gammaproteobacteria; order Pseudomonadales; family Pseudomonadaceae; genus Pseudomonas; species Pseudomonas sp. YQ_5. The sequence continues at coordinate 19,166 of NZ_JBICJS010000008.1, read as the reverse complement.
GCCGCGCAGGCGTTTGCCCTTCAGTTCGGGGTACACACTGGCCAGGTCGACCACGATCATGTCATCAGGGATGCCGTAAACCGCCACATGGTTGGTTGCCGAGGGGCTCAGGCTGCCCGGGTAGACCGGCTCGTAGTAGCCGGTAATCAGGCCGTTGGCATTGTTCTCTGCAGAGCGCAGGCCGTACACCTGCAGGTTCTGCTCAAGGAAGGTACGCACTTGGGCGGCGCTGGCTGTGGCGCTGCCGGCCGCTTCGCAGGTGGCTGCCCACACCGGGTCGCGCTTGAGCTTTTCGCAGCCGTTGCGCCAGGCATAAAAGCCGGCCAGCAGGTCTTCATCGCTGACGGCCGGCAAGTCTTTCCAAGTGGCCGGGGCATAGGTGGCGACAGCGTGGGGCTCGGGCTTGGCGCTCTCGCCGCCGTTGCAGCCGGCCAGTAAAGCCAGCACCGGCAGTGTCCAGGCCAGGTGGCGCAGGGCAGATTTCATGTGTGCATTCCTGTCATGAGCGAACATGAAGGTTCGCCCCTGTCTTTTATGTGGCTATTGGTGTTTGGCCCAGGGGCAGCGATACTGGCCGCCCATTTGCGTAGGCCGAAGTGAGCGTGATGTTGAAGCGATTGACCGTTGTTCTGCTGGCAGCACTTGCCCTGGGAGGGGCTTTGACTGGTTGTGACCGGGTTGACCCGAACTCGCCGCTGGGCAAACGCAAGGTGATCTTCAAGGACATGCTCAAGACCAGCGAAGATCTGGGCGGCATGCTGCGTGGCCGGTTGCCGTTTGACGGGGTTAAGTTTGCTGACGGTGCGCTGAAGTTGGACAGCCTGTCGCATCAGCCGTGGCAGCATTTTCCACAGGTGCGCGATGGTGGTGACAGTGCCGCCCGCGCCGAAGTGTGGGAGCGCCAGGCGCGGTTCCATGACCTGGCCCGGCAGCTTGAAGGCGTCACCGGCGAACTGGTTGATGTCACCCGCAATCAGCCACTGGATGCTGCGCAACTGAAGGCACCGATGGACAAGGTCGAGGCTGCGTGCAAGGCCTGTCATAGCGAGTTTCGTAATCATTGAATGACTGTGCAGGCCACATTGGCCCTTGTAGGAGCGGGCTTGCCCGCGAAAATTGGCGAAGCCGGTGCATGCCCCGCGTCGCACTCTTCGCGGGCAAGCCCGCTCCTACAATGACCGCGTCTGTTTAGCGGTCGAGGTCGTCGACTGCTTCCTGCAGCTCTTTACGCGACTCGGCCAGCTTGTCCTTGCGCTTGTTGATCTTCTCGGCGTCGCCTTTCTTCTCGGCCTTCTTCAAGTCCTTTTCCCGCTGCGCCACTTCGTGACGCGCATCGAGCACTTTCTGCTCACGCTCTTTGCGCAGGCTGGCGTCGGTGCAGTTGTCCACACCGCGCAGGGCTTCTTCCAGCCCTGCAACCTGGTCGCTGTTGCCGTGATCACGGGCAATTTTCAGCTGGTTCTCGATAGCGCTACGCTTGGCAGCGCAACCGGTCAGGCCCGGGTCCGGCTGGGCAGCTTGCACGCTGCCCGCAGCCAGACCCAGTGTTGCGAGCAGGAAAAGAGTCGAAATACGTTTCATGAAAAGCCTCTTGAACGGGGCGGGGCAGCAAAAGTTGGTGGAAATCCTGCCTTGGTTTTGCCCATTTAGAAACCCTTGGTGAGGTTTTCTGCCTGAGTCTCAGGTTTTTCCTACGCATTATTTGGTAAAAAATCATTGCTCAATGCGCTGGGGTGGGGGCAGGAACCCTTCTATGCCGGTTTCTGCCAGCTGTGCGGCAATGGCTTGCACCTCAGCGGCGGTGAAGAACTCCACAAGTTGGCGCGAGCGTTTTGCGCCGATGCCGGGCACAGTTTGCCATTGCCCGGCACTGCGGGAAGCCAGCTCTTGCCAGTTGCCAGTCAGTGGCAAATGCTTGCCAATGGGCACGCCAAGGGCGCGCAACCACTGATCGAACGGGCGTGAGCGGGCTTGGTCGAAACTGCCCAGCAACTGTGTTGCAGTGAGTCTGCTGATTCCGGGGGCCTGCTGCAGGCGCTCGGCATCGAGCTGCAGCCAATCGGTCATGGACGTTACCAGGCCCGCTTCGACCAGCCGACGCCATGTGCCGGGCCCGGTGCGCGGCAAGGCCAGGCCCTGTTTGCCGCCAAGCCAGGTGAGGCGGGCAATGAACTGCTCATCACAGCCCTCGCTGGCCTGCCAGCAGCTGTGGGCGTGATGCTGGTCGGGTGCTGGCGCGGTTATCGGTTGGCGCTCTACAGTGCGGTGCACGACGTGATCGAGCCGCGGAATGGTCAGCCCGGCGAGGCTGATGGCCACCTGATCGCCGGGCCGAATATCCAAGCTTTGCCAGCGCGCCAGTGACCCAAGGCTGACTTGGGTAATGCGCCGGTCATCGAGGGTAACGGGTTGCACTTGCAGAACGGGCGTGACCCTGCCAGTGCGGCCGACCCGAAAGCGCACCTCGCGTACTTCAGCCAAGGCTTGTGCATAAGGGTACTTCCAGGCCGCGATCCAGTAAGGTGCCTTGGCCTGCCAGCGCTCGGCCGGCGGCCGGTGGCCCTGGCGCAGGATCACCCCGTCGGTGGCGAAGGGCAGAGCAGAGCGGTACCAGTGTTCACGCCAGTGTGCTGCGTCCTCCAGCGTGTCGATGGCGATGCTGTAGCGCTGGCTGTCCGGGAACCCCAGTTGTGCCAGCTGGGTGAGGCGATCGGCCTGTTGCTCGGGGCCGTGCGGCCAGCCCCACACGAACAGGCCGATAGCGTTGCCTTGCGTACCGGTCAGTTGCTTGCGTGCGAGCAGCCCTGCCACGGTACCCCGGGCGTTGGCGCTGCCTGCCTTGGCTTGCACATGTTCGTCCAGGCGCAGATACAGCTCACCTTGCAAGTGCAGGTCGACCGCCTCAGGCAACTGCCGAGTGACAGCGCCGAGTTGTGCAATGTGTCGGCTCCAGTCATGGCCATGTACACCGTCCCCCCGGCTGGTCAGCTGTACCAATCGGCCCTGCTGGTAAGTGAGGGAAACTGCAACACCGTCGACCTTGGGCTGTACCCACACGCCGGTCTTGCCGGCCATCCATCGCGCCACGGCCTGGCGGTCTGCCAGCTTGTCGACGCCGGTATGCGGCACGGGGTGGGGGACCGGGCCGCGAGCACTGGCCAGGGGCGAGGGGCTGGTGCCAACTGCGAAGCACTGCTGCAGGTGATTCAGGCGCTCGCGGCTCTGGTCGTACAGTTCGTCGGCCACCAGGGCTATGCCTTGGCGATGATAGTGCTCGTCCCATCGGGCAAGCGTGGCGCGCAGTTGCGCAACTTCGGCCTTGGCCTGTTGCGGGGACCAGTGTGGGCATGAGGCAGCCCTGGTCGGTGGGGCGTTCAGCGCAAATAGCAGTGCGAATAACAGCAGATACTGCATGGCCTGGCATCCTTGCATGGCGTGGAAGCGCTTAGCGTAGGCGGGTAGCGGGGCGGTTGGTGTGTGCAGTTGTCAGGTGATATTTCGCAGGTGCTCGTCTTCAATCCCGGGCAGGGGCAAGAAACCAGCGCCGCGTGGGCGGCGGTCGATCTCACAGGCGATGAAAATGCCGTGACAGGCACAAAAAAGCCCCTGCCGGTCACTCGGCAGGGGCTTTCGTCTGGCGCTGCAGGAAAATTTACAGGCCGGCAGCGTCACGCAGCGACTGGGCGCGGTCGGTGCGCTCCCAGGTGAAGGTGGTGAAGGTGTCGTCGCCGACAGTCTTCTGCTGCGGGGTGCGGCCGAAGTGGCCGTAGGCAGCGGTTTCCTGATACATCGGGTGCAGCAGGTCGAGCATGGTGGTGATGGCGTACGGACGCAGGTCGAAGCACTCGCGCACCAGCTGGATGATCTTGTCGTCGGAGACCTTGCCGGTGCCGAAGGTGTTGATCGAGATGGACGTTGGCTGGGCCACGCCAATGGCGTACGACACCTGGATCTCGCAACGCTCGGCCAGGCCGGCGGCGACGATGTTCTTGGCCACGTAGCGGCCGGCGTAGGCGGCGGAACGGTCGACCTTGGACGGGTCCTTGCCGGAGAACGCGCCACCACCGTGGCGGGCCATGCCGCCGTAGGAGTCGACGATGATCTTGCGGCCGGTCAGGCCGCAGTCACCCACCGGGCCACCGATGATGAAGTTGCCGGTCGGGTTGATGTGGTACTGGGTGCCCTTGTGCAGCAGTTCGGCAGGCAGGGTGTGCTTGACGATCAGCTCCATCACGGCTTCCTGCAGGTCTTTCTGCGAAACCTCCGGGTTGTGCTGGGTCGACAGCACCACGGCGTCGATACCGACCACTTTGCCGTTCTCGTAGCGGCAGGTGACCTGCGACTTGGCATCCGGGCGCAGCCATGGCAGTAGGCCGGACTTGCGCGCCTCGGCCTGGCGTTCTACCAGACGGTGCGAGAAGCAGATCGGTGCAGGCATCAGGACTTCGGTTTCGTTGCTGGCATAGCCGAACATCAGGCCCTGGTCACCGGCGCCCTGGTCTTCCGGCTTGGAGCGGTCCACGCCCTGGGCGATGTCTACCGACTGTTTGCCGATGATGTTCATCACGGCGCAGGTGGCGCCGTCGAAGCCAACGTCGGAACTGTTGTAGCCGATGTCGATGATGACTTTGCGCACCAGGTCTTCCAGGTCGACCCAGGCCGACGTAGTGACTTCGCCGGCGATGATGGCGACACCGGTCTTGACCAGGGTTTCGCAGGCTACGCGGGCGTATTTGTCCTGGGCGATGATGGCATCAAGGACAGCGTCCGAAATCTGGTCGGCGATCTTGTCCGGATGCCCTTCGGACACGGACTCGGAGGTGAAAAGGGAGTATTCGCTCATCTCGAAGGTTCCTGAAATTTACCGATGGTGTATGTCGCCAGCCGTCCGCTGGAAATGGCGGACCTGGATCTGGAAACCGTTACGCAGGCCCACGTACAGGCTGTCCGCATGGGCCAGCCCGGCATCGTTGGCCCAGCGCGCCAGGTCGTCCTGTTCGAAGCCCAGCCAGAGGTCGCCGCAGGCTTCGCGCGCCCACCCCTGGTCATGGCTGCACAGTTCGGTGACCAGCAGGCTGCCGCCTGCCTTCACCCGTTTGGCCAGCTGGCGCAAGGCCAGGGCCGGGTCGCTGAAATGGTGCAGCACCATGTTCAGCACAACGCAGTCGGCGGCCACATCCGTTGCACCCAGTGCATCGGCCAACTGCAGGTTCACGTTGTCGAGCCCTTCGCGTTGGCACACCTGGCGCGCAAGCTCGAGCATGGTAGGGCTGTTGTCCAGGGCGGTGACCTGGGCGAAGCGCCGGGCCAGGTCGGGCAGGAAGCCGCCGTCGCCGGGGCCGACTTCCAGCGCGCTGGCGGCCGGGTCGAAATGCAGTTTGTCGAGCAGCGCCAGCAGGCTGTCGCGGTACTGCGGAAGGCCGGCGATCAGGTCCTGCTGGGCACGGAACTTCTCTTCCACGCGCAGGAAGAAGTCCTGGCTGGTGGCCGCCCGGCGCTGCTGGACATGGGCTATGCGGGCCTGCACATCGGGCGGCAGGGCCAGATCGTCGACTTCTTCGAGCAGCGCCGCGTGCAGCCGGCCACCCAGGCGCAGGCCATCGGGCAGGGCACGGCGGTAGAAGATGGCGTTGCCTTCGCGGCGGGTTGCCACGAGGTCGGCCTGCGCCAGCACCTTAAGGTGGTGGCTCATGCCCGACTGGCCGATGTCGAAGATCTGCGCCAGTTCCAGCACGCCGAACGAGTCGTTGGCCAGGGCGCGCAATACGTTCAGGCGCAACGCATCGCCACTGGCTTTGCACAGGGCGGCCAATGTTTCGCGTTGCTCGGGGATCGATTGCGCACGCAGATTCATGGGGCGGCAGTCTAGACAGGCATTGATGCCCGAGCAAGGCCAATATCAAAAAGTTTTGATATTGGCGATGAGCTGCAGGCCGAAAGCTTCAAGCAACAGGCTTTGGAGCGGTCCGAACCGTGCTCTGCCTCTTCACTTGCAGCTTAAAGCTTGCGCTTGGCGCTTAAATGTTTGCCCCAAGCCCCCCCAGTGGGCGAAAATGGCCGCCTTTTTTCGTGATACCACCTCTTCAAGCCCCCTAGGAGATCAGCGATGCCCAGCCGTCGTGAACGTGCCAACGCCATTCGTGCCCTCAGCATGGATGCCGTGCAAAAGGCCAACAGCGGCCACCCAGGTGCCCCGATGGGCATGGCGGATATCGCCGAAGTGCTTTGGCGCGACTACCTGAAGCACAACCCGAGCAACCCGAATTTCGCCGACCGTGACCGCTTCGTACTGTCCAACGGCCACGGTTCGATGCTGATCTACTCGCTGCTGCACCTGACCGGCTACGACGTCACCATCGATGACATCAAAGGCTTCCGCCAGCTGCACAGCCGCACCCCTGGCCATCCGGAATACGGCTACACCCCAGGCGTGGAAACCACCACCGGCCCGCTCGGCCAAGGGATCGCCAACGCCGTGGGCTTCGCCCTGGCCGAAAAAGTGCTGGCTGCCCAGTTCAACCGTGACGGCCACAACATCGTCGACCACAACACCTATGTGTTCCTCGGCGATGGCTGCATGATGGAAGGCATCTCCCATGAAGTCGCCTCGCTGGCAGGCACTCTGGGCCTGAACAAGCTGATCGCCTTCTACGATGACAATGGCATCTCCATCGACGGCGAAGTGCACGGCTGGTTCACCGACAACACCCCGGCGCGCTTCGAAGCCTACAACTGGCAGGTGATCCGCAACGTCGACGGCCACGATGCCGAAGAAATCAAGATGGCCATCGAGACCGCCCGCAAGAGCGATCGCCCGACCCTGATCTGCTGCAAGACCATCATTGGTTTCGGCTCGCCGAACAAGCAGGGCAAGGAAGATTGCCACGGTGCACCGCTGGGCAACGACGAAATCGCCTTGGCCCGTAAAGAACTGAACTGGAACTACGGCCCGTTCGAAATCCCTGCCGACATTTATGCCGAGTGGGATGCCAAGGCCGCTGGCGCCAAGGCCGAAGCCGAGTGGAACCAGCGTTTCGACGCCTACGCCAAGGCCTACCCGGAGCTGGCTGCCGAGTTCAAGCGCCGTGACAGCGGCGAGCTGCCGGCCGACTTCAGCGAGAAGGCCCAGGCCTACATCAACGAAGTGGCTGCCAAAGGCGAAACCATCGCCAGCCGCAAGGCCAGCCAGAACGCCCTGAACGCCTTTGGCCCGCTGCTGCCGGAGTTCCTCGGTGGTTCGGCGGACCTGGCCGGCTCCAACCTGACCCTGTGGAAAGGTTGCAAGGGCGTCGAAGCCAATGATGCCAGCGGCAACTACGTGTTCTACGGCGTGCGCGAGTTCGGCATGACCGCCATCATGAACGGCGTTGCCCTGCACGGTGGCCTGGTGCCTTACGGCGCGACCTTCCTGATGTTCATGGAATACGCCCGCAACGCCGTGCGCATGTCGGCCCTGATGAAGCAGCGCGTGATTCACGTGTACACCCACGACTCCATCGGTCTGGGCGAAGACGGCCCGACTCACCAGCCAATCGAGCAGCTGACCAGCCTGCGCAGCACGCCGAACCTGGACACCTGGCGCCCGGCCGACGCAGTGGAATCCGCCGTGTCCTGGAAAAACGCCCTGGAGCGCAAGGATGGCCCTTCGGCGCTTATCTTCTCGCGTCAGAACCTGCAGCACCAGGCGCGCGATGCCCAGCAGATCGCCGACATCAGCCGTGGTGGCTATGTGCTCAAGGACTGCACCGGCGAGCCGGAGCTGATCCTGATCGCCACCGGTTCCGAAGTGGGCCTGGCTGTTCAGGCCTTCGACAAGCTGACCGAGCAAGGCCGCAAGGTGCGTGTGGTTTCCATGCCGTGCACCAGCGTGTTCGATGCCCAGGACGCAGCCTACAAGCAGTCCGTGCTGCCGCTGGAAGTCGGTGCGCGCATCGCCATCGAAGCTGCCCACGCCGACTTCTGGTACAAGTACGTTGGCCTGGAAGGTCGTATCATCGGCATGACCACTTACGGTGAGTCGGCGCCGGCTTCGGCACTGTTCGAAGAGTTCGGTTTCACCCTGGAGAACATCCTCGGTACAGCCGAAGAGCTGCTGGAAGACTGATTTAAAGATCTGCGGGCGGTGTCGCCCTCATTCGCGGGCAAGCCCGCTCCCACAGAGGTTGCATGAAACCCTGTGGGAGCGGGCTTGCCCGCGAATGCCACACCGCAAATTCCGCAGGCTGACGACAAACGAACTGTCTCGTGAGCCCCGAATGCCCCACCTGCGTCCCTACAAAGTTGCACTCAACGGTTATGGCCGTATCGGCCGCTGTGTCCTGCGCGCGCTGTTCGAGCGGGGGGCAAAGGCCGGTTTCGAGATCGTCGCGCTGAACGATCTGGCCGATCAGGCCAGCCTGGAATACCTGACACGCTTCGACTCCACCCACGGGCGTTTTCCCGGCGAGGTCAAGGTCGACGGCGACTGTCTGCATATCAATGGCGACTGCGTGAAGGTTATGCGCAGTGCCACCCCCGAAGGCATCGACTGGGCTGCGCTGGGCATCGACCTGGTGCTGGAGTGTTCCGGTGCCTATAACACCCGTGCCGATGGCCAGCGTTTTCTCGACGCCGGTGCGCCAAGGGTGCTGTTCTCGCAGCCCATGGCCAGTGAGGCCGACGTTGACGCCACGGTGGTCTACGGCATCAACCAGGCCTGCCTTACCGGCAGCGAGCGCCTGGTGTCCAACGCTTCGTGCACCACCAATTGCGGTGTGCCGCTGCTGCGTGTGCTGGATCAGGCGTTCGGCATCGAATATGTGCAGATCACCACCATCCACTCGGCGATGAACGACCAGCCGGTGATCGATGCCTATCACCACGAAGACCTGCGCCGCACGCGTTCGGCCTTCCAGTCGGTGATTCCCGTGTCCACTGGCCTGGCGCGTGGCATCGAGCGCCTGCTTCCGGAACTTGCCGGGCGAATCCAGGCCAAAGCGGTACGTGTACCGACCGTCAACGTCTCGTGCCTGGACATCACTCTGCAGACCGCCCGCGACACCACTGCGGCCGAAGTCAACCGAGTGCTGCGCGAGGCCGCGCTGGACGGCCCGCTTAAAGGCTTGCTGGCCTACACCGAGTTGCCGCACGCCAGCTGTGATTTCAACCACGACCCGCATTCTGCGATCGTCGATGCCAGCCAGACTCGTGTTTCCGGCCCCCGCCTGGTAAACCTGCTGGCCTGGTTCGACAACGAATGGGGTTTTGCCAACCGTATGCTCGACGTTGCCGAACACTTTTTGCACGTCGTTCACCCAACCCGCAACAAACAGCCCTGAAGGACTGCATTCATGACCGTGTTGAAGATGACCGACCTCGATCTGCAAGGTAAGCGCGTACTGATCCGCGAAGACCTCAACGTGCCTGTGAAGGACGGTGTGGTAGCCAGCGACGCACGTATCCTGGCAGCGCTGCCGACCATCAAGCTGGCCCTGGAGAAGGGCGCAGCGGTAATGGTCTGCTCACACCTGGGCCGCCCGACCGAAGGCGAATTTTCTGCCGAGAACAGCCTCAAGCCGGTCGCCGATTACCTGAGCAAGGCCCTGGGTCGTGACGTGCCGCTGGTTGCCGACTACCTGGACGGTGTCGCGGTACAGGCCGGTGATCTGGTGCTGTTCGAGAACGTGCGCTTCAACAAGGGCGAGAAAAAGAACGCCGACGAGCTGGCGCAGAAATACGCTGCCCTGTGCGACGTATTCGTCATGGACGCTTTCGGCACCGCACACCGCGCCGAAGGTTCGACCCATGGCGTCGCCAAGTTCGCCAAGGTTGCCGCTGCCGGCCCGCTGCTGGCAGCCGAACTGGATGCCCTGGGCAAGGCCCTGAAGGCCCCGGCCAAGCCAATGGCGGCCATCGTTGCCGGCTCCAAGGTATCCACCAAGCTGGACGTGCTGAACAGCCTGAGCAGTGTTTGCGACCAGTTGATCGTTGGTGGCGGTATTGCCAACACCTTCCTGGCCGCTGCTGGCCACCCGGTCGGCAAGTCGCTGTACGAGGCTGACCTGGTCGACACCGCCAAGGCCATTGCGGCCAAGGTCAGCGTGCCGCTGCCAGTCGACGTGGTGGTTGCCAAAGAGTTCGCCGAGAGCGCCGAAGCTACCGTCAAAGCCATTGCCGACGTAGCTGCCGACGACATGATCCTGGATATCGGCCCGCAAACTGCGGCCAACTTCGCCGAGCTGCTGAAGTCGTCGAAAACCATTCTGTGGAACGGTCCGGTGGGCGTGTTCGAATTCGATCAGTTCGGCAACGGCACCAAGGTACTGGCCAAGGCCATCGCTGACAGCGCCGCGTTCTCTATCGCCGGTGGCGGTGACACCCTGGCAGCCATCGACAAATATGGCGTCAGCAAGGAAATCTCCTACATTTCTACCGGTGGTGGCGCCTTCCTCGAGTTCGTCGAGGGCAAGGTCCTGCCAGCTGTCGCAATCCTGGAAGAGCGGGCCAAAGCCTGATGACGTCGGCGCTTGGCAAAGGGAGTGGCCTGGTGGTCAAGCAATTGCCTGTGATGATGCTGGCCGGTCTGCTGAGCGCTTGTGCTGGCAGCCCGGCCTCGGATGCCGACCCGGCGCGATCGCACAAGGGCGGATGCTACCAGTCCGAATGGCAGGCCGAGACTGTGCCGGTCATCAGCAAGCGCGTGGGCCCGGAAGGCCTGGAAAAGTACGACGAAGACCACCAGCGCAAGGCGCCGGGTTGCCCTTGATCGGGTAATAGGCAACCTGAAGGTTGATTTGTGGTCTTGAAGAAGGGCTGCACAGCAGCCTCAAATCGAGGAAACTGAATGAAAGCGCTTTTGGCCGTGTCGGCCTTGGCGACACTGGCAGGATGCTCACTGCTGCAGCCGGCGCAACCCGCCCCGGCAGACAACTGGACCCGTTGGGTCTGCGACACCCAGGCTGAGGTGCTTTGGCGCTTTGCCGATGCCCAGCGCGACCAGGTTGATGTACGCCTTGGCGGCGGTGATCAGGTCTATCGGCTCAAGGCTGAACCGGGTGCTTCGGGTGCGCTTTACAGCGATGGCATGCTGGCCTTCCACACCAAGGGCGAAGAAGGCCTGGTGTACTGGGTGGCAACCAACGATCTGATTGGGCGGGGTTGCAAGGCACCGTGACTGGCCGGGCCGCGAGGGTGGCCCACACTACTTGAACAGCAACCGCCCCTGCGGCAGGCTTGCACGAAACAAACGACGCTTGTCGGGAGAGAGATACACAATGGCACTCATTAGCATGCGCCAGATGCTGGACCACGCCGCCGAGTTCGGCTACGGCGTTCCAGCTTTCAACGTCAACAACCTCGAGCAGATGCGCGCCATCATGGAAGCGGCCGACAAGACCGACTCTCCGGTGATCGTCCAGGCTTCGGCCGGTGCCCGCAAATACGCCGGTGCCCCGTTTCTGCGCCACCTGATCCTGGCTGCCATCGAAGAGTTCCCGCACATTCCGGTGTGCATGCACCAGGACCACGGTACCAGCCCTGACGTCTGCCAGCGCTCGATCCAGCTGGGCTTCAGTTCGGTGATGATGGACGGCTCGCTGGGTGAAGACGGCAAGACCCCGACCGACTACGAATACAACGTCCGCGTTACCCAGCAGACCGTTGCCATGGCTCACGCCTGTGGCGTTTCGGTTGAAGGCGAGCTGGGCTGCCTGGGTTCGCTGGAAACCGGCATGGCCGGTGAAGAGGACGGGATCGGCGCCGAAGGCGTGCTGGATCACAGCCAGATGCTGACCGACCCGGAAGAAGCCGCCGACTTCGTCAAGAAGACCCAGGTCGACGCCCTGGCGATCGCCATCGGTACCAGCCACGGTGCCTACAAGTTCACCAAGCCACCAACCGGTGACGTGCTGGCCATCGATCGCATCAAGGAAATCCACAAGCGCATTCCCAACACCCACCTGGTGATGCACGGTTCGTCCTCGGTACCGCAAGAGTGGCTGGCGATCATCAACCAGTACGGCGGCGACATCAAAGAAACCTACGGTGTACCGGTCGAAGAAATCGTTGAAGGCATCAAGCATGGTGTGCGCAAGGTCAACATCGATACCGACCTGCGTCTGGCGTCTACCGGTGCCATGCGCCGTCTGATGGCGCAGAACCCGAGCGAGTTCGACCCGCGCAAGTTCTTCGGTGAAACCATCAAGGCCATGCGCGACGTGTGCATCGCCCGTTACGAAGCTTTCGGCACCGCTGGCAATGCCTCGAAGATCAAGCCGGTCTCTCTGGAAGGTATGTACCAGCGTTATCTGAAAGGTGAGCTGGCCGCCAAGGTCAACTGATCGACAGATAACACTGAAAAACCCGCAGCGATGCGGGTTTTTTATGGGCGATGAAAGCCTGCACGTAATGTCGGCGGATCGACCGTTAGTCGGCTAACGTACAGTTTAGCCACTGATAGCGTTCTGATTGCATTGCGTGTTGCAGCCTCAGGTCTAGAGTACTAATGGATCCAACCGTATTTTGAAGTCGGTCACATAACAGAGAAGCAGCATGGATGGCGCTTACCTTCAACAACAGCCACTGGATGGCAGCTCAGTTCTTCTGGTAGTAGACGACTACCCCGAGAACCTCATCAGCATGCGGGCCTTGTTGGCCCGGCAGGATTGGCAAGTATTGACGGCTAGCTCTGGGATTGAAGCCTTGAGCGCGTTGCTTGAGTACGAAGTCGACCTGGTGTTGATGGATGTACAGATGCCGGAAATGGACGGCTTTGAAGTCGCCCGGCTGATGCGCGGCAATCAGCGTACCCGACTGACCCCGATCATTTTCCTCACCGCCAACGAACAGTCCGAAGCGGCCGTGCTCAAAGGCTACGCCAGCGGCGCTGTGGATTACATGTTCAAACCGTTCGACCCGCAAATCCTCAAGCCCAAGGTCCAGGCTTTGCTCGACCAGCAGCGCAACCGGCGCATGCTGCAGCAGCTGAGTCGCGAGCTGGAGGCGGCCAGGGCATTCAATGCGTCCATCCTGGAAAATGCCGCCGAAGGCATTCTGGTGGTTGATGCCCATGGCATCATCAGTTTTGCCAATCCGGCCATTTCCCGTTTGCTGGCGGCACCGGTGCAACAACTGCAGGGCACCCAGTTGCTCGACGTTATGCAGCTGGGCAGTGCCAGCCTGTGGCGCGATTCGGACTTCTACAAGGCCTACCAAGGGCGACGGATCTTCCGCGTACACGATGCCCAACTGCGTATCCATGGAGGGGAAGCTGTGCCGGTGGCGCTGTCCTGTGCGCCGTTGCCGGCCGACCAGCAGGCCATGGTGGTGACCGTGCTGGACATGTCGGTGGTGCATGACTTGCACCAGCAACTGGAATATCAGGCCATTACTGACCCGCTCACCGGCCTGCTCAACCGCCGTGGTTTCTACCAGGCTGCTGAAGGTGCTCTGTTGCGCAACGAGCGCTCGGGCAAGGCGCAGGCGCTGATGTACATGGACCTGGATGGCTTCAAGCGCATCAACGACTCCCTCGGCCACGACGCTGGCGACCGGGTGTTACGCTGGGTGGCCGAGCAGCTCAAGGACTGCCTGGGCAGTGAGGCCTTGCTGGCGCGCATGGGCGGCGACGAGTTCACTGCACTGTTCGACAGCTTGCCCTACCCGGAGCAGGCCGGGCGTTATGCCGAACGGTTGCTCGAGCGTGTTTCCATCAGCCATGAGGTAGACGGGCTCGATGTGTGCCTTGGGGTCAGCATCGGTATTGCCACCTACCCTGACTGCGGCGCCAATGTCGAAGGCCTGCTACGTTCGGCCGATACAGCGATGTACGCAGCCAAGCAGGCTGGGCGTCAGCAATACCGCTTCTACGACCAGGAACTCAATGGACGGGCGCGCTCGCGGCTGATGCTCGAGGACAGCGTGCGTATGGCCATCGAGCAGCAGGACTTTACCTTGGTGTACCAGCCACAGGTAGCTTTCCACGATGGTCGCCTGCGTGGTTTCGAGGCCTTGCTGCGCTGGCAGCACCCCAGCGTTGGCGATGTACCGCCGGGGCTGTTCATCCCATTGCTGGAAGAAGCGCGCCTGATCAACCGCCTGGCCAGCTGGATCTACCGCCAGGGGGCCGCACAGCGGCAAGCCTGGTATGACCGCTTTCCGGCGGACCTTGTGCTCGGCATCAGCCTGAGCCGCGCGCAGTTCGTCATGCCTGGGTTGGTCGAAGAGCTGCAACGGGTCATCCAGCTTTACCAGCTTGTCCCGACGCAGTTGGAAGTGGAAGTGGCGGAAACCTCGCTTATGTATAACATCGATGCGGCTGTCAAGCAGATACACCGCTTGCGTGACCTGGGCGTGAGGGTGGCTCTGGATGACTTCGGTGCGGGGGACTGTTCGTTGCGCATGCTGCGCGACCTGCCTATCGATACCCTCAAACTCGACCGTCATCTGGTGGCACGGCTGCCCGATTCGGCGGTAGATGCTGCTTTGGTTCGCAGCGTGATCGGCCTGTGTGCCGACTACCGTATCACGGTGATCGCCGAGGGCGTGGAGACCCCGGCACAGGCAGCCTGGCTCAAGGCCAATGGCTGCGAATACGTTCAGGGCTTCCTGGTGGCTTATCCGATGACTGCTGCTGACGCCAGCGGCTTCCCGGCAATTTTCTCCTGGCCAGGGCCGTGATTGGCTAGAATCGGTATTCGTTACGCCGAATACAGCGCCATGACCGTACTACGTTACTTGCAAGCCTACCCCCCGCACCTGCAGGCGCAGGTGCGGCAGATGATCGACAGCGACCGCCTGGGTGAATACCTGCAGCGCCGTTACCCTGACCGCCATGACGTGCAAAGCGACAAGGCGCTGTATGGCTATGCCCAGGATCTACGCCAACAGTACCTGCGAAGTGCGCCAAACCTGGACAAGGTGCTGTTCGACAGCCGCCTCGACCTGACGCATCGGGCCCTGGGCTTGAATACGGCGGTATCGCGGGTGCAGGGCGGCAAGCTCAAGGCGAAGAAGGAAATCCGCATTGCCTCGCTGTTCAAGGAGGCCGCGCCACAGTTCTTGCGCATGATCGTTGTGCACGAGTTGGCGCATCTGCGCGAGCGAGATCACAACAAGGCGTTCTACCAGCTCTGCCAGCACATGGAGCCGGACTATCACCAACTGGAATTCGACCTGCGCGTCTACCTGACCTACCGGGAGCTGCCGGGCAACCTCTAAGGAACATGCAGCATGGAAGTAAGCAAGACCAAGAGCAGCTTCTACCGCCGCCTGTACGTGGCCTGGCTGATCGACAGCCAGACCGCGACCAGCGTGCCCGCCCTGATGGAGGCCACCGGCATGCCCCGTCGCACAGCCCAGGACACTATCGCCGCGCTGGCCGACCTGGACATCGTCTGCGAGTTCGAACAGCAGGAAGGCGCACGCAACCACGCCGGGCATTACCGCATCCATGACTGGGGGGCGATCGACAAGCAGTGGATCATCCGACACTTGCGGCAGATCCGCGAAGTGCTGGGCTACCCCTGATTTGAAAAGCTGGCGCGGTCCGTGGGGGCGGCCTCAACCCTTTCGCATTCCGATAGTCGCGATGCCGTCCACCAGAGACTCCCCGCTCACCACCGCAAACCCATGGCGGGCATAAAAATCCTGCAAATGCGCCTGAGCCGACAGATACACCGGCACCCCCGGCCAACCGTGCTCCGCCGCCTCCAGCCCTTTGAGCAGCAAGCTTTCCTCGAGCTTCAAACCTCGCGCTTGCGGTGATGTCACCAAGCGTCCGATCACCACATCCCCTCCTTGTGACTGCGGATCCAGTAGGCGCAGGTAGGCCACCAGCTTGTCTTCCTGCCAGGCCATAAGGTGCAAGGTATCGCCAGTCAGGTCCTGACCATCGACTTCCTGATAGGCGTGGCGCTGCTCCACCACGAATACCTCAGTGCGTAATTGCAAAATGGCATAGAGCTGCTCCTTGCCGAGGGCGGTGTGGTGCTTGCAGAGCCAGTCGATTGACATTGGCACGAACTCCTTGGATGGGGCTGGATCATCGCATGCTGCATGTGCTTCGGCCAAAATAGAGGCTAAATGACACTATTGGCCGCTGCCCTCGGTAACAGCTTTGTGTAATCTCACTGCCAGTGTTGCCCTCCATATGCGAAAGGACGTGAGCATGCGGCCACTGCTTTGTGTTCTGGGATTGCTGGCAACGATGCTGGCAACACCCGCCCTGGGTCGCGACAAGCTACGGCTGGTGGCTGACAACTGGCCACCGTTCACCGATGCCAAGATGCCGGGCGGCGGCCTTGCGACCTCCATCGTTACCACGGCGCTAGCCCGTGCCGGCTACGCCAGCGGCTATGAAGAGGTGCCGTGGGCGCGTGCGTTGCTGGGGGTAGGTGAAGGGCGCTACGACGTGCTGATCAATGCCTGGTACAACGATTCGCGCGCCAATATCGGGCAGTTCTCCAACGCCTACCTCAGTAATCGAATTCGGCTGCTGCAACGTAAGGGCGAGACGTTTAGCTACAAGCAGCAGTCTGACCTTTATCCCTACAGCATTGCTGTAGTGCGCGATTACGCCTATTCACCGGAATTCGACGGGGATCCCCGTCTGCACAAGGTGGCGGTGCGCAACTTTTCTTCTGCGGTACGCATGTTGGCGGCGGGGCGGGTAAGCCTGGCGGTGGAAGACGAGTACGTGGCCCGCTATAACCTGCAACGTGAGCCGCAGGAAGTACGTGATGGAGTGATGCTGGTGGAGCCGCCGCTATGGGAGAACACCCTGCATATTCTGGTCAGCCTGAAGCACCCGGAGCATAAGCGGATCGTAGAGCGCTTTGAGCAGGCGATTGCGGCGATGAAGGCGGATGGAAGCTATGCCCGGCTGCTGCGTCAGTATGGTTTTTGAGCGCAGCGGCCAGCACAGGCAATAAAACTATCAGGCCGGGGCACCTTCTTTGATCAGGTGTGCCGCCAGGGTCCGCAATGGCCCCAGCTGGCGGCATATCAACGCCAACTGCGTCTGCACCAACCGCTGATGCTCATCCAGATCTTCCGGCATCTGCTCCAGGGCATTGGCCAGCGCCTCTTCGCTATCACTGTGAATCGCCACCGGCAGCCGTGCGGCCAGGCCGTTGGCAATCTCGTCCAGGCTGTTGGCCAGGCTTTGCCCGGCGCCTTCGATCAACTGCTCCTGTACCTCCGCCGGCAACGCCGTGTCGCGGTGCGCGCCTAACCCCGAGAGGTAGCTGAGCAGGGTGTGCGACAGCACCAGGAAGCGAAAGCCAACGTCGGCTTCCTTACGGAAATGCCCCGGCTCCATCAGCATGTTGGCCAAGGTGGTGGACAGCGCCGCATCAGCGTTGTGGGCATTGCGCCGGGCCAGGCGGTAGGCCAGGTCGTCGCGCTTGCCGTGGGCATACTGCTGCATGATCTGGCGCAGGTAGACGCTGGCGCAGGCCAGGGTATTGGCCAGCGCCTTGTTCAGCCGTCGGCCCTGCCAGTCAGGCAGGAACAGGAATACCGCGAGGATGGCAATCAGGCTGCCCACCAGGGTATCGAACAGGCGTGGCAGGAACAGGCCGTAGCCATCGCCGATCTGGTTGAAGCAGAACAGCACCATCAGGGTGATCGCGGCAGTGGCCAGGGTGTAGCGGGTCGTGCGGTTGACGAAGAACACCACCCCGGCAACCACGGCGAACAATGACTGGATGACCGGGTTTGGGAAAAGGTCGAACAAGGCCCAGCCCACTGTCAGGCCAACGGCAGTGCCGAAGATTCGCTGCACCAGCTTGCGCCGGGTGGCCCCGTAGTTGGGCTGGCACACGAACAGCGTGGTGAGGATGATCCAGTAGCCCTGGGTCGGGTGAATCAGGTGCACCATGCCATAGCCGATCGACAGCGCCAGCGGCAGGCGCAAGGCATGGCGGAACAACAGCGAGGTCGGTGTGAGCTGGGTGCGCAGGCGCGTCCATACGTCCTTCAGCGAGCGTGGCGAGCGGTCGAGCAGGCTGCTGTCGCTGGCATCGGCCAGGCTGTCCGGGTTGCTGGCGGCACTGAGCAGGCGGTCCAGCGTTGCCAGGTTGGCAGCCAGCGCCCGCAGCGAGCGCAGCAGGCCGCGCCAGGCCGGGTTGCTTTGAATGCGCAGGTGTTCGAGCGAAGCGTTGAGGTCCTCGAGGGCTTCTGGATAACCGCTGGCCAGCACGAACGGTTGGCGCAGGCGGATCGAGCGGGCCAGCTCCTGGCAAGATGAGCCCTGCTTACGCAGCAGGCGCTGGCAGCGGAACATGACGTCACTGTGGAAAAACGCCTCGGTCAGAGCGTTGTAGGGGTAGTGCGAGGCACTGACACGCTCGTGGATGTCCTGGGCCAGGAAGTACAGCTTGAGGTAGCGGCTTACCTTCGAGTTTGGTTGGCTGTTGCCCACCCGGTGCAGGATGATTTCCTTGGCGGCGTTCAGCGCTGCCACCACCTTGCCGTTCTGCTGGGCCAGTTCCAGGCGCCGGGCCTCGACGTCGAGCGTGCGGACCGGTTCGAACAGGCTGGCCTTGAGCTTGAGGTAGCTGCCCAGCTCGAAGAACAGTTTGGCCAGGCTCTGTTGTACCGGCTGGTTGGAAAACAGCGCCTGCCACAGCACCGACAACAGCCCGTACCAGGCCGCACCTGCCACCAGCAGCAGCGGTTCGTGCCAGAAGTCGGTGACCTGGCCGCCGCGCTGGTCCACGCCGATCATGGTGTAGACCGCAGTGATCAAGGTGGCCGAAGCGATGGCGCCGTAGCGCTCGCCCAGCGCTCCGAGCATGGTCAGGCCAAAGGCGGCCAGGGCCAGGGCAATGACGAAGATCCAGGGGTAAGGGAACAGCAACTCGACCGCCAGTGCAGCGATGGCGAAACACACCAGGGTAACGGCCAGGGCGCTGAGGCGGCCCTGCCAGCTGTCGTCGGTTTCGGCCAGGGCGCTGGCGATGATGCCGAGGAACAGTGGAATCAGCAGGGCCATCTCGTTCTGGTACCAGCACAGGGCCAGACTGCCGGTGAGGGCAATGGTGACCCGGATGCTGTAGCTGAACTTGTCTTGGCCCCACAGGCGACGCAGTGACTGACGGAACGAGCTCGATGACATGATGGCCTGCCAGGCGGTGATCAGAAGAATACCTTTCAGGGCCGGTTATTGGGGCCGCTTCGCGTCCCTT
>NZ_JBICJS010000086.1:0-4460 GCF_043103305.1 Pseudomonas sp. YQ_5 | reverse complement strand
TACTTCACCACCTGCTCGTAGAGTACATTTCCCATCAGCTCTCCTCCATCGCTTCCGAGCTTCCCGCCTAGCATCCCCCAAAAAGCTCCAACCGCTACACCACAATCGATTGCCCCAGGCCCTCCCGATGCGATTCCCAGAACCACACCGCAAGCCGCCACGCCCACTAGCACCAACTAGGCCTCCTCCCACGCTACCTGCCAATGAACACTCTCGACTATTTTAGAACTTCTGCAACCTTCCTGACTTCCTAGGCATTCGATATCCTCACGCTACCAACTGCGGCTTGGGTCCAGGGTATGCAACCAAATGCGAAATAGAATAAGTGCTCCGATAAGTGTTGGGTGCATAGCCCCTAAGACGATCAGGGTGCGCTTCATGCGTATAGGGAAACTCGTGACCTCATCAAGGTCAACTAAACCTTTTCGCGCATATATCTTGGGTGCTGTTAGTAGTATTGATATTGAGAGTGTGCGCATTACCTTGCCAATAAGGCCTGCTTGTGAAAAGGTTTTTTTATTTCCGCTCACGAATGCGCTATTCGGTAGTAGTGATTCGATCCTGCCAAGATGATAGATTGATATGTAGAGCGATGCGCAAAGCGTGACGGTCATGGCGGCCAAAATTATAAATGCAACAATGCCCACAGCAGTACTCATTGGTTGCCTACCTTTTCATATAATACTTCGCCGAGCGCCTCCCCTAAAGCACCGCCAAGCATGCTTCCTCCCGTGGCTCCCGCAGCCCCACCAATAACAGCGCATAGGAGTGCGCCTGTACCGGCTGTTGGCACGCCCAGAGCGAGACAAATACTAGTGGCAATAGTACCACCGTAGCTTGCTGCTATCCCTCCCCCGGCGACACGGCCTGTCAAGGAAGATCTATGGACGTATTTAGCTCTTCTACACTAATTATCGCGGCCAGCGGTACAGGCTTTTGTAGGAAATATCCCCTCGTTACGTTACCACGTCAGGTTTCGATTCGGGGCAAGTCGTATCGGCATGAAGTCATAGATAATGCGACAGCATCAGTGCAATGAACAAGGTGATGTGAATAACCCATAGGGTTAACAAAATGCGCTTTTCGCGGAGGGGGAAATTTTTTATTTCCTCAATATCAGCGTAACCCCTGTAAATGAAGATTTTGGGTAGGGCCAACAGTGTTGCAATCTGACCGGTTCTTATTGTTTTGCCCAAGAGTCCGGCGTGCTGGTAATTTTTGATGTTGTCAGATACGAGGCGAGAGGTGGGCAGGAAAGATTCAAAATGCTCGGTGTATTTGTGTGAAATAATAATTTGCGCGCTAGCGGCAATTAGCATTGCTGTAATCAGGATCAGCGCGATCAGTCCTGGCTCTATGTTAGTCATTTTGAGAGCTCGTGATACAAAAAATCACCTAATACCTCGCCTTTTTCTCCTGCGAAATCACCGGCTAACTTCGCCCCGGCAGCGCCACCGATGACCGCGCAGGTGAGTGCCCCTAGTCCGGCAGTCCCTACTCCTAGTGCCGCACATACTGCGGGTGCAACAATACTCCCTCCTAGGTAACCGCCTACAGCGCTACCAGCCAGACCTCCAGCTAATGATGCAGAGTTTACATATGCAGCTCGCTGGCATTCGCTTTCTCTGCCCAGAATACAAGCCTGGCGAATCTCTAGCCCCGTCGCTGCTACGTCAAGCGCTATGCCAATATAGGTTCCTTTTTTGATCAGGTTGGCAGCCTTGCCCACCCCGGCGACCTTTTCCGCATACCCCGCAATTTCACCCATGTGCAAATAGCTTTTCGTAGAAATGGCCAGTGTCCTCTTGATCGATCCCTTGTTGCGCAATCCAGCGCCGAACCCCGCCAGCTTGCCCAACTGTTCGTCAAGTTTCGAGAACAGTGCCGCACGCTTGGCATAAAACTGGTCGCGGGCATTGAGCGTCCCTGAGCCCAGATGCTCCCTGTGCAATTTCTCGATTTCCAGCAATGTGCCCTCAATTGCTTTCAGATGCTTGCTCCAGCCATCGCTAACCACGCCTGCACCCATTGACGCGTGGGCGAGCAAGCTCTTCAACAGTTCGAAATTCTCCAGAAAAAACTCATCGGCACCTTGCCCGCTGCGCATCAGCCCCATATGGGTCACGGCAGCTTTCGACATCAGATACGCCTCCTGACTGGTGCAGGAAGGCGTGGACCAGTCACCGACGATCACCAGTTCGCCGCCTCTGACCACGCTGTTGAAAATGTGCGAATTGAGGATGTCAAACTTGTTGGCCGAGTGCCCGGTCAGCGCGAGACCGGCCTTGAGCGTGTGGTAGTTTTGCATCCTGGGGTTGATGAACGCACGGGCTTCAGACATGGCGACCCCTCACGCGTATTTCTTGTTACCGATCCGGTCCCACCCGCCAGCAATGTTGCCGCCGCCGGAGCCGTCGGTGCGTTTTTGCTGGGTATAGGTGGTCTTGATTCGGCCGTAGTCGAGCTGAACAACCTCGATCGGCACGCCATCGGCGGCGCTCTGGGTGTAGTCGGCGATGATCACTTCTTCGAGAATGATTTCGTAATACTTGAGCTTGTCACCGCCCGCGCGGCACAGCGCGAGTTTCACTTCCTTGAAATGCTGGCCTGCACAACTGGCCTCCATCAGTTTGCAACTGGCGCTGTCGAGAAACTTGGTGAAGGTGAAGTTGCTGGCTGCGGTGCGGCCAGAGCTGGCGCCGCCGGCGGAGCTTGCGGTGGCGGAGGTGCTTTGGCTTACACCGAAGTCATAACCGGTCACTTCAATCCACTTGCTGTACTTTTCGTCCAAGGCTTCGCCTGGGATATCGCTGATTTGCAAATACGCGTCAAAAGCCATGTTTACCGCTCCTTGGCAAGGATGTGGGTACGGAATATTGATGTGACGACGGGACTTGCCCCGTCAGTGATTGGCAAGGCTAGGCGCGGAAAGGGGGGAGGGCAACAGCTGGGCATATATTTGGGAAATGGACTACAAGCTTGTGGATAAGTCCTCTGGAAATATTTAGGAGTTTTCTCGCTTTGGTCGGCTTAGTTGGCCTGGGCGATATTGAAACTGGCCGGCCAATTTCGCGACCAGCAGGCTATCGAGCGTGTCTTTCTTGAATGAACCATGCATTACGGTTTTTCCAACTTGCTCTTGATCTTGATCTTGCTCTTGATCTTGATCTTGCTCTTGCTCTTGCTTCTAAGCGCGCGATAGATCAGGCGACGCAGATTGCGACTTCAGGAGGCCGAGCGCAGGGCTTGCGGAGGGAGGTGACGGGCATGGATGCCCGTCAAGCGCTGGGCCCCAGGATGGGGCCTGCAGCGCGGTCCTCCCGGGAGCAAGGCCGGAGCGAGGGGACCCCGGAGCGCAGCGTAGGGGCCGGATGATGGGAGCCGACGGTTTTGGTTACTTTGGCCACGACCAAAGTAACCCGCCGGAAGGGCGGAAAGGTGACTTGGTGCCTATATCGTGAATGAATGTCTACTCGATGTGAAAGCACAACCCAAAAGCCCAAAGCCCAAAAGCTTAAGCGGCGGTTTTGATCAGGCGTACAGTCCGTTTGCGATGGCGACGCCAATTCACCTTTCCGCCCTTACGGCGGGTCCCTTTTTGTCGTGGCAAAAAGGAACCAAAAACCGTTGGCTCCCATCATCCGGCCCCTACGCTGCGCTCCGGGGTCCCCTCGCTCCGGCCTTGCTCCCGGGAGCACGCGCTGCAGGCCCCATCCATGGGGCCTCAGCGCTTGACGGGCATCCATGCCCGTCATCTCCCTCCGCAAGGCCTCCACTCGGCCTCCTGAAGTCGCAATCTGCGTTGCTTGGACTACCGCGCGCTTAGAAGCCAGATCAAAAGCGAAAAGCGAGCTCTGTGATCGGCCGGCACCGCCGATGCATTCGGTGAGATTCTGCCCGGTCATCTGGATAAGGATATCGCCGGCAAGGCTGCCCTCGGCCTGGTATACCTGTAAGAACGCCGTTGCTCTTGCTCTTGGCTTTTGCTTCTGAGCGCGCGGCAGTTCAGGCGACGCAGATTGCGACTTCAGGAGGCCGAGCGTAGGGCTTGCGGAGGGAGGTGACGGGCATGGATGCCCGTCAAGCGCTGGGCCCCAGGATGGGGCCTGCAGCGCGGTCCTCCCGGGAGCAAGTCCGGAGCGAGGGGACCCCGGAGCGCAGCGTAGGGGCCGGATGATGGGAGCCGACGGTTTTGGTTACTTTGGCCACGACCAAAGTAACCCGCCGGAAGGGCGGAAAGGTGACTACGCGCCACCTTCGCGAATGAATACCTACTTGATGTGGATGCTCACATCCAAGAAGCAAGAAGCAAGAAGCAAGAAGCAAGAAGCAAGAAGCAAGAAGCAAGAAGCAAGAAGCAAGAAGCAAGAAGCGAAGTGGTCTGTTTTGACTCGGCGAACCGTCATTTGCGATGGCGACGCTGACTCATGTTATGCCCGAACACAAAATTTCTGACACCC
>NZ_JBICJS010000085.1:0-827 GCF_043103305.1 Pseudomonas sp. YQ_5 | reverse complement strand
GGTGCATGGTTTGAGCCCCGTTACATCTTCCGCGCAGGCCGACTCGACTAGTGAGCTATTACGCTTTCTTTAAAGGGTGGCTGCTTCTAAGCCAACCTCCTAGCTGTCTAAGCCTTCCCACATCGTTTCCCACTTAACCATGACTTTGGGACCTTAGCTGACGGTCTGGGTTGTTTCCCTTTTCACGACGGACGTTAGCACCCGCCGTGTGTCTCCCATGCTCGGCACTTGTAGGTATTCGGAGTTTGCATCGGTTTGGTAAGTCGGGATGACCCCCTAGCCGAAACAGTGCTCTACCCCCTACAGTGATACATGAGGCGCTACCTAAATAGCTTTCGAGGAGAACCAGCTATCTCCGAGCTTGATTAGCCTTTCACTCCGATCCACAGGTCATCCGCTAACTTTTCAACGGTAGTCGGTTCGGTCCTCCAGTCAGTGTTACCTAACCTTCAACCTGCCCATGGATAGATCGCCCGGTTTCGGGTCTATACCCAGCGACTAAACGCCCTATTAAGACTCGCTTTCGCTACGCCTCCCCTATTCGGTTAAGCTCGCCACTGAATATAAGTCGCTGACCCATTATACAAAAGGTACGCAGTCACCTAACAAAGTAGGCTCCCACTGCTTGTACGCATACGGTTTCAGGTTCTATTTCACTCCCCTCTCCGGGGTTCTTTTCGCCTTTCCCTCACGGTACTGGTTCACTATCGGTCAGTCAGTAGTATTTAGCCTTGGAGGATGGTCCCCCCATATTCAGACAAAGTTTCTCGTGCTCCGTCCTACTCGATTTCATTGATAAGAGATTTTCGTGTACGGGGCTATCACCC
>NZ_JBICJS010000084.1:0-51921 GCF_043103305.1 Pseudomonas sp. YQ_5 | reverse complement strand
GCGCTCGCTCCTACGTTTGTTTCGGGCCAGTCACGCCTGTTACAGGCGCGCGCGACCGCCTTGTTTGTACGACGTGATAATGCGCCATGCGCCAAGGCGTTCGCGCGCAAATGGCACAGGAATGATTGGCCAGAAACAAACGTAGGAGCGAGCGCAGCTCGCGATGCGCCGCGCGGGCGGCGCTCGGTTTCGCACCCGCTGCAAACCTTACCCCCGGATACAAAAAACCCGCGCCGTTGCCAGCGCGGGTTTTTGGTCAAAACAGAACGATCAACGCTCCAGCAGAATCCGCAACATGCGGCGCAGCGGTTCGGCGGCGCCCCACAGCAGCTGGTCACCCACGGTGAACGCGCCCAGGTACTGCGACCCCATGTTCAGCTTGCGCAGGCGGCCAACCGGGATGTTCAGGGTGCCGGTGACCTTGGTCGGGCTCAGCTCCTGCATGCTGATTTCACGCTGGTTCGGCACCAGCTTCACCCAAGGGTTGT
The DNA here is from genome assembly GCF_043103305.1 of Pseudomonas sp. YQ_5. Classification (NCBI taxonomy): domain Bacteria; kingdom Pseudomonadati; phylum Pseudomonadota; class Gammaproteobacteria; order Pseudomonadales; family Pseudomonadaceae; genus Pseudomonas; species Pseudomonas sp. YQ_5. Next base: position 51,433 of record NZ_JBICJS010000084.1, on the reverse strand, counting down.
GCTGGCTGATCATGCCTTCGATGTCGGCGATCGGCACGTCCTTGTTCAGCTTGATGGTCAGCGCCTGGCTGTGGCAGCGCATGGCGCCGATGCGCACGCAGATGCCGTCGACCGGGATCGGGCTCTTGAAGCGGCCGAGGATCTTGTTGGTTTCGGCCTGGGCCTTCCACTCTTCGCGGCTCTGACCGTTCGGCAGTTCCTTGTCGATCCACGGGATCAGGCTGCCCGCCAGCGGCACGCCGAAGTTCTCGGTCGGGAACGCTTCACTGCGCATGGTCTCGGCAACCTTGCGGTCGATATCGAGGATGGCGCTGGCCGGGTTGGCCAGGTCATCGGCCACTGCCGCGTGGGTAGCGCCCATCTGCTTGATCAGCTCGCGCATGTTCTGCGCACCGGCACCCGAAGCCGCCTGGTAGGTCATGGCGCTCATCCACTCAACCAGACCGGCCTCGAACAGACCACCCAGGCCCATCAGCATCAGGCTGACGGTGCAGTTGCCACCGATGTAGTTCTTGGTGCCGGCGTCCAGTTGCTGGTCGATGACCTTGCGGTTGACCGGGTCAAGGATGATCACCGCGTCATCCTGCATGCGCAGGGACGAAGCAGCGTCGATCCAGTAACCCTGCCAGCCAGCTTCACGCAGCTTGGGGAAGACCTCGTTGGTGTAGTCGCCGCCCTGGCAGGTCAGGATTACGTCGAGGGTCTTGAGTTCTTCAATCGAATAAGCGTCCTTGAGGGGCGCTGTATCCTTGCCCACGTTCGGACCCTGGCCACCAACATTGGAGGTAGTGAAGAACACCGGCTCGATAAGGTCGAAATCCTGCTCCTCCAGCATCCGCTGCATGAGCACGGAACCGACCATACCGCGCCAACCGATCAGACCTACACGTTTCATCGCAACTACACCTTTGCTAAAAGTGGGCCGCCACCGGGAATTTTGGGGGGCGGGCCAGAGAGATTACAGATTCCGCAGCGCTGCGACTACTGCGTCGCCCATTTCCTGCGTACCAACTTTGCGGCAGCCTTCCGAGAAGATGTCGCCGGTGCGCAGACCCTGGTCCAGAACCAGGCTCACGGCCTTCTCGATCGCCTCGGCGGCAGCCGTCTGATTGAAGCTGTAACGCAACATCATCGACACCGACAGGATGGTCGCCAATGGGTTGGCGATGCCAAGGCCTGCGATGTCCGGTGCCGAGCCGTGGCACGGCTCGTACATGCCCTTGTTGTCGGCATCCAGAGACGCCGAAGGCAGCATGCCGATGGAACCGGTCAACATGGAAGCTTCATCCGACAGAATGTCACCGAACATGTTGTCGGTCACCATCACGTCGAACTGCTTGGGTGCACGCACCAGCTGCATGGCAGCGTTGTCGACGTACATGTGGCTCAGCTCTACGTCCGGGTAGTCCTTGGCCACGTCTTCGACCACTTCACGCCACAGCTGGCTGGAGGCCAGAACGTTGGCCTTGTCCACCGAGCACAGTTTCTTGCCGCGCACGCGGGCCATGTCGAAGCCGACACGGGCAATGCGGCGCACTTCGCTTTCGCTGTACGGCAGGGTGTCGTAGGCCTGGCGTTCGCCGCCTTCCAGCTCGCGCTGGCCGCGCGGGGCACCGAAGTAGATGCCGCCGGTCAGCTCACGGACGATGAGAATGTCCAGACCCGACACGATTTCCGGCTTCAGCGACGAGGCATCGGCCAGTTGCGGGTAAAGGATGGCCGGGCGCAGGTTGGCGAACAGGCCCAGTTGCGAGCGGATCTTCAGCAGGCCGCGCTCCGGGCGAATGTCTCGCTCGATCTTGTCCCACTTCGGCCCGCCCACAGCCCCCAGCAGCACCGCATCGGCCTTGCGCGCACGCTCCAGGGTTTCGTCGGCCAGCGGCACACCGTGCTTGTCGATGGCCGCGCCACCAATCACGTCGTGCGCCAGGCTGAAGCCGAGCTGGAACTTGTCGTTGGCCAGCTCCAGTACCTTGACCGCTTCGGCCATGATTTCCGGGCCGATACCGTCACCTGGGAGAATCAGAATCTGCTTGCTCATGCTTTCCTCTATCCATTCACGCGGTGCGGCCAAGCGGGCCCCACCGAAAAGTGCTTAACGCTCGGCCCACAACACCAGCACATCCGTGCTGAATGAGCCGTCGGCCTCGATCTGGTAATACTGCCGTACTTCTTCGCCCATGGCTTGCTGCAACTGGCGGATGGCCGCGCGCATCGGCTCGGGGGTGCGCATGCGCTCAACCCAGGTGCTCCACTCCAGGCGCAGCGGTTGGCGGGTGTGGCTGCGCACGCGCAGGCCGGCCTCGCTGACCTGCCGCTGCCACTCGGCGGCGGAATAGTCGCGCACATGGCTGGTGTCGCGCAGCACTTCGACCGTTTGCAGGTAAGTGTCGAGCAGCGGGCTGCCCGGCGACATCACGTCGATGAACGCCGCCACACCCCCTGGCTTGAGAACCCGGCGCACTTCGCGCAGGGCCAGGCCCAGGTCGCTCCAGTGGTGGGCCGAATAACGGCTGAAGACGAAGTCGAACGATGCATCGGCGAACGGCAGGCGTTCGGCAGCGCCGCGTTCGGTAATGATATTGCCCAGGCCGCGTTCGGCGGCGGCGCTGGCGACCACGTCGAGCATGGATTGAGAGAGGTCGTAGGCGACCACTTCGTTAACCAGCGGGGCGACGTGGAAGCTGACATGACCGGCACCGCAGCCCAGGTCCAGCACGCGGGCATGGGCCTGCCCTGCCAGCTCAGCCTGCAGCAGGGCGAATTCACTGCCTTGGGCGTGCACGGCGCTGCTGAGGTAGGCGCTGGCCTGTTCGCCGAACTGGCGTTGGACCACATCGATGTGCTGGGTGCTGGTCATGTCTCGTTCCTATAGATTTTTGTTGCCTGTGCCGGCCCTTTCGCGGGCATGCCCGCTCCCACAGGACCTTCATGGCCCTCAGGGCTGGTGATATCCCTGTGGGAGCGGGTTTACCCGCGAAGAGGCCGGCACTTTCACCTACGAACTTCAGGCATCGCGGAACAGCCAAGGCTGGCTGGCACGGTGCTTGGCTTCGAAGGCCTTGATCGCGTCGCTGTCCTGCAGGGTCAGGCCGATATCGTCCAGGCCGTTGAGCAGGCAGTGCTTGCGGAACGCATCGATCTCGAAGTGCAGCACCTTGCCATCCGGGCGGGTCACCGCCTGCGCCTGCAGGTCGATGGTCAGCTGGTAGCCCGGGTTGGCTTCGACCTGCTTGAACAGCTCGTCGACTTCCTCATCGCTCAGAATGATCGGCAGTAAGCCGTTCTTGAAGCTGTTGTTGAAGAAAATGTCGGCAAAGCTCGGCGCAATGATGCTGCGGAAGCCGTACTCGTCCAGCGCCCAAGGGGCATGCTCACGGCTGGAGCCACAACCAAAGTTTTCCCGCGCCAGCAACACGCTGGCACCCTGGTAGCGCGCATGGTTGAGCACGAACTCTTCGTTGACCGGGCGCTTGCTGTTGTCCTGGTAGGGCTGACCCACGTCCAGGTAACGCCACTCGTCGAACAGGTTCGGGCCAAAGCCGGTGCGCTTGATCGACTTCAAGAACTGTTTGGGGATGATCTGGTCGGTGTCGACGTTGGCACGGTCCAACGGTGCGACGAGGCCAGTGTGCTGGGTAAAGGCTTTCATGCTGCGCTCCCTTGGATCAACTCGCGGACATCAATGAAGTGGCCCGCTACAGCAGCAGCGGCAGCCATGGCCGGACTGACCAGGTGGGTACGGCCACCGGCGCCCTGACGGCCTTCGAAGTTGCGGTTAGAGGTGGACGCGCAGTGCTCGCCGCTTTCCAGGCGATCCGGGTTCATCGCCAGGCACATCGAGCAGCCTGGTTCACGCCATTCAAAACCGGCTTCGAGGAAGATCTTGTCCAGGCCTTCACGCTCGGCCTGGGCTTTGACCAGCCCCGAGCCCGGTACCACGATGGCTTGCTTGACGCTTGCGGCCACCTTGCGGCCCTTGGCGATTTCCGCCGCTGCGCGCAGGTCCTCGATTCGCGAGTTGGTGCACGAGCCGATAAACACACGGTCGAGCTTGATATCGGTGATCGCCTGGTTGGCGGTCAGCCCCATGTACTTCAAGGCACGCTCGATCGAACCACGCTTGACCAGGTCGGCTTCGGCTGCCGGGTCTGGCACACGCTGGTCGACAGCCAGAACCATTTCGGGCGAAGTGCCCCAGCTGACCTGTGGCTTGATCTGGCTGGCATCCAGTTCCACCACGGTGTCGAATACGGCGTCGTCCTCCGACACCAGGTCTTTCCACGATTCGACCGCTTGCTTCCACTGCTCGCCCTTCGGCGCGTACGGGCGGCCTTCGACGTAGGCAACGGTGGTGGCATCGGTCGCCACCAGGCCCACGCGGGCACCGGCTTCGATGGACATGTTGCAGATGGTCATGCGGCCTTCCATCGACAATTCGCGAATGGCACTGCCGGCGAATTCCATGGCGTGACCGTTGCCACCGGCGGTGCCGATCTTGCCGATCACGGCCAGCACGATATCCTTGGCGGTAACGCCGGCCGGCAACTGGCCTTCCACGCGCACCAGCATGTTTTTCATCTTCTTGGCGACCAGGCACTGGGTGGCGAGCACGTGCTCGACCTCAGAGGTGCCGATGCCGTGGGCCAGGGCACCGAAGGCGCCGTGGGTGGAAGTGTGCGAGTCACCGCAGACCACGGTCATGCCTGGCAAGGTGGCGCCCTGCTCCGGGCTGATGACGTGGACGATGCCCTGGCGCTCGTCGTTCATCTTGAATTCGACGATGCCGTATTCGTCACAGTTCTCGTCGAGGGTTTGCACTTGCAGGCGCGACACCTGGTCGACGATCGCCTCGATACCACCCTTGCGCTCTGGTGTGGTAGGCACGTTGTGGTCCGGCGTGGCGATGTTGGCGTCGATACGCCACGGTTTGCGGTTGGCCAGGCGCAGGCCTTCGAAGGCCTGGGGCGACGTCACTTCGTGGATGATGTGGCGGTCGATGTAGATCAAGGACGAGCCGTCATCACGGCGCTTGACCTCATGGGCTTCCCAGAGTTTGTCGTAGAGCGTTTTGCCAGCCATCAGACTGTTCCTCATCAGCGTCTTTCTATGCCAAAGACCCCTTGGCTTGTACGGACGATGCTATGGGGTTAGATTGAATAACTCAAATTCATAATTTTTATGCTTTGGATAACCCAAAGGAATACCCCACCATGGACCTGGCCAACCTCAGTGCCTTCATCGCCATTGCTGAAACCGGCAGCTTTTCCGGCGCAGCCGAACGCCTGTTCCTGACCCAGCCGGCCATCAGCAAACGCATCGCCGGCCTGGAGCAGCAACTGGACGTGCGCCTGTTCGACCGCCTGGGCCGCGAGGTGACCCTGACTGAAGCCGGGCGCGCCCTGCTGCCGCGGGCCTACCAGATCCTCAACGTCCTTGATGATACCCGACGGGCGCTGACCAATCTGACCGGGGCCGTGAGCGGTCGTCTGACCCTGGCCACCAGCCACCACATCGGCCTGCACCGCCTGCCCCCGCTACTACGGGTTTTCACCCGCCAGTACCCGGCAGTGGCACTGGATATTCAGTTCATGGATTCGGAACAGGCCTACGACGAGATTTTGCATGGCCGCGCCGAAATCGCCGTGATCACCCTGGCGCCCGAGCCACACCACTTGATCAAGGCCATGCCAGTGTGGGACGACGCCCTGGACTTCGTCGCCGCCCCCGAGCACCCGCTGGCCAGCAACCAGGCGGTCAGCCTGGCTGACGTCGCCCGCCACCCGGCGGTATTCCCCGGCGGCAATACCTTTACCCACCATATTGTCCAGCGCCTGTTCGAAAGCCAGGGGCTGATGCCGAACATCGCCATGAGCACCAACTACCTGGAAACCATCAAGATGATGGTGTCGATCGGCCTGGCCTGGAGCGTGCTGCCACGTACCATGCTCGACGAACAGGTTGCACCCATCGCTTTGCCCGGCATACAGCTTTCGCGCCAGCTAGGCTACATTCTGCACACGGAGCGTACGCTATCGAATGCGGCCAGGGCATTCATGGCCCTGCTCGACAGCCACTCAGGGCCCACCTGACCGGCTGTCAGCCAGCTATTCCGATTCCAAGGACACGTCATACGCCACAGGTCTGGTACCGATGCCCAAATCAGCAAACCGCTTTTTGCGCCTGCCGCGCATACCTGCAGCTGATCCCCAAGAGTCCGAGCAGGCCTGGCAGAACGCCCCGCAACTGCTGGCAGCGCTCAACGGCGCGCGCCTGGGCGCCTGGCTATGGGATATCGAAAGCGGCAGGGTCAGTTGGTCGCGGGGCACCCAGGCCCTGTTCGGTTTCGACCCACAGCAGCCACTGCCTGCCGACATCGATTACCTCGACCTGCTGCCCGAGGAAGACCGCGCCCGTACGCGCCAGGTGTTCCAGGCGGTGGTCAACGGCGAGCCGGTGGAGCAGGCCATGCGCCACCGTATCCGCTGGCCGGATGGCAGCCTGCACTGGCTGGAGATCAACGGTAGCCTGACCCACGACCTGCACGGCCGGCCGCAGATGATCGGTGTGATCCGCGAGATAACCCGCCAGCGCGAGCGGGAAACGGCGCTGATCAATTCGGAAAAGCGCTTCGCCACGCTGTTCCACCTGAGCCCCAACGCCATTTTGCTGACCCGCCGCCACGATGGCATGATCTTCGAGGTCAACCAGCACTTCGAAGACATGTTCGGCTGGCCCGGCAGCCAGGTGATCGGCAAGACCAGCCTGGAACTGGGCCTGTGGGTCAACCCCGAACAGCGCCACCAGATAATCGATTCGACCCGCGCCAACGGCGGCCCGCTGATCATGGAGGTGCAATTCCGCGCATCCAGCGGCAAGGTGCATGACGGCATCCTGTGCACCCAGGGCATCGAACTGGAAGGCGTGACCTTCCTGATCAGTACATTCGTCGACACCACCGAACGCAAGCGCGCCGAGCAGGCCCTGAAGGACAGCCAGGAGCGCCTGGACCTGGCCCTGGACTCAGCGCAACTGGGCACCTGGGACTGGCACATCCCAAGCGGCATGCTCTACGGCTCGGCCCGCGCCGCGCAGCTGCATGGCTTGCCGCCCATCCCCTTTCATGAATCGTTCGATGCTTTTTTCGAGGGTGTGCCGGAGCAAGAACGCAACTCGATGCGACAGGCCTACCGTAGCCTGCGCGAAGGGCCTGCCGGCAACTATCAGATCACCTACAGGGTGCAGCTGGAAAACGGCGCTTCACGCTACATAGAAAGCCGCGCGCGGCTGTACCGCGACGACCAAGGCATCCCCTTGCGCATGGCGGGAACCTTGCTCGACATCACCGACCAGGTGGAACGTGAACAGCGCCTGAGCGCCTCGGAAGAGAAGTTTGCCAGCCTGTTCCAGGTCAGCCCCGACCCGATCTGCGTCACCCGCCAGGACACCGGCCAGTTCATCGAGATCAATCCGGCGTTCACCCAGACCTTCGGCTGGAGCAGCGAGCAGGTGCTTGGGCGTACCGCAGAGGAAATCGGCCTGTGGGCCGAGTCCATCGAGCGCGCACGACGCATTGAGCAGGTGATCCGCGAACAGGCCTTGAGCAACGTCGCCGTGGTACTCAACCACCGCAATGGCGCGCCCCTGACCTGTGTGATTTCCAGCCGCCTGATCACCGTCGACGACCAGCCCTGCAGCGTTACCACCCTGCGCGACATCACCCAGCAACAACGCGCCGAAGCAGCGCTGAAGTCCAGCGAGGAGAAGTTCGCCAAGGCCTTTCACTCCAGCCCCGACGCCATCACCATCACCGAACGCCACAGCGGCCGCTACCTGGAAGTCAACGACGGCTTCTGCCGCCTGACCGGCTACAGCACTGCCGAAGTGGTCGGCCACACGGTGTACGAGATCGGCATCTGGGCCGACGACAAGCAACGTAGTGCATTACTTGCCGAACTGCGCGAGCGCGGCCGGGTACACCACCGCGAGATGCTCGGGCGCAACAAGCGTGGCGATATCCTCACGGTCGAGGTTTCGGTGGAACCGATCACCCTCAACGAAGTGGACTGCCTGCTGCTGACCGCCCGTGACGTGAGCCAGTTGAAGAACGCCCAGGCGCAGATACGCCACCTGGCCTATCACGACCCGCTGACCAACCTGCCCAACCGCGCCTTGCTGATGGACCGCCTGAGCCAGCAGATCGCCCTGCTCAAGCGCCATAACCTGCGCGGCGCCCTGCTGTTCCTCGACCTTGACCACTTCAAGCACATCAACGACTCGCTGGGCCACCCAGTGGGCGACACCGTGCTGAAGATCATCACTGCCCGTCTGGAAGCCAGCGTGCGCCTGGAGGACACCGTGGCACGTCTGGGGGGCGACGAATTCGTCGTGCTGCTCAGCGGCCTGGAAGGGAGCCGCGAACACGTGGAAGAGAAAGTGCGCGAGCTGGCCGACACCCTGCGCGAACTGCTGGCCGAGCCAATGTCACTGGATGGCCAGCGCCTGCAGGTAACGCCCAGCATCGGCGTGGCGCTGATCCCCGACCACGGCACCACACCGGCCGACCTGCTCAAGCGTGCCGATATCGCCCTGTACCGGGCCAAGGACTCCGGTCGCAACACCACCCAGCTGTTCCACACCACCATGCAGAAGGCCGCCAGTGAGCGCCTGCGCATGGAAAACGACCTGCGCCTGGCCTTGGCCCGTGGCGAACTGGCGCTGCACTTCCAGCCACAGGTGGATGCCCGCGACAACCGCATCGTCGGTGCCGAAGTACTGCTGCGCTGGCACCACCCGCAACTGGGCCAGCAACCGCCCTCGCAGTTCATCCAGGTACTGGAAGAAAGCGGCTTGATCCTTGAAGTTGGCAGCTGGATTCTCGACGAAGCCTGCGACGCCTGCGCCCGCATGCTCACCGACGGGTTGATCGACGCTGATGATTTCAGCCTGTGCGTGAACATAAGCCCGCGACAGTTCCGTCAGAACGACTTTGTCGGGCGGGTGCTGCGCAGCCTGGACGATTACCGCCTGCCGCGGCAGATGCTGACGCTGGAAATCACAGAAGGCATCGTCATCCAGAACCTGGAAGACACCATCAGCAAGATGCGCGAGCTGAAGGGCTACGGGGTGAGTTTCGCCATGGATGACTTCGGCACCGGCTACTCCTCGCTGACTTACCTGAAACGCCTGCCAGTGGATGCGCTGAAAATCGACCAGAGCTTCGTACGCGATGCACCGGACGACCCCAACGACGCAGAAATTGTCCGCGCCATTGTCGCCATGGCCCGCAGTCTCGACCTGGCGGTGATTGCCGAAGGGGTAGAGCTGACCGAACAGCTGGCGTTTCTCGAGCGACTGGGATGCCATCTGTACCAGGGCTATCTGCACAGCCGGCCATTGCCGTTGCCGGAGTTTCGGCAGATGTTGCTGGAGGCGCCGGCGGATTACTGATGGCATGGCTGTCGCGCACCTACACGGGACCGCGTGAGAAGCACGAAAAAGGGCACCTATGGAGGTGCCCTTTTTCATTGCAGTGCGATCAGTTCAGCGCTGGTTTTTCGCCATTGATCGGGATGCGCTTGGCCTTGGCTTCTTCTGGCACGATGCGCAGCAGGTCGATGCTGAGCAGGCCATTGGCCAGTCCGGCGGCCTTCACTTCGATATGATCAGCCAGGCGGAACGACAGCTTGAAGGCGCGTTGTGCGATACCCTGGTGCAGGTAGGTCACTTCAGCGGCGCTATTGTCGCGCTTGCCACCGGTCACGGTCAGGACACCTTTTTCGACCTGCAGGTCGAGGTCCTCTTCCTGGAAACCGGCTGCAGCAACCACGATGCGGTAGTGGTCATCGCCATGCTTTTCCACGTTATAGGGCGGGTAGCTGCTACCGGCCTCGTTACGTGCCGCGGATTCGAACAGGTCGTTGAAACGGTCGAAACCAACGGAATGACGGAACAGTGGAGCAAGAGAGAAAGCAGTAGTCATGGTCATAAACTCCTGAGATTCAGCAAGTAAGTCATTACGCGACCCGGCTTCGGCATCGCGTACTCAAAAGATATGGCCGAGGGAAATGCTTTCAAGGGGCAAACAGAAAAAATCTGATTTTTTTGCATGGGGCCTGACGGCGCCTTCGCGGGTGAATCGTACAGGTGCAGTACCCGCGAAGAGGCCTGCTCAGGCGACGCAAGCCTCCAGGGCTTGAGTCTCAACCCCCAGCAACCGGCTGATCCGCGCGCAGTCATCTTCCCGGCGCAACTCGGCAAACAACACCACCGCTTCGGGGTAACTGCGAGTCAGCATCGCCAGCCACTGTTTCATTCGCCCCGGTGCATAACGCGGCGACAATTTAGCCTGGGCCTGGCGCCAGAACTCACGCAACAGTGGCAGCAAGTCATCCCAGCTCATCGGCTGATAGTCGCGCCCGTCCCGCGCCGCTGCAATCTGCAGGCCCAGGTCCGGGCGCGATACCAGCCCGCGGCCGAGCATGATGTCTTCGGCACCACTGACCTCGCGGCAACGCCGCCAGTCGTCGACCGTCCAGATTTCGCCATTGGCAAACACCGGCACCTTGACCACATCCTGTACCCGCGCCACCCACTCCCAATGCGCTGGCGGCTTGTAACCCTCAACCTTGGTCCGTGCGTGCACCACCAGGTGTGCCGAACCACCTTCGGCCAACGCCGTGGCGCACTCCAGTGCACCGTCGGGGCTGTCGAAGCCCAGGCGCATCTTCGAGGTCACCGGGATATTCGCCGGTACTGCACGCCGCACTTCACGCACAATGGCGTGCAGCAACTCCGGCTCTTTGAGCAGTACCGCACCACCGCGCGACTTGTTCACCGTCTTTGCCGGGCAACCGAAGTTCAGGTCGATCACCGGCGCCCCAAGCTCGCAAGCCAGTGCGGCGTTTTCCGCCAGGCATACCGGGTCCGAACCCAGCAATTGCACACGCATGGGCACACCGGCAGCCGTGCGCGCGCCTTGGCGCAACTCAGGCGCCAACTTGTGGAACGAGGACGCCGGCAACAGACGGTCGCACACGCGAATGAACTCGGTGACGCACCAGTCGATACCGCCCACGCGGGTCAATACGTCGCGCAGGATGTTGTCGACCAGCCCCTCCATGGGGGCCAGGGCAATTTGCATGTCGGTGTCTCAGCGGAAAAAGCCGGCAGTTTAACAAAAATTGCCGGCGGCTCAGGCACCGATCAGCGCCGGGCCGTAACCCTCGACGAATTCCGCCGGCATGCGCCTGGGCTTGCCGCTGGACAGCTCGATGCAGGCAAATGTGGTTTGCGCGCGCAGCAGTGTCACACCATCGCGCGGGCGCTTGAGCTGAAAACGCCGGGTCATGCGCAGGCGCTGGTCCCAGTCAATGATCCAGGTGGCCAGTTGCAGCTCGTCGTCCTCATAGGCAGCGGCCAGGTAGTCGATTTCGTGGCGCACCACGGCCATCGCCCGGTCAAGGCGCCGGTATTCGGCCAGGTCCAGCCCCAGGCGCTGGGAATGGCGCCAGGCGCAACGCTCAAGCCAGGTAACGTAGACCGCATTGTTGGCGTGGCCAAGGCCGTCGATGTCCTCGCTGCCCACGCGCAGGTCGATGACGAAGGGTGTTGCCAGGTCCCAGCTCATTTTCGCTTCCTTGGCGCAAAAGGCGATTTAGCAGCGATCTGCAGGACAATGTCCAGCCCCTGTGAGCCTGACGCGGCTGCTATAGAGGGGCTTGCCCGCGAATCAGACAGCGCGGCGAATGGCACCGGCGATGCCGGTGTTCACGGCTGAAGCGGCTCCTGCACTGACCGCATCAACCCGGGCCAGCAGTTCGAGCACGGCTTCACTCAGCCGCGGATCGGCCAGCACCCGCTGGTGCCCCCCCTCTTCCAGCAGCATCAGACGGCTGTCGAACCAGGCCTTGTGGATGACATGTGCCTCATCTGGGGGCACGAGAGCATCATCAGTGGCATGCACCACGAGCCCCGGCAGCTCCAGCTGGTAACCAGCGACATCCAACCGCGCAATCTGCATGCCCACATCGCGCTCAACCTGGCGAATGAACGCTGCCCGCGCCCGTGCTGGCAGCCCCAGACGATGGGCGAAACCACGTAATACACCCAACAACTGCGCCGGGGCCGCAATGCTGACAGCCGCCTCTGCGCGCAGCCCCATCTGCAAAGCCAGCAGCACGCTCGCCCCACCCATGGAATGGCCAATGACTGCACGCAACGGCGGCAACTCAGCAGCGGCTTCCAGCAACGCCCGGGCAAACAGCACCACGTTCGCTTGCTCGCCTGGCGAACGGCCATGCCCAGGCCCTTCCAGCGACACCACCGTATGCCCCGCCTGAACCAAGGTCTCGATCAAGGCGGCAAACTGCGTCGGGCGCCCTTCCCAACCGTGCATCAGCAGCACGGTCGGCCCTTGACCCCAGCGCAAGGCAGACAGGCCGAAGCGCAGTGTAATGCGCTCGGCGCTGGCCAGCACAGGCAGCTCCCAATCCCGCGGCGGCAGGTTGCGCGGGGTCATGAAGGCTCGGCGCATCTTGCCCGCGACATGCTCGGGGGCCAGGCGGCCCAGGGTGCTATTGACACCGCGAATCCAGCTCAGGGTGGTCATCGCCATGCTCCAGTGTTAAAGCACCGCCGATTTGGCGGCGCGTAAAATACGGTCAGACAGATCACTGGCCCCCAGGGCCCGGGCCAGCGCCAGCCCTCCCACCATCAGGGCCAGGTCGGCCAGCGCTTTGTCGGCATCCTCAGGGCGGTCGACCATCGCTGCAGTCATCAACTCGATGTGCTCGGCCAGCACCTCGCGGAAAACCTCCGGCAGGCGCTGCATTTCGCCCAACGCATTAGGCAGCGGGCAAGCATGCACTTCGCAGTCCCGGTGCTTGCGCGAGAGGTAGAAGGCGCCAGCCAGCGCTCGCCGACCGGCGCCATCGAGATTGGGGTCGATCTGGGCGAGCAAGGCTCGGCGCTCACCCAACAACTGGCGGAACGCTTCGAGCATCAGCTCGTCCTTGCTGTCGAAGTGCGCATAGAAGCCACCGACAGTCAGGCCTGCCGCACCCATTACCTGGCTGACGCTGGGCTCGGCCGGGCCGTGCTGGATCAGCGCACTGCGCGCAGCTTCCAGAATGCGTTCGCGGGTTCTGCTCTTCTTGTCGCTCATCTGGCACGCACCAAACAAAATATGATGATCGAAATATTATCATCATCATATTTTTTTGCAAGCAGAATCTGCGACGCTTGTCGGTAACCGTACGTAGAACACATCTTGCGTAGATTTGCCATCCACCTCCCGATGCGGAAAAGTTTACGATCTCATCGGCCTTTTGCGTCAGCACATCCTTAAGGCACTCTTCTAGGCGATGTCGCTATACCGTTTGCCAGTATCCTATCCAGACCAAAAAGCGGGCTGTTGCCCCCTCAAGCACTCAAATTGTCAGGGAGACATCGGGTGTTTTTATCGCATATTGTGCCGTCGTGGCAGCAGATTGAAGATCGGATAAGGCGGGAAATGGGCTATCAAAATGGTGCCCGATATCGAAACCACTGGGGTGAACCTGTCCCTTCCCTGAGCCTCAATATCCGCCGCGTTGCAAGCGAGTGAGCTACTTCGCCAACGTTTCGCCGATCTCGACATTTCCAGCATCCTCAAAGACCTCATTGATGTTGTCACGCAGATGGCAATGATCGTCGCTGGTAGCACCTTGACCGGAGGTGCTATCGGCGCCGGTGTGGGTGCATTCTTTGGAGGTGCTGGCGCTGTTCCGATGGGGGCTGCGGGGGCTGCAATGGGTTTGCAGGCTAGCAGCTGGATACTGGCGATACTTGGCCTGCAGTCTATTGCAGAATTTTTCGTCGAAGGCTTGCCGCGCATTGGCAGTTATTATCTGACAGGAATTAAAACTGCATGGGAAGGAACACGAGGTGATGATGGTTTAACTCCCTTCAGCCAGGATGATCCCCTAGCAATTCGAAGCGCTGCCCATAACATGGCGCTAGGCCACGTTGAAGTCGTCATTCTGTTACTGGGCGCCATTGTCGAATACTTGACTCGTGGTCGAGGTAACGCTGGCAGGCTAGCATTAGAGATGCGTGCCAGTCCAAAAGGGGCAAGAATTGGCCAGTGGATGGTCGAGCATGAAGATGCGTTGAAGCGCAGACCTGACCTGCAAAAGGCGGAGCCGCTCAGAGGGCCGCTGGCGAGCCAGAAGTCACCTCCAAACCACTCAGAGAGAAGAGACAAAGAGCCCGCCAAGGGTAAGTCGAACACCATGCCGCTGCATGAGGTTGAATGCTTCAAGGCAGATAAAATGCCTGCCTCCAAAATTGGCGAGTTCGAGCGGCAGTTGCAGGGGCAAGAGAACGGGTTGAATCGGCTTACTGTTGATGAGTATTTGAAGAATATTGCTAATCCGGTGAAACGAAGCCCTGCGGCTGCCAAAAAGGCACGCAAGGATCTACAAGATCAATTGGAAGAGCGTTTTCTGAATGATTTTCCAGACTTGGATGTACTCGAAGCGGAGGAAGCTGCAATAAAAAAAGCCAAGGAAACGATGGCAAACCTTGCTGGGCTGCACAACCCCGATCTGAGTGCTGGTGGCAAGGATATCATTGGCGACTTCGGTGACCGACAGGTTAACTCCAGCATTGGGCCTCAGTGGAGACCAAAAATTCAAAACCTTAAAGCAGTTGCTGAGAAGGTACCTGAATCCTTGCGGGATTCAACTTTCCTCAACGTGAAATTACACAAGTGCTGAAGGAGGCATCCGTGGACAAGGTATTTGCTAGATTCCTAGAAAAGTTTGGTAGCCCGGTTGATCGTCAGGAAGTGCCAGCTTCGAGTATCGAGCGTTATAGGGGTAAACTACCCAATCAGCTTCTGGAATATTGGGCTGAGCACGGCTGGTGCGGATACGGTGATGGAATTTTTTGGATAGTGAACCCGCAAGAATACGAAGGAGTGGTGGCTTCGTGGCTTGAGGGAACAGAATTTGAAAAACGCGACACTTACCACCTAATTGCCCGTGGAGCGTTCGGCGATCTCTATCTATGGGGCGAGAAAACGGGATTTTCACTGAAGATAACCAGCGTCTTTTCGCGATGCGTAATTCATGACTTTGAACCCACCCCCGAGCAAATGGATCGTAAGCTTCAAGACTTTATCGTGTCCAGAAAAGTGGACTCTAACGATGTGGAAGATTTGTTCAAGGCGGCAAGAAAAAAGCTCGGCACTCTTCGCCATGATGAGATGTATGGTTTTGTTCCAGCGTTAATGCTTGGTGGGTCGGCATCCCTTGATCATGTTGAGAAACTAAAAGCAGTGGAGCATTTAATTCTGCTGTCTCAGCTCGCAGAGCTTGAGCCATATAGTTTTTAAGGCATGCTTGCCGCCTGAAGTATCTAAGCTAGTTGCCGCTTATGCGGCAGCAATTGATCGATTTCACTGGCCCGCTGCGTCGGCAGCCGCATCAGAACGTCTTTGAGATAGGCGTACGGATCGTGCCCATTCATGCGCGCTGACTGGATCAGGCTCATGATTGCAGCCGCCCGCTTGCCGCTGCGCAGCGACCCGGCAAACAGCCAGTTCGAGCGTCCGAGTGCCCACGGCCGTACGCTTGTCGGGGAAAAATTACTGGAAGGAAAAAACAAAAGGCCCATTCAATAAGCGAATGAGCCTTTAAAGTCCCGCAAAACGCGGGTAAACGTGGCGTCCCCTAGGGGACTCGAACCCCTGTTACCGCCGTGAAAGGGCGGTGTCCTAGGCCACTAGACGAAGGGGACGTAACCTTCGCGAAGATCCACTTGCGTGAACCCTGGCAGAAATGGTGGAGCTAAGCGGGATCGAACCGCTGACCTCCTGCATGCCATGCAGGCGCTCTCCCAGCTGAGCTATAGCCCCGAAACAAAAGGCTCATCAATAATCGACGAGCCTTTTAAAGCCCTGCAAAACGCAGGAAAAGTGGCGTCCCCTAGGGGACTCGAACCCCTGTTACCGCCGTGAAAGGGCGGTGTCCTAGGCCACTAGACGAAGGGGACGTAACCTTCGTGCCGATCCGCTAACGCGAACCGCGGCAAAATTGGTGGAGCTAAGCGGGATCGAACCGCTGACCTCCTGCATGCCATGCAGGCGCTCTCCCAGCTGAGCTATAGCCCCGGATTTCTAGCCTCGCGGCCCAGCGACATACCAACATCGCTTGTGTAAAACTGGCGTCCCCTAGGGGACTCGAACCCCTGTTACCGCCGTGAAAGGGCGGTGTCCTAGGCCACTAGACGAAGGGGACGAACCTTCTTACCTTCAAGACCCGGTTGCTGGACCCGGTCTTGCTTATCAGCCTTGGCTGCTAAGCGGAATTTGGTGGAGCTAAGCGGGATCGAACCGCTGACCTCCTGCATGCCATGCAGGCGCTCTCCCAGCTGAGCTATAGCCCCACAATGTCGCTTTGAACTGAACCGCTGGCTGGGTGCCTGGCGTTTCGTTTTCGTTCATCGCTGTGGACGGGGCGCATATTAAGATCGGATTGCAGGGCTGTCAAACTAATTTTCAAAAATATTCAAAAATTTTTTCACAGATAACAATCACTTACCGCCCTGCCCCGGTTTTTTGGGGCTTAGTTGGCCTGTGGGAGCGGGCGTGCCCGCAAATGCGGTATTGAATTTACCATTGCATTCGCGGGCACGCCCGCTCCCACAGGTTAGGTGCAAAGCTGAATCAGGCAATGGAAGCCAACAGCTTTTCCCACTCTTTGTTTTCTTTCTTCGACACCCCACCCAGCAGGTCCAGGGCCTGGCGCAGGCGGTAGCGGGTCAGGTCGGGACCGAGGATTTCCATGGCGTCCAGCACCGAAACCGAGCTGGCCTGGCCGGTGATGGCGGCGAACATCAGCGGCATGGCGTCACGCAGCTTCAGCTCCAGCGCCTCGACCACGGCCTGGATGCAACCGGTGATGCGCTCTTTTTCCCACTGGCGCAGGCTTTCAAGCTTCCACAGGATCAGCTGGATCACCTGGCGCACCTGGTCGGCCGACAGTTTCTTGCTTTCGAACAGCTTGGCGTCCAGCTTGAGCGCGCCTTCGAAGAAGAACCCGCCCAACGGGGCAACCTGGCTGAAGGTTTCTACCCGGCCCTGCACGTGCGGGGCAATCTTCATCATGTAGTCGCTGTTGAACGCCCATTTCTGCAGGCGTGCGGCGAATTCCTCTACCGGCAGCTCGCGCAGCCACTGGCCGTTGAGCCAGGACAGCTTCTCGATGTCAAAGATCGGGCCGCCCAGCGAGATACGCGACAGGTCGAAGTGCTCGACCATTTCGGCCAGCGAGAACTTCTCGCGCTCGTCAGGCATCGACCAGCCCATGCGGCCAAGATAGTTGAGCATCGCTTCAGGCATGAAGCCCATGCGCTCATAGAAGGTGACCGAGGTCGGGTTCTTGCGCTTGGACAGTTTGGATTTGTCCGGGTTGCGCAGCAGCGGCATGTAGCACAGCTTGGGCTGCTCCCAACCGAAGTACTCGTACAGCTTGATCAGCTTGGGCGCCGATGGCAGCCACTCTTCCCCACGCAGCACGTGGGTGATGCCCATCAGGTGGTCGTCGACCACGTTGGCCAGGAAGTACGTCGGCAGGCCGTCGTTCTTCATCAGCACCTGCATGTCCATGCGGTCCCACGGGATCTCGACATCGCCGCGCAGCATGTCCGGCACCACGCAGATACCTTCGCTCGGCACCTTCATGCGGATCACGTGCGGCTCGCCAGCGTCCAGGCGGCGCTGTACTTCTTCGGCGCTCATCAGCAACGCACGGCCATCGTAACGCGGGGTTTCGCCGCGGGCCTGCTGCTCGGCACGCATCTGCTCCAGCTCTTCGGCGGTGCAGAAGCAGTAGAAGGCGTGGCCGGCGTCTACCAGTTCCTTGGCGTACTTGGCGTAGATTTCGCCACGCTCGCTCTGCCGGTAAGGGCCATGCGGGCCGCCGACATCCGGGCCTTCGTTCCATTCGATGCCAAGCCAGCGCAGGGCGTCGAAGATCTGTTGCTCCGACTCACGCGTGGAGCGCAGCTGGTCGGTGTCTTCAATGCGCAAGATGAACTCACCGCCGTGCTGCTTGGCAAAGCAGTAGTTGAACAGGGCGATGTAGGCAGTGCCGACATGGGGGTCGCCGGTAGGCGATGGCGCGATACGCGTGCGTACGGTGGTCATTGAGAGTCTCGAACGAAAGATGAAACAAAGGCGGGATGTTAGCAGGAGGCGGGCACCGGGCTCCAGCAATGGCGCGAACGTCACTTGTCGACAGGCCCTGTGCCGCTGTTAAATTTGTTTACATTTCTGGAACGATAGTCCCCATGCCTGCCCAACTCAAACGCCGCCTGACGATCTTCTTCACCCTGGTGGCCATCATTGCCCTTGCCTTCCTGGCCCACTGGTACTTCAAGGGCCGCTTCTACGAAAGCACCGACAACGCTTACGTGCAGGGCGAGATCACCCGTATCTCCAGCCAGCTCGGTGCACGCATCGAAACAGTCCCGGTCGCGGACAACCAGCACGTCAACAAGGGCGACCTGCTGGTGCGCCTGGAGCCCGCCGACTTCGAGCTGGCGGTCGAACGCGCCCGCGCCGCCCTGGCCACCCGCGAAGCCGAGTACGCGCAAGCGCAAAGCCGCCTCACCCAGCAAGGCAGCCTGATTGCCGCCGGCCAGGCCCAGCTGGCGGCTACCCAGGCCACTTTCGACCGTTCACGGCTGGACCTGAGCCGCGCCGAGAAACTGCGCAAGCCGGGTTTTGTCTCTGAAGAGCGGGTCACTACCCTGTCGGCGGACAGCCATGTCGCCGGTTCCCAGGTCGACAAGGCACGCGCCGACCTGCAAAGCCAGCGCCAGCAGGTCACGACCCTGAACGCCGAACTCAAGCGCCTCGATGCGCAAATCGCCAATGCCCGCACCGACTTGGCCCAGGCCGAGCTGAACCTGACCCGCTGCGAAATCCATGCACCGATCAGCGGCACCATCGGCCAGCGCAGTGCGCGCGATGGCCAGGTGGTGCAGGCTGGCGCCTACCTGCTGTCGATCGTGCCGGATGAAGACATCTGGGTGCAGGCCAACTTCAAGGAAACCCAGATCGGCCGCATGCACCCCGGCCAGCGCGCGGAGCTGGTGTTCGACAGTTACCCCGACACACCGATCGAAGGCCGGGTGGACAGCCTGTTCGCCGCGTCCGGTGCGCAGTTCAGCCTGCTGCCACCGGACAACGCCACCGGCAACTTCACCAAAGTTGTGCAGCGCATCCCGGTAAAACTCACGTTCCGCGCCGACAACCCGTTGCATGGGCGTATTCGCCCTGGCATGTCGGTGACCGCCACTGTCGACCTGCGCAGTGAAGACCAAGACCACAATGGCCGGTGACCAACTGCTGCGCCCCACGGCGGAGCCAACCCGGCGCGACTGGATCGCGGTGATGAGCGTGATGCTCGGTGCCTTCATGGCAGTGCTGGACATCCAGATCACCAACTCCTCGTTGAAGGACATCCAGGGCGCACTGTCGGCGACGCTGGAAGAAGGCTCATGGATTTCCACCTCGTACCTGGTAGCGGAAATCATCATGATCCCGCTAACAGCCTGGCTGGTGCAGCTGCTGTCGGCGCGGCGCCTGGCAGTGTGGGTATCCGGCGGTTTCCTGCTGTCGTCGCTGCTATGCTCGATGGCCTGGAACCTGGAGAGCATGATCCTGTTCCGTGCCTTGCAGGGCTTCACCGGCGGCGCGCTGATACCGCTGGCCTTTACCCTGACCCTGATCAAGCTGCCCGAGCACCACCGCGCCAAAGGCATGGCGATGTTCGCCATGACCGCCACTTTCGCCCCCTCCATCGGCCCCACCCTGGGCGGCTGGCTGACCGAGAACTGGGGCTGGGAGTACATCTTCTACATCAATATCCCGCCGGGCCTGCTAATGATCGCCGGCTTGTTATACGGGCTTGAGAAGAAGGAGGCGCACTGGGAGCTGCTGAAGAGTACCGATTACGCCGGGATCGTCACGCTCGGACTTGGGTTGGGCTGCCTACAGGTGTTTCTTGAAGAAGGGCACCGCAAGGACTGGCTGGAGTCGCACCTGATCGTCGGCCTGGGCAGCGTTGCCCTGGTCAGCCTGATCACCTTCGTCATCTTGCAGTTTTCCAAGCCACATCCACTGATCAACCTGCGCATTCTTGGCAACCGCAACTTTGGCCTGTCGAGCATCGCTAGCCTGGGCATGGGCGTGGGCCTGTACGGGTCGATCTATCTGCTACCGCTGTACCTGGCGCAGGTACAGGGTTACAACGCGTTGCAGATTGGCGAGGTGATCATGTGGATGGGTATTCCGCAGCTGTTCCTGATCCCGCTGGTGCCGCAACTGATGAAGGTGATATCGCCCAAGGTACTATGCGCGCTGGGGTTTTGCCTGTTCGGCGCTGCCAGTTTCGGTTCGGGGGTGCTCAACCCGGACTTTGCCGGGCCGCAGTTCAACCATATCCAGATCATCCGCGCCCTGGGCCAACCGATGATCATGGTGACCATCTCGCTGATTGCCACCGCGTATATCCAACAACAGGATGCAGGGTCCGCGTCGAGCCTGTTCAATATTCTGCGTAACCTCGGTGGCGCGATTGGTATTGCCTTGCTGGCCACCCTGCTGGATGCGCGCACCAAGGTGTACTTCGACTACCTGCGCGAATCGGTGGTGCCGAGCAACCCACAGGTGGCTGAGCGGCTGGCGCAACTGGCGGAGCGCTTGGGCAATGACAATGCGGCGCTGGGCAAACTTAGCGAGATTACCCACCAGCAGGCGCTGATCATGGCTTACAACGATGCCTTCCACTTTGTCGGGATCGGGTTGGCGGTGAGCATGGTGGCGGTGTTGCTGACCCGCAAGTTGCCGGAGGGGCTGAAGGCTGGGGAGGCCCACTGAGCACAATTTCAGATGATGCGCGGTGCCTGTGGGAGCGGGCGAGCCCGCGAACACCGGCGCAGCCGGTGCCAGCCACCGCATTGAATTCTTCGCGGGCACGCCCGCTCCCACAGGGCCCGCGCCCGGCTTCAGCTGCTGATCAACCGCTCACGCAACTGGGTAATCTCGTCACGCAACTGCGCCGCCGCCTCGAACTCCAGGTCGCGGGCGAACTGCATCATTTTCTCTTCCAGCTGCTTGATGCGCTTGGTGATCTCGCCCGGCGTACGTAATTCGGCCTCGTAACGGGCGCTCTCCTCTGCCGCCTTGGCCATGCCCTTGCGCTTCTTGCTGCGCGCACCGGGCACGGTGGCGCCTTCCATGATGTCGGCGATGTCCTTGACCACGCCCTTGGGCACGATGCCGTTGGCTTCGTTGAAGGCGATCTGCTTCTCGCGGCGGCGCTCGGTTTCATCGATGGCCCGCTGCATGGAGCCGGTGACGTTATCGGCATACAGAATGGCTCGGCCATTGAGGTTACGTGCCGCGCGGCCAATGGTCTGGATCAGGGAACGCTCGGAACGCAGAAAACCTTCCTTGTCTGCATCGAGGATGGCCACCAGCGACACCTCGGGCATGTCCAGGCCCTCGCGCAGCAGGTTGATGCCCACCAGTACGTCGAAGGTGCCCAGGCGCAGGTCGCGGATAATCTCTACCCGCTCCACCGTATCAATGTCCGAGTGCAGGTAGCGTACCCGTACGTCGTGGTCGGCCAGGTAATCGCTGAGGTCCTCGGCCATGCGCTTGGTCAGCGTTGTCGCCAGCACACGCTCGCCTGCCGCGACACGCTTGCGGATTTCGGACAGCAGGTCGTCGACCTGGGTCAGCGCAGGGCGTACCTCTACCTGCGGGTCGACCAGCCCGGTCGGGCGCACCACCTGCTCCACCACGCGCCCGGCATGCTCGGCCTCGTAGGGGCCTGGTGTGGCCGAAACAAAAATGGTCTGCGGGCTGACATCCTCCCATTCGTCGAAACGCATCGGCCGATTGTCCAGCGCCGAGGGCATGCGGAAGCCGTACTCGACCAGGGTTTCCTTGCGTGAACGGTCGCCCTTGTACATGGCGCCGACCTGCGGGACGCTGACGTGGGATTCGTCGATCACCAGCAGCGCATCGGGCGGCAGGTAATCGTACAGGGTGGGCGGCGGCGCCCCGGCCGGGCGCCCGGACAGGTAACGCGAGTAGTTTTCGATGCCGTTGCAATAGCCCAGCTCGAGGATCATCTCCAGATCGAAGCGGGTGCGTTGCTCCAAACGCTGCGCTTCGACCAGCTTGTTGGCCTTGTGCAGGTATTCCAGGCGATCTTTCAGCTCTTCCTTGATGCCCTCCACTGCTTCCAGCAGGGTTTCCCGCGGGGTGACGTAGTGGCTCTTGGGGTAGAAGGTGAAACGTGGCAGCTTGCGGAAAACCTCACCGGTCAACGGATCGAAAGCGGCGATGTTCTCCACTTCATCGTCGAACAGCTCGATGCGGATGGCTTCCAGATCCGATTCGGCCGGGAAGATGTCGATTACGTCGCCGCGTACCCGGAAGGTGGCGCGGGCAAAGTCCATTTCGTTGCGGGTGTACTGCAGGTCGGCCAGGCGGCGCAGCAGCGCGCGCTGGTCGAGCTTGTCGCCACGGTCCACGTGCAGGACCATTTTCAGGTAGGTTTCGGGGCTGCCCAGGCCGTAGATGCACGACACAGTGGTCACGATGATCGCGTCACGCCGTTCCAGCAGCGCCTTGGTCGCCGACAGGCGCATCTGCTCGATGTGGTCGTTGATCGAGGCGTCCTTCTCGATGAAGGTGTCTGACGACGGCACATAGGCTTCCGGCTGGTAGTAGTCGTAATAGGAAACGAAGTACTCCACCGCATTGTTGGGGAAGAATGCCTTGAACTCCCCGTACAACTGGGCGGCCAGCGTCTTGTTGGGCGCCAGCACCAGCGTCGGGCGCTGCACCTGCTGGATGACGTTGGCAATGCTGAAGGTCTTGCCCGAGCCAGTCACCCCGAGCAGCGTCTGGTGCGACAGCCCCGCCTCGATGCCTTCGACCAACTGGCGGATAGCCTCGGGCTGGTCGCCGGCCGGCTGGAAACGTGTGACGAGCTGGAACTCGGACATGAAGGACCTCACGGTGCAGCAGCTGTAAATTTAGCCAGTAGTCTATACCCAAATGCGCCCGTTCGGGGGCGCTTTCAAGGCACAGGTGTGGGCGCGTGCAACGGTGGACACGGCAATTGGACCAATGGTCGAAAAATATTTGCGCAAATAGCCCTAAAAGCTGTGCCAGAGTGTCGCGGTGACCGGTCGGTATCACTATACTGACTCCCCGTTTGTGCACCGCTTCAGTGCATTCGGCTGGAGCGTGTACGCCCTATCACACTCCAATCAGAGCCAAGGTAACAATGAGCCTGTTTTCCGCTGTCGAGCTGGCACCCCGCGACCCTATTCTGGGCCTCAACGAAGCATTCAACGCCGACCCACGTACCGACAAGGTCAACCTGGGCGTAGGTGTGTATTGCAATGAGGAAGGCCGCATTCCGCTGCTGCGCGCCGTGATCGAAGCCGAAACCCAGCGTGCCGCCCAGCACGCTTCGCGCGGCTACCTGCCGATCGACGGCATCGCCACCTACGACCAGGCTGTGCAGAAGCTGCTGTTCGGCGCCGAGTCGCCACTGCTGGCCGCTGGCCGCGTGGTCACCGTGCAGGCCGTCGGTGGTACCGGCGCGCTGAAGATCGGCGCCGACTTCCTCAAGCGCATCTCGCCAGACGCCGTGGTTGCCATCAGCGACCCGAGCTGGGAAAACCACCGCGCGCTGTTCGAATCGGCCGGCTTCCCGGTGCAGAACTACCGCTACTACGATGCGCCGACCAACGACGTCAACCGCGCTGGCATGCTCGAAGACCTCAACGCCCTGCCGTCCGGCTCGATCGTGGTGCTGCACGCCTGCTGCCACAACCCGACGGGCGTCGACCTGAACCTGGACGACTGGAAGAACGTTCTGGAAGTGGTCAAGGCCAAGGGCCACGTGCCGTTCCTCGACATGGCCTACCAGGGCTTTGGTGACGGTATCGCCGAAGACGCCTTCGCCGTGCGCCTGTTCGCCGAGTCGGGCCTGGAGTTCTTTGTTTCCAGCTCGTTCTCCAAATCGTTCTCGCTGTACGGCGAGCGCGTCGGCGCACTGTCGATCGTGACCGCCTCCAAGGACGAGAGCACCCGCGTGCTGTCGCAGGTCAAGCGCGTGATCCGCACCACCTACTCCAACCCGCCAACCCACGGCGCAACCATTGTTGCCACCGTGCTGAACAGCGCAGAACTGCGCCAGATGTGGGAAACCGAACTGGCCGAAATGCGCGAGCGTATCCACGGCATGCGCAAGCAGATGGTATCGCTGCTGGCCGAATACGGTGCCAACCGCGACTTCAGCTTCGTTGGCCGCCAGGTCGGCATGTTCTCCTACTCGGGCCTGACCGTTGAACAGGTTGCCCGCCTGAAGAACGACTTCGGCATCTATGCCCTGGACACCGGCCGTATCGCGGTGGCCGCGCTGAACCAGAGCAACATCCACGTGGTGACCAAAGCTATCGTGGAAGTGCTGTAACTCATTGTTTTGCCTGGGGGTGGGTTGACTTCTCCCGGGCAATCAGTAAGATACGCGCAGATTCCGCGATAGCTCAGTCGGTAGAGCAAATGACTGTTAATCATTGGGTCCCTGGTTCGAGTCCAGGTCGCGGAGCCAAACATTGAAAAGCCCCCGTGTTGCGTAAGCAAGCGGGGGCTTTTTCGTTGTTCACCGGAAGTATGTCGGCGCCTGGTAGATCGAGCGCCGCCCGCGCGGCGCATCGCGAGCTGTGCTCGCTCCTACGTTTGTTTCGGGCCAGTCACGCCTGTTACAGGCGCGCGCGACCGCCTTGTTTGTACGACGTGATATTGCGCCATGCGCCAAGGCGTCCGCGCGCAAATGGCACAGGAATGATTGGCCAGAAACAAACGTAGGAGCGAGCACAGCTCGCGATGCGCCGCGCGGGCGGCGCTCGATCTGCCGGGCAGCACAAAACCCAAGACATGCACCATCCAGCCCCAGAGCCCTCAACCACTACGCCCAATCGGGTAAAACTGACCCTGGCTCCAGACGCCCAACCATTCCTCCCCCTCAATCACACGCGGCACCGCCAGCTCCACCAGTTGGTAAAACACATTGCGATGTATCAGCGCCTCCAGGTTGCTGCGCATCAGCACATACGGTGATGGCTCCTGCGTCACCGGGTCGATCACCACCCGCAGAGGGTTATCCGGACCGGCCTCGACCTGGTCCTCGACATTGCTGGTAAAGCGCAGCACCTGTTGTTCGCCTTCCCCCTGCACTTCCAGCAGCACGGCCACGAACGGCGCATCGTCGACACGAATGCCGACCTTCTCTACCGGGGTGATCAGGAAATAGTCATCGCCATCGCGGCGAATGATGGTCGAGAACAGCCGCACCATCGGCTTTCGCCCGATCGGCGTGCCCAGGTAATACCAGGTGCCGTCGCGGGCGATGCGCATGTCGATGTCACCACAGAAATCCGGGTTCCACAGGTGCACCGGCGGCAGCCCCTTGGCCTTGGGGATCTGCGCCAGAAGGTCATTGGCCTTGCCGGAGTCACTCATCACGCTTGCCTCATTCACTCATGCCCAAGAGGCTACGAGCGTACTCGCGCATCGGCGCGCCAAGCAAATCCTCCGGGGTGTTGTCGTGGAACGTCAACAAACCGCCACGGCTCTTGATGCGTGCGGTGTCGATCAGGTAGCGGGTATTGGTTTCGATCAGCATCATCTGCACCACGCCAGTGTCCCAGCCCAGACGGTCGACGGCCTGCTCGTCATACCACTCGTCACCATTGCCGATGCGATCGTCGGTACGAGCGAAGCGGGTGTACAGCAGGTAGTCGGCGCCTACCGAGCGCGCCTGGGCAATGGCCTCTTCCAGGCCCAGCGGCCCCTGGGCGCGACGCACCATCGGGAAGTATTCAACGAAACTCTTGAACGCCTGCTGAGCCACTGCATTCTGCCGAGGCGCCGGCCCCTTGCCCGGGGGCACGAACGCACCTTGGCCGATGAAGATGAATGAATCAGGCTGCAGGCGGATCGACAAGGTGCGACGGGTTTCGCTGTGGTCCAGCAAACCGGCATCGCTCATGTGATAGCGGACGCCCTCGCCCATATCACTGACATTCATGCAGCCGCCCAGCGCCATCAGCGCCAGCAGCAAGACCAGGCTACGCATCTTTCCTCCAGTGGCCGGCGACGAAAAACCGGCGAATAGCCGGCGGATGCAGCTTTTGCGCCAGCTTCAACCACCGATCACTTTCATGACCGTCACGCCGCCGGAAAAGGCCAGGTCCTGTTTGTCTGCCAATGCCTTGACCAACAACCGCTGCAAGGCCGGCAACGCCTGATGACGCGGCTTTTCCAGCAGGTCGCCGACGAAGTGCCGGTTACCAGACGACAGGCAGCCATGCAGCCAGCCCGTTGAAGACAGGCGCAGCCGCGAGCAAGTACGGCAAAACGGCACGCTTTCGTTGGCTATGACGCCGAAGTGGCCCCTGCCAGGGATGTGGTAACGCATGGCAGTGGCGTCCAGCGGCGCATCCACCTGGGCGTAGGTATGTTGGCCGCCGATCAGCGCAAGCAGTTGGTCGAGGCCGACAAACTGTTGGAGGAAGGCGTTGCGATCATGGGCAAGATGGCCCATGCGCATCAGTTCGATGAAGCGCAGCTCGAAGCCGCGCGCGAGGCAGTAATCCAGCAGCGGCAGTACCTGATCGAGGTTTTTCCCTCGCATCGGCACCATGTTGACCTTGATTCGCATGCCCAGGGCGCTCGCCCGCTCCATTCCGTCCAGCACAGCGCCCAGGTCGCCGCCACGAGCAATCTGGCGGAACGCCAGCGGGTCGAGGGTATCGAGGGAAACGTTCAGCCGACGAATCCCGGCCGCCTGCAGTTGCGGCAACTTGCGCGCCAGCAACTGGCCATTGGTGGTCAGCGAGATGTCGTCAAGGTCTAGTTTGGCCACGGTAGCCAGAAAGGCATCCAGACGCGGGCTAACCAATGGCTCACCGCCAGTTATGCGCAGGCGCTCGATGCCGGCAGCTTCGATCAGATAGGCCACGCCACGGGCCAGGGCATCCGCCGACAGCTCGTCCTGCGCCGCCACCAGCCGCTTGCCGTCAGGTACGCAGTAGGTACAGGCGTAGTTGCAGGCAGCCGTCAGGCTGACGCGCAGGTTGCGAAAGCGCCTGCCTTGACGATCGACGATCATGAGTGACTCCGGCATGGATGAAGGGGCTGGCAAAACCTGACTCATAAATCAGGTTTTTGCAAGCCCCCAATGAACAATGCCGAATGTTCAAGCGATAGCCGAACGCTGCAGGCTGCGCTGGCGCGCAGAGAACCCACGATGCAGTACTTGTGGCTGCGGGCGTACCCGCGAAGAATCAAACGCGGTGGCTGGCACCGGCTGCGCGGGTGTTCGCGGGCGTGCCCGCTGCCACAGGGCCCACGCAGTTTTGTGCAATGCTCAGTTCGAGGGTTCCGGGTCGCGCTTGCGCTTGTTGCCCATCCGCACACCAATATCCATCAGGAACTGGAAGAAACCTTCCTGGTCCTCCAGCACATTGCTCCAGAACGGCGAGTGGTACAGCGCCACAGCGCCATGCACCAGCGCCCAGGCAGCGCAGTAGTGGAAATACGGCGGTACGTCTTCGAGCTTGCCTTCGCTGATTCGGCCCTTGATCAGCAGGGTCAGGCGGTCGAAGTTGGAGGCACGGATGCTGTGCAACTGCTCGACCATTTCCGGCACCTGATTGCCCTTGACCACCTTTTCCTCAAGGCGGTCGAACAGCCGGTAGCGTTGCGGGTCGCGCATGCGGAACTCGAAGTAGGCGCGCGACAGCGCTTCCTTGTCACGGTCGACGTCGGCCGAGTGCAACAGCTCGTTCAGGTCCCGCTCGTAGTCGAGCATCAGGCGAAGGTAGATCTCCGCCTTGGACTTGAAGTGCTTGTAGATCGTGCCTTTGCCGATGCCCACGGCGTCGGCGATCATCTCGACAGTGACGCTGTCTTCACCTTGCTCGAGAAACAGCTTGAGCGCGGTATCGAGGATTTCCTGTTCGCGACGGCGAAACTCACGGACCTTACGAGGTTCTTTCTGCATGGGAAGGACTGGATGACAATCGAAGCGGTTTATTATGCCTAACTTGCGGGAAATTGCACGGATCATCCACACATGTCTGTGTTTCACGATACATACAGCCATGCGCTGCGGGAGGAATGAAACGCGGGCGTATTCCAAATCTGTTTAAAAAACATCCAATATGCACTGGCACTGCGCCAAACCTGACCAATACTTGAAGTGTTGGCGCGGCGCATCCCCCCCAGTGGCGCGCCGATAAAGGTGCTCAGGGACCGCGTACCTTTGTTTTACTCCTAATGGTCTTAACCCGGATTCCTCCCCCAGAACCCGGGTTTTTTTTGTGTTTTTGTGGGGAGGATGGTGTGACGGCTGTCAGGTGTGTGCCGCAAGAGTTTCAGCGCCCGTGAGATCGAGCGCCGCGCGGGCGGCGCTCGATCTCATAGGCGCTGCAAGGGCTGTGGCAGGCACCTTGTAACCCTCACGCAATCTCTAACCCCGGTGAATCAATCCACACGCGCCAACGGGAACAGACGCTTGAAGTTGGCGGTAGTCTGCTCGGCCAACTGCTCATAACTGGCCCCACGCAGGGAAGCCACATACTCCGCCACCTCCCGCACATACTGCGGCAAGTTCGGCTTGCCCCGGTGCGGAATCGGCGCCAGATAGGGTGAATCGGTCTCCACCAACAAGCGATCGACCGGCACCTGCCGCGCCACTTCCCGCAAGGCATCGGCATTGCGGAAGGTAACGATGCCCGACAGCGAAATATAATAACCCAGGTCCAGCGCCGCCTTGGCCATGTCCCAGTCCTCGGTAAAGCAGTGCAGCACACCAGCCTGCGGCAGGTTGGCCTCACGCAGCAGCGCCAGGGTATCGGCACGCGCCGCCCGGGTATGCACGATCACCGGCTTGCCGGTCTGCCTCGAGGCCTCCAGGTGCAGGCGGAACGAAGCCTGCTGCAACTCGGCAGCCTCCGGCTCGTAGTGGTAATCCAGCCCGGTTTCACCAATCGCCACCACATGCGGGTGGGCCAATTCGCGCAATAACCATTCCAACGCCGGGGTTTCACCAGGGGCCAGGTCCAGCGGGTGCACGCCTACCGAGCAGTCGACGTCAGCGTACTGCTCGCTCAGCGCCTTCACTGCCCCCGCATTCTCGGCACTGACGCCAATGCACAGGAAATGCCCGACCCCACGCTCACGCGCCGCCTGCAGGGCAGCATCCAGGGAGCCCTGGTGGGCACTGAGGTCAAGACGGTCGAGGTGGCAATGGGAATCTACGAGCATGGGATAACGGCACACATGAAAAATGGGAGATCAGCGGGCACCCGGCAGTTGCAGCCAGTGAGCCAGCAGCGATTCAAGCAACAAGGCACGGTTGAGGTTGGCCTTGCCCAGCACCTTCTGGCGCTGCTCGAGGATCCATGCCTGCACCTCCAGCACCTTGGCCTGTCGGCTCTTCTGGGCCAGGTACTGCACGACCTTGCGCATATCGGCCAAGCCTAACCCTTCCTCGTCCTGGGTCAACTGGTAGCGCAGGATCAGGTGCGACCAATCGCAAAACCAGTCGAACAGCAGTAACAACGGCACACTGCTCCAGGCATCGGCCAGCTGACTGGGCGATTGCTGCTGCTTGAGCAACTTCTTCACCCCGTCGGTAACCAGCGCACGTTGCTCGCGCACACCCTGCGCCTGCAAGCTGACCGCCATCAATGGCGAACCCGCGGCCAGCGTCAGCAGCTCATCGCGCTCGACCTCGTCGCAGTCGGGTAACGCGCCGGCCAGCCATGCCTGGCTCTGGGCCAGGCTGGGCTGCGGACAGACGACCTGCTGGCAGCGGCTCTTGATCGTCGGCAACAGACGGCTGGGCTGGTGCGTAACCAGCAACAACACGGTATCACCGGAAGGTTCTTCAAGGCTTTTAAGCAGGGCGTTGGAGGCATTGACATTCATCGCCTCCACCGGCTCGATCAACACCACCTTGCGCCCGCCCAGCTGCGCGGTCTGCACCACAAAAGCCACCAGGTCACGCACCTGGTCGACCTTGATCGGCTTGTCAGCCTCTTCCGGTTCGAGGACGAAGTTGTCCGGGTGGCTGCCGGCCTTGAGCAACAGGCACGACTTACACGCCCCACAAGCGTCCAGCCCCTGCGGTTGCTGGCACAACAGGCGCGCCATCAGGCGCTCGGCCAGGGCCCGCTTGCCAATACCCTGCGGCCCATGCAGCAGATAGGCGTGGGCGTGCCGGCTACGCCCGGCCAGTTGCTGCCACAGCGCCTGCTGCCAGGGGTAGGCCTCAGCCACGGCAACGCCCCAAAATGCCTGGCAGCAGTGCGTCGATGTCACGCTGCACAGCCTCCAGGGATTGTGCCGCATCAAGCAAGCTGTAGCGCTGTGGCGCGCCCTGGGCGCGCTGCAGGTACGCCTGGCGCACCGCTTCGAAGAAGGCCTGCCCTTCCTGCTCGAATCGGTCCAGGCGGCCACGGGCAGCGGCTCGGGCAAGGCCCACTTCTACCGGCAGGTCGAAGACCAGGGTCAGGTCCGGGCGCAGGTCGCCCTGGACGAACTGCTCCAGGGTAGCGATACGCTCGACCGACAACCCACGACCGCCGCCCTGATAGGCATAGGTAGCGTCCGTGAAACGGTCACACAGCACCACAGCCCCACGGGCCAGCGCCGGGCGGATCACCTGCGCCAGGTGCTGGGCGCGAGCGGCGAACACCAGCAGCAGCTCGGTGTCGGCCGCCATGGCTTCGTCGCTCGGGGCCAGTAACAGTTCACGCACCTTTTCCGCCAGCGGCGTGCCGCCTGGCTCACGGGTCAGCACCACGTCCAGGCCGTGCTCGCGCAGGCGCGCGGCCAGGTAGTCGCGGTTGGTGCTCTTGCCCGCACCTTCGGGGCCTTCCAAAGTAATAAACAAGCCGCTCACAGGCAGTCCTTAATGTTGTTCGTCAGGCGTCGGCCGCTCGGCCGCTTGCGCACCGCCGGCAGGGGCATCCTGCGCGGGCGCTTCATCGGGGGCTGGCTGCGCAGCAGGCTCGTCCGCTGCCGGGGGCTCAGGGCGCTGCGCGTCATCGGCGCCCGAGGCCTGTTCAGCATCATCGGCAGCTGGCTTTGCCTCTCGCTGCGGCGCGGGGCTGGAGCGGTAGTCCGACCGGCGCTTGAGCTGGAACTCGCGCACCGCCGAGTTGTGGCCGTCGAGGTCGTCGGAAAACACATGGCTGCCATCGCCACGGGCGACGAAGTAAAGGCTGGTGCCATTGGACGGGTTGAGCGCCGCATGAATCGCTTCGCGGCCGACCATGGCGATCGGGGTCGGCGGCAGGCCGGTCATGGTGTAGGTGTTGTAGGGCGTAGGCTCGCGCAGGTCAGCGCGGGTGATCTTGCCGTTGTAGCGTTCACCCATGCCATAGATAACCGTCGGGTCGGTCTGCAGCATCATACCCAGGCGCATGCGCCGCACGAACACACCGGCGATCTGCCCGCGCTCCTGCGGAATGCCGGTTTCCTTTTCGACCAGGGAGGCCATGATCAGCGCCTGGTAGGGGTCACGATACGGCAGGTCGGTGGAACGCTCGGCCCACTCCTTGGCCAGCACTTCGTCCAGGCGCATGTAGGCCTGCTGCAGCAACTCGACATCGCTCATACCCCGCACGAAGCGGTAGGTGTCGGGGAAGAAGCGGCCTTCGGGGAATACGCCGGTATGGCCGAGCTTGTCCATGACCTCGGCATCCGACAAGCCATCGAGTGTATGCTTGATCTTTTCATGCTTGGCCACGGCCGCGCGCACCTGGCGGAAGGTCCAGCCTTCGACCAGGGTGAGGTTGTACTGCACCACGTCGGCACGGCGCCAGGCGTCGAACAACTGCTCGACGGTCATGCCCGGGGTAAGACGATACTCGCCGGTGTGCAGGGGGGTGCCGGCCATGTTGAAGCGCCAGTACAAACGCAACCAGACGGCGTCGTCGAGCAACCCTTCTCGTTGCATGCTGTAGAACATGCGGTTTGGGTTAGTGCCATTGGGCACATCCAGCAGGCGTTCCTGCGTGACGTGCAAGGGCTGCTCCAGGACCGAGTTGACCTTCCAGGCCGACCAGCCAAACGCCAGACCGGCAAGGATCAAGCCCATTTCCAGCAACAGCAGGAATTTACGTCTCACGAATTCAGGTTTCCAGTAACGTACGGGCAACGGCCTGCAGTTTACGAGTGAGCGGGCCCGGCGACCAGTTTAGCGCGGCTACGCCACGCACAGGCCAAATGCCGTAAACGCTATTGCAAACAAATACTTCATCTGCTTGCTCCATCGCGTCGAACGACAGGTCGCAGACTTGTACCGCAATACCCAGCAGTGGGGCCTGTTCCAGCAGTGCGGCACGCATCACGCCCGCCACCCCACAACGGCTAAGGTCGGCGGTAAGCAGCACACCATCACGCACCAGAAACAGATTGCTGTATACCCCTTCGATCACCCTGCCCTGCGCGTCACGCATCAGGCCTTCGGCATGGTCGTTGTCCTGCCATTCGGCACGGGCCAGCACCTGCTCCAGGCGGTTGAGGTGTTTGAGGCCGGCCAGCAGTGGTTGTTCCCCAAGCCGGGTCTGGCAAGGGAACAACCGCACGCCATGCTCGGCATGCTCGGCAGGATAGCGGGGTAATGGGCTGCCTTGCAGGATACGCCGCGGCGCAGCATCGACCGCCGGTGCATAGCCTCGCTGACTGTCGCCACGAGTAAGGATGAGTTTGGCGACACCCTCGCCCAACTGGCTGGCGTAGCGCAGCAACTCGTCGCGCACCAGCGCCAGGTCGGCGTTGATTGCCAGGCGCTGGCAGCCCAGCGCCAGGCGTGCGAGGTGGCCGTCCAGCAAGCTGGGCCGGGCGCCTCGCACAGCGATGGTTTCGAACAGGCCATCGCCGTAGGCCAGGCCGCGGTTCTGCAGGTTGAGTGCAGTCGCAGGCTGGCCGTCGATCCAGCTGTGCATCAGCCGGCAAACCGGCGGAATACCAGCGAGCCGTTGGTGCCGCCAAAGCCGAACGAGTTGGACAGCACCACGTCGATCGGCATGCTGCGCGCCTGATGGGGAACGAAGTCCAGGTCACAACCCTCGTCCGGCTCGTCCAGGTTGATGGTCGGCGGGGCCATCTGGCTATTGATTGCCAGCACGCTGAAGATCGCCTCCACCGCGCCCGCGGCGCCCAGCAAGTGACCCGTCATCGACTTGGTCGAGCTGACCGCCAGCTTGTAGGCATGCTCGCCGAACACGCGCTTGATCGCCGCCACTTCCGCCACATCGCCCGCCGGGGTAGAAGTGCCGTGGGCGTTGATGTAGCTGACTTCTTCCGGCTGGATACCGGCATCGCGCAAAGCGTTGGTCATGCAGCGGGCAGCGCCTTCGCCAGAGTCGGGCGGCGACGTCATGTGGTAGGCGTCACCGCTCATGCCAAAGCCAACGAGCTCGGCATAGATAGTCGCACCGCGGGCCTGGGCGTGCTCCAGCTCCTCGAGCACCAGAGCACCAGCACCGTCGGACAACACAAAGCCGTCACGGCCCTTGTCCCACGGGCGGCTGGCCCGGCTTGGCTCGTCATTGCGAGTAGACAGCGCGCGCGAAGCACCAAAACCACCCATGCCCAGACCACAAGCGGCCATCTCGGCGCCACCGGCGATCATCACGTCAGCTTCACCGTAGGCGATATTGCGTGCGGCCATGCCAATGCAATGGGTGCCGGTAGTGCAAGCGGTGGCGATGGCGTAGTTCGGCCCCTGCAGGCCCAGGTGGATCGACAGGAAGCCGGAGATCATGTTGATGATCGAACCCGGCACGAAGAACGGCGAAATGCGGCGCGGCCCTGAATCGTGCAGGGTGCGGCTGGTTTCTTCGATGTTGGTCAGACCACCGATACCCGAGCCCATGGCCACGCCAATACGCTCGCGGTTGGCATCGGTGACCTCCAGGCCGGCATTACGCACGGCCTGGAAACCAGCCGCCAGGCCGTACTGGATGAACAGGTCGAGCTTGCGGGCCTCTTTGGCCGACAGGTACTGCTCAACCTCGAAGCCTTTCACCGAGCCGCCAAAACGGGTGGAGTAGGCAGACAGGTCCGTGTGTTCGATCGGACCGATGCCACTGCGGCCAGCCAGAATGCCCTGCCAGGTGCTCGGTACATCGGTACCCAGTGGCGACAGCATACCCATACCGGTGACCACGACGCGTCTACGCGACACAGTACTCTCCTTTTCTAATAACAGAGTCTCTTGCCATTGCATTCAAGCACTGGAATGCAATGGCAACAGACTCTTGGTGCGCGGTAAACGAAGCAGCCTGAAAACGCGAGGCGCTCGCAAAGAAAAAACCGCACGCCGGCGAAGGCAGTGCGGTTTTCCCCGACAAGTAGCGTCGACTGTAGCGTCTTAGGCCTGGTGGGCCAGGACGTAGTCGATAGCAGCTTGAACGGTAGTGATCTTCTCGGCTTCTTCGTCAGGGATTTCGGTCTCGAATTCCTCTTCCAGAGCCATCACCAGTTCAACGGTGTCAAGCGAATCGGCACCCAGGTCATCGACGAAGGACTTGGAGTTAGTCACTTCTTCTTCCTTGACGCCCAGTTGCTCGGCGACGATTTTCTTGACGCGTTCTTCGATGGTGCTCATACCTAGTTTTCACTCCTAATGGATATATGTCAGGCAGCTGGCCGGTGGCTAATTTTATAGAAAGACGTTCGCTTTTCAAGCGAAACGCACCTTCAGGCTAGTCACCCCACCCGCTGCCTGGAATCTGGTTGCAGCTTTATAACGGATTTTAGGCTCGCAGTATGACTCTTTTTTTACGAAACCCGTCACATTGAGTTGCAGTATTACATGTACATCCCGCCGTTGACCGGCACGGTAGCGCCAGTCACGTAGGCTGCGCCGTCGGACGCCAGGAACGAAACCACCTTGGCAATTTCGTCAGCCTGGCCCAAGCGGCCCAGCGGAATCTGGGTCTGCAGGGCTTCGCGCTGAGCTTCCGGCAGCTCGCGGGTCATGTCGGTATCGATGAAGCCCGGGGTCACCGAGTTGACGGTGATGCCACGCGAACCCACTTCACGCGCCAAGGCGCGACTGAATCCTTCCAGGCCGGCCTTGGCAGCCGCGTAGTTGGCCTGCCCAGCGTTACCCATCGCACCGACGACCGAGCCGATGCTGATGATACGACCCCAACGTGCCTTGGTCATGCCACGCAGCACGCCCTTGGACAGACGGTAGAGGCTGTTCAGGTTGGTGTCGATGACATCGAACCACTCGTCGTCTTTCATGCGCAGCATGAGGTTGTCGCGGGTGATACCGGCGTTGTTGACCAGGATGGCCGGCGCGCCGAACTGCTCGCCAATGGCGGCCAGTACGGCTTCAACCGATTCGGCGCTGGTCACGTTCAGCTCCATGCCGGTGCCGGTGATGCCGTGTTCTTTCAGGGTGGCAGCGATACGCTCGGCGCCGGACGCCGAAGTGGCGGTACCGATCACGGTCGCGCCCTGGCGGCCCAGCTCGAGGGCGATGGCCTGGCCAATGCCACGGCTGGCGCCGGTAACCAGTGCAACTTTACCTTGCAGGCTCATGCAAGCTTCTCCAAATCAGGCCAGTGCCGCACGGGTGGCAGCAACGGCGTCAGGGGTGTTGAGGTTGTAGGTGGTCACGCCGTCGGCGCAACGCTTGTTAAGGCCAGCCAGTACCTTGCCCGGGCCACACTCGACCAGGTTGACCGCACCGTTGGCGGCCAGGGTCTGCACGCACTCGACCCAGCGTACCGGCTGGTACAGCTGTGCCAGCAGGTCGTGCTTGAGGGCATTGAGGTCGGCGGCGACGGCGGCAGTGACGTTCTGCACCACCGGAATCTGCGGGGCCTTCCAGTCAATGGCATTGACCGAATCGGCAAAGCGCTCGGCGGCCGGCTTCATCAGGGCACAGTGCGACGGGACGCTGACCGCCAGCGGCAGGGCGCGCTTGGCACCTTTGGCCTTGCACAGCTCCATGGCGCGGTCTACCGCCGCCTTGTTACCGGCGATGACCACCTGACCAGGCGAGTTGAAGTTCACGGCACTGACCACTTCATCCTCAGCGGCTTCGGCGCAGATTTCCACGACCACAGCATCGTCCAGGCCGAGAATGGCAGCCATGGCGCCGTGACCGGCCGGTACGGCTTCCTGCATCAGCTGACCGCGGCGCTCGACCAGGCGAACGGCGTCTTTCAGGCTGATGCTGCCGGCGGCGACCAGAGCGCTGTATTCGCCCAGGCTGTGACCGGAAACGAAGGCAGGCTTGGCACCGCCCTCTTCCAGCCACAGGCGCCACAACGCGATGGACGCGGTGAGGATCGCCGGCTGGGTCTTGTCGGTCTGGTTAAGTTGCTCTTCCGGGCCGTCCTGGACCAGCTTCCACAGGTCGTAGCCGAGCGCTTCGGACGCTTCCTTGAAGGTTTCGATGATCACTGGCTTCTCGGCGCCGAGCTCGGCGAGCATGCCCAGCGATTGGGAACCTTGACCGGGAAAGACGAATGCGAGGGATGCAGACATTGAACAAGCCCTTATGATCTTGTCGTCGGATAGTGTGCGCCAGGCCCAAGGCCAGGCGCGGAATCTGAAAACTTGGATGGAAACACAGACCAAGCGGTCACATTTAAGCACTTCATCGGCGAAATGCCTAAGGCAACAGGTCTTCAAGGCGGCCATGCAGCCGCTGCGGCAGGTTTTCCTGAATTTCGATCAGCGCCCGCTGGATGGCACTCTGAAACCCCTGCACGCCCGCCGAACCATGGCTCTTGATAACGATACCTTGCAGCCCCAGGAAGCTCGCCCCATTATGCCGCGCCGGCGCCAGGTCGGCCTGCAGACGCTTGAGCAGCGGCATGGCAACAGCCCCGGCAATGCGGGCAAAAGCACCGCCCTTGAACAGTTTTTCGATGCGCGCACCGATCATCGTCGCCAGGCCTTCGCTGGACTTGAGCAGTATGTTGCCGACAAAACCGTCGCACACCACCACGTCTGCCTCACCCCGGTACAGGCCGTCCCCTTCGACGAAACCGACATAGTTGAGGCCGCGGGCATTCTGCAACAGCGTGGCAGCCAGCTTGACCTGCTGGTTACCCTTGATCTCCTCGGTACCGATATTCAACAGCGCGACCCTTGGCCGGTGCACACCCAGAGCCTGGGCAGCCACAGAGCCCATTACAGCGAACTGGTAGAGGTTTTCGGCACTGCAGTCGACATTGGCGCCCAGATCGAGCAGCTGGCAGTAACCCGTCTGGGTCGGGATCGCCGCCACCATGGCCGGCCGGTCGATACCCGGCAGAGTCTTGAGCACAAAGCGCGACAACGCCATCAGCGCCCCGGTATTGCCGGCACTGACGCAGGCCTGGGCTTTTCCGTCGCGTACCAGTTCGAGGGCGATGCGCATCGACGAATCCGGCTTGCCGCGCAACGCCTGGGATGGCCGCTCGTCCATGCCGACCACCTCATTGGCGGCGACAATCTGCAGGCGCGCGCGATCCGCAGCTGGCAGGCCACTGACGAGATCTTCAAGGAGGGAGGGTTGACCGACGAGGGTCAGGTGAAGCGAGGGGGTAGCCGAAAGGCAGGCAATGCTAGCCTGGACAATGCTGCGGGGACCGAAGTCCCCGCCCATTGCGTCGATCGCGATGACCTGAGCGGACAAGGATTACTCGTCAGCGCCCTTGTCGACCACTTTGCGACCACGGTATACGCCTTCTGGCGAAACGTGGTGACGCAGGTGAACTTCACCGGTGGTTTTCTCTACCGACAGCGCGTTTTCCGACAGGGCGTCGTGCGAACGGCGCATGTCACGGGCAGAGCGGGATTTTTTGTTCTGCTGAACAGCCATAATTGATTAACTCCTAAACGTTTGGGTCACGCTTTAACTGCGCCAAAACACTGAACGGGTTGGACCGCGATACCTCGTCCTTGCTCGATTCGGGCTCGTCTGCGCCCGCCGGCTGCTGGCATTCTTCCGGATGATGAGCAGGCACGATTGGCAAGGCGAGCAAAAGCTCCTCCTCGACCAATGCCTGCAGATCCAAAGGATCTTCGCCCAGTTCCAGCACGTCATAGCCTTTCGGCAACGACTGGGTATTCGCACCCTCCTTCACCACTGCGTAAGTACATTCGCTGTGGATCGGCAGGGTGACCAGCTCAAGACAACGCTGGCAAACCATCTTGACTTCGACGTCCAGCTCGCTGTGGATAACCACCACGTGCTGCTCATCTCGTTCAAAATCGAACTTCGCCTGCACCGTACCGACATTGTCGGAAAGCGGGTCGCAGAGTCTTTCCAAATCAGCGAGTTGCAGCGAACCGTTAAGGGTTACGCCACGATCGGCTAATTTGCGCGGGTCAACGTGAGGTGGAATCGGGTCATTCAACATAGGCGCAGCATTCTAGGGATGCCCCCCGCCCCTGTCAAAGGAAATTAGGCGGCATCGTGCGTGATAGAATTGGTTCAACCGAACCCGGAGTCTACCATGCTTCCTTTGTTACTGGCTTCCAGCTCTGCCTATCGCCGCGAACTGCTCGCACGCCTGCACCTGCCCTTCACCTGGGCAAGCCCCGATATAGACGAGCAACGCCTGGATGGCGAGCCGCCCGTGGAGCTGGTACGCCGACTGGCCAGGCAAAAGGCCGAGGCACTGGCAGGCAGCTACCCTGGGCACCTGATTATCGGCTCGGACCAGGTTGCAGTACTGGGTGAGCAGGTGCTGGGCAAGCCGCACACGTTCGAGCGCGCCTGCGAGCAACTGCTGGAGTGCAGCGGGCAACAGGTGAGCTTTCTGACCGGGCTGGCGCTGCTCAACAGCTCAACCGGGCACTGCCAGGTGGATTGCGTGCCGTTTACGGTGACGCTGCGCGAGTTGAGCAGGGAGCGGGTCGAGCGTTATGTGGCAGCGGAACAACCGCTGGATTGCGCTGGCAGCTTCAAGGCGGAGGGGCTGGGGGTTAGCTTGTTCCAGGGCACGCATGGGTGCGATGCGACCAGCCTGATCGGGCTGCCGTTGATTCGGCTGGTGGATATGCTGATGAAGGAAGGGGTGGAGATACCTTAGCCTGGCTTGAGTTTTTTGTTGTCAGCGAGATCGAGCGCCGCCCGCGCGGCGCATCGCGAGCTACGCTCGCTCCTACGTTTGTTTCGGGCCAGTAACGCCTGTTACAGGCGCGCGCGACCGCCTTGTTTGTGCGACGTGATATTACGTCATGCGCGAAGGCGTTCGCGTGCAAATGGCACAGGAATGATTGGCCTGAAACAAACGTAGGAGCGAGCGCAGCTCGCGATGCGCCGCGCGGGCGGCGCTCAACCTCACAAACCCCACGAATCGCGCGACAAACACCGCGCGACGAGCCCTCAGCGCAACTGCGGCCCCTGGAACCCCATCCACATCGCCAGGTGCTCAGCCACGCTGGCCCCCACGCGCTTGGAGAAGCGATCGAACGGCGACTCCTGAACGGTGAAGTCCACCAACTCTTTCTCACCCACGATCTCACGCGCCACATAGCTGGCACTGCCCAGGCCATCCACAAGCCCCAACGCCTTGGCCTGCTCACCCGACCAGATCAGGCCACTGAACAACTCCGGGTGCTCCTTATCCTTCAGGCGCTCACCCCGCCCCTGCTTGACCATGGCGATGAACTGCTGGTGCGTGGTATCCAGCACACCCTGCCAGAACCGGGTCTCTTCTGGTTTTTCCGGCGAAAAAGGATCAAGGAACGCCTTGTGCTCACCCGAGGTGTAGGCACGCCGCTCGACCCCCAGCTTCTCCATGGTGCCGACAAAGCCATAACCGGCCGCCGTCACGCCAATGGAACCCACCAGGCTGGCCTTGTCGGCATAGATCTCGTCCGCCGCACTGGCGATGTAATAGGCACCGGAAGCACCAAGATCAGTGATGACCGCATACAGCTTGATGGCGGGATACTCAGCACGCAGGCGACGGATTTCGTCATACACGTAACCCGCTTGCACCGGGCTACCACCCGGGCTGTTGATGCGCATCACCACAGCCTTGGTCTTGTCGTCCCTGAACGCCTCTCGCAAGCTCTTGACGATGTTGTCGGCGCTGGCAGCCTCCTGATCGGCAATCACCCCGCGCACCTCGACCAGCGCGGTATGGCTGGCACTGCGCGAAGCAGCCTTGTCCATGTCCATCAGCGGCGAGAACAACGCCAGAATGCCGAACAAGTAGACGAAGGTCAGCAGCTTGAAGAAGATCCCCCAGCGCCGTGACCGTCGCTGCTCCTGCACGCTGGCCAGCAAGGTCTTTTCCAGCAGCTTCCAGCTGTTGCGCTCTTCGCGCTCCTCGCGCTCGGCCTCGGGGGCTTTCCATTCGTCTGCCATGCTTACCTACCTTGGAAGTGGAATTGCGGAACCACCCAGCCACTCGCGCAACTGGGAAAAGTGATCGATGCATACCTGCGGACCAAACTCGGCCAGCGCCTGCAGCGACATGGCACCATAGCCAACCGCCACCGAATGCATGCCGGCATTGCTGGCCATTTGCAGGTCGAATGCCGAATCTCCGACCATCAGCGCACGCGCCGGTTCGACACCACAATGACCGAGGATTTCCTCAAGCATCAGCGGGTGCGGCTTGCCCCGGGTCTCGTCAGCGGCGCGGGTGATATCGAAGAACTGCTCCCAACCATTGGCCTTGAGCACCCGATCCAGCCCGCGACGGGCCTTGCCGGTGGCCACCGCCAGGCGGTAACCCTCGGCACGAAAGGCATCCAGCGACTCGACCACGCCATCGAACAGCGGCGAAGGCTGCTGATCCAGCGCAACGTAGACATCGGCATAGTGCTGGCGGAAGCTGGCAACCCCTGCAGGCGACAGGTGCGGGTACAAGGTATGGATCGCCTCGTCCAAGGCCAGACCGATGATACCCTTGACCGCAGCGTCGCTGCTCTGCGCCTCGCCGGCACGCTCGGCGGCAACATTCATGGCCTGGACGATACGCCCAATGGAATCGGCCAGAGTGCCATCCCAGTCGA
The DNA here is from genome assembly GCF_043103305.1 of Pseudomonas sp. YQ_5. NCBI lineage: Bacteria > Pseudomonadati > Pseudomonadota > Gammaproteobacteria > Pseudomonadales > Pseudomonadaceae > Pseudomonas > Pseudomonas sp. YQ_5. The sequence continues at coordinate 10,281 of NZ_JBICJS010000084.1, read as the reverse complement.
AGATCAGTAGCTCATAGCCCTTTTTCATGGATCAGGACGCACTCAGCCGTTCAATGGTTTTCACCCAAACCTCATCCACAGGCGCCTCGAGCTTCAACTCGCCACCGTCTGGTAGCGGCACGGTCAACGCATAGGCATGCAGGAACAGGCGCTTGCCACCCAGCTCACGAATTTCGCGACTGAAATCTTCGTCGCCGTATTTGCTGTCGCCAGCGATCATGTGCCCGGCATGCAGGGTATGCACGCGGATCTGATGGGTACGACCGGTGATCGGGCGCGCCTCGACAATGGTGGCAAAGTCGCCAAAGCGGCGCAGCACGCGAAACAGGGTGAGCGCCTCCTTGCCTTCCTCGTTCACTTCGACCATGCGCTCGCCAGAACGCAGGTTGCTCTTGAGCAACGGCGCGTTGACCTGCTTTTTCGAGGTTGGCCAGTGGCCGCGCACCAGCGCCATGTAGCGCTTGTCGACACCATCGCCGCGCAGGGCTGCATGCAGGTGGCGCAGCATGCTGCGCTTCTTGGCAATCATCAACAGGCCAGACGTGTCGCGATCCAGGCGGTGCACCAGTTCCAGCTCCTTGGCGTCCGGGCGCAACTGGCGCAGCGCCTCGATCACCCCAAAGCTCAGGCCACTGCCGCCGTGCACGGCGATGCCGGCCGGCTTGTTCATCACGATAAGCGCCTTGTCTTCGTAGACAATGGCGGCTTCCAGGCGCTGCAGCAGGCCTTGGGCCACCGGTGCCGGCTCGTCTCGCTCCGGCAGGCGAACGGGTGGCACCCGTACGATGTCGCCGGCCTGGATTTTGTACTCCGGCTTGACGCGGCCCTTGTTGACCCTCACCTCACCCTTGCGCAGGATGCGGTAGACCAGTGTCTTGGGCACGCCCTTGAGGGCCGTGATGAGGAAATTATCGATGCGTTGGCCGGCAAGCTCCGGCGCGACTTCGATCAGCTGAACGCCGGAAGTCGGAGGGGTATTGGTCGTCATTGCGGGATCATAACAATTTTTTATGGAATTGAAGCACTTAATCATTGCTGCTATAGTCGCGAACGCCGCCAAAAGCGGCAGGCCAGCGGCACCAGGCTCTTTGCCGGTCCCTGACCTTCGCAATTCTCCAGGACGCGAGGCCGTCCTACGGGGTTTTCGCCAGTTTACCGAAATGCCTGGAATCGCCACCAGCGCCGTGTAGAGAAGACCGAAAAAAAACGACAAGTGCGGTGTTTCACCTGCTTACCCGATTCTTTTCGCTGCACCTCTGCCCGCGAGTCGCTTCCACGCAACGCCCGGCGAATGCTTCGGAAATACCTGCCTTGGACATGAATGGCGCCAGCGCAGAACCAGCGCTGGCGAAAAATGCAACCCGTTGCGGATTCAGCGCGCGGCAGCACCCGAATTATCAGGGATACGTGCAGGGTGGAGATGCACAGCCCTCGGACCGTGTAGCACCGCGTCCGGCCACCAGCCCACTGACGGCTTGTGAGCGGATAAGGTCCTGAACAGATGCCCACCGGGCGTCCACGGCTGACGGTTGATTCCTCCTCCTGACTGAGTGCACAAGGCCCGCTTGGTTGATTCGGATACCTATTCGAAGCCACCGGGGCCTTGTTGGCACCGCAGCAAACAGGACGCGTCGTCGCGACAACGGCAGGCTGGGCAACCGGCTGGTGCCGAACGTCGCTCGACACGGGGGTGGCCCGGCCACCCTTTGCGCACCTTGGCACCGACCATGAGACGTCGTGTGTGCCGAACGCCGTTTCCGGCAGCCCGGAAACCGACGGTACAACATGAAAAGAATGCTGATTAACGCGACTCAACCCGAAGAGTTGCGTGTAGCCCTGGTGGACGGCCAACGTCTCTACGATCTGGACATCGAGTCCGGCGCGCGCGAGCAGAAAAAGGCCAACATCTACAAAGGCAAGATCACCCGCATCGAACCCAGCCTCGAAGCCGCCTTCGTCGACTTCGGTTCCGAACGTCACGGCTTCCTGCCGCTGAAAGAAATCTCCCGCGAGTACTTCAAGAAGGCCCCAGAAGGCCGGGTCAACATCAAGGAAGTGCTCAGCGAAGGCCAGGAAGTCATTGTCCAGGTCGAGAAGGAAGAGCGCGGCAACAAAGGCGCCGCCCTCACTACCTTCATCAGCCTGGCCGGCCGCTACCTGGTGCTGATGCCCAACAACCCACGTGCCGGTGGCATCTCCCGCCGCATCGAAGGCGAAGAGCGCAACGAACTGCGCGAAGCGCTGAACGGCCTGACCGTGCCGGGCGACATGGGCCTGATCGTGCGCACTGCCGGCCTTGGCCGCAGCAGCGAAGAAATGCAGTGGGACCTGGACTACCTGCTGCAGCTGTGGACCGCCATCAAGGAAGCGTCCCTGGACCGCGCCGCGCCATTCCTGATCTACCAGGAAAGCAACGTCATCATCCGCGCCATTCGCGACTACCTGCGCCAGGACATCGGCGAAGTGCTGATCGACAGCATCGAAGCCCAGGAAGAAGCACTGACCTTCATCCGCCAGGTGATGCCGCAGTACGCCAGCAAGGTCAAGCTGTACGAAGACAGCGTGCCGCTGTTCAACCGCTTCCAGATCGAAAGCCAGATCGAGACGGCCTTCCAGCGCGTGGTTGACCTGCCGTCCGGTGGCTCGATCGTGATCGACCCGACCGAAGCCCTGGTGTCCATCGACATCAACTCGGCGCGCGCCACCAAAGGCAGCGACATCGAGGAAACTGCCCTGCAGACCAACCTGGAAGCGGCCGAGGAAATCGCCCGCCAGCTGCGCCTGCGTGACATCGGCGGCCTGATCGTCATCGACTTCATCGACATGACCCCGGCGAAGAACCAGCGCGCCGTTGAAGAGCGCGTTCGCGAATGCCTGGAAGCCGACCGCGCCCGCGTGCAGGTAGGCCGCATCTCACGCTTCGGCCTGCTGGAAATGTCCCGCCAGCGTCTGCGCCCATCGCTGGGCGAAAGCAGCGGCATCGTCTGCCCACGCTGCTCCGGCACCGGCATCATCCGTGATGTCGAGTCGCTGTCGCTGGCCATCCTGCGCCTGATCGAAGAAGAAGCCCTGAAGGACCGCACCGCCGAAGTACGTGCCCAAGTGCCGATCCCGGTGGCCGCTTTCCTGCTGAACGAAAAGCGCAATTCGATCACCAAGATCGAGCTGCGCACCCGTGCGCGCATCATCATCCTGCCGAACGACCACCTGGAGACCCCGCACTTCGAAGTCCAGCGCCTACGCGACGACAACCCTGAAGTGCTGAACAACCAGTCCAGCTACGAAATCGCCGCAGCCGAAGCCGAAGAAGCGCCGCAGCCGACCGCCACTCGCACCCTGGTACGCCAGGAAGCCGCAGTGAAGACGGCCCCGGCCCGTGCCAACGCACCGGTACCGGCCGCCGCTGAAGAGTCCCAGCCTGCCGCCCCGGTCTCCCCTGCCCCGAGCGCTCCGGAGCCAAGCCTGTTCAAAGGCCTGGTGAAGTCGCTGGTCAGCCTGTTCGCCGGCAAGGACGAGCCTGCCGCCGCGCCAGTGGTTCCCGCCGCCGAAAAACCGGCAGCCGAACGCAGCCCGCGCAACGAAGAGCGCCGCAACGGCCGCCAGCAGAGCCGCAACCGCAACGGCCGCCGCGACGAAGAACGCAAGCCGCGTGAAGAGCGTGCCGAGCGTGCACCGCGCGAGGAACGCGCCCCACGTGAAGAGCGTGCACCGCGTGAGGAGCGCGCCCCACGCGAAGAACGTGCACCGCGTGAAGAACGTGCTCCACGCCAGCCACGCGAAGACCGCCGTAGCAACCGCGGCGAAGAGCGCGTTCGCGAACTGCGCGAGCCGCTGGACGCTACCCCGCCAGCCGAACGTGAAGAGCGCCAGCCGCGTGAAGAGCGTGCTCCACGCGAAGAACGTGCCCCTCGCGAAGAGCGCGCACCTCGTGAAGAACGTGCTCCACGCGAAGAGCGCGCACCTCGTGAAGAACGTGCTCCACGCGAAGAGCGCGCACCTCGTGAAGAACGTGCTCCACGCGAAGAGCGCGCGCCTCGTGAAGAACGTGCACCACGCGAAGAGCGTGCCCCTCGTGAAGAACGTGCTCCACGTGAAGAGCGCGCCCCTCGTGAAGAACGTGCTCCACGTGAAGAGCGCGCCCCTCGCGAAGAACGCGCCCCGCGCCCACCACGCGAAGAGCGCCAACCACGCGCTGCCGAAGAAGCAACCGAACAGGCTGCCGAACTGGCCGAAGAGCAACTGCCAAGCGAAGAGCTGCTGCAAGACGAGCAGGAAGGCACCGATGGCGAGCGCCCGCGCCGCCGCTCCCGTGGCCAGCGTCGTCGCAGCAACCGTCGTGAGCGTCAGCGCAACGCCAATGGCGAGCTGATCGACGGCAGTGAAGAAGAAGGCAGCGAAGAGCAGCCACAACAGCACCAGGCCACCGAGCTGAGTGCCGAACTGGCCGCCGGCCTTGCCGTGACTGCCGCTGTCGCCAGCAGCAACATCAGCTCCGACGCAGAAGCCCAGGCCAACCAGCAGGCCGAACGTGCCACCGCCGAAGTCGCTGCTGTTGCAGAAACCGACAGCAGCGAAGCCGCCCAGCCGGCTGAGCCCGTCGAAGCAGTCGCCAAAGCTGAAGAAGCAGCCGTGGCCCCAGCGGTAGAGCAGCCGGTCACCGAGCCAGTGACCGTAGCCGAGGCAACTGCCGAGCCTGTGGTCGAAACTGCCCCGCAGCCTGTTGCTGAAAATACTCCTGCTGTTGAGCCGGCCGTGGTTGCAGAACCCGCGGCCACTGAAACCCCAGTAGAAGCCCCAGCGGTGGAAGGCGGTGAGAGCGAACAGGCCCCGGCCGTGGTCGAAGTCACTCCGGTTGCCGTGCAGCCTGCCCCGGTTGTCGAAGCCCAGCCAGAAGTGGCGGCCGAACCTGCACCTGCAGTGGTCGAACCTGCCACTGTCATGCTGGCCAACGGCCGCGCACCGAACGACCCACGTGAAGTGCGTCGCCGCAAGCGTGAGGCCGAGGCTGCTGCCAAAGCCGCACAGGAAGCTGCTGCAGCCTCCCAGGAACCAGCCTTGGAATCCGCCGATGAGCACAAACCTCATCACGGCTGATAGCCAAAGCTGAATGAAAAAGCCCCGCCAGTTCGCACTGGCGGGGCTTTTTTTGGCTTGCTGTCCCGGCCTCTTCGCGGGTAACCCCGCTCCTACGGGAGGTTCACAGGCAGCCAATCAGTAAAGATTAGGCTCCATCTCCAGCTCAACCCCAAACCGCTCGAGGATATCCGCCTGGATCTGCCGCGCCAGCGCATGCATCTGCGCCCCGCTCGCCTGCCCATAGTTGACCAGCACCAGCGACTGCAAGCGATGCACGCCAGCATCACCCTCACGATGGCCCTTCCAGCCCGCCTGCTCGATCAACCAGCCCGCCGCCAGCTTCACCTGACCATCAGCCTGGGGATATGCCACAACCCCCGGATACTGCGCACGAATACGCTCGACCAGATCAGCCGTCACCACCGGGTTCTTGAAGAAGCTCCCGGCATTGCCAAGCTCTGCCGGGTCTGGCAGCTTCTCGCGGCGAATGCTGCAGATTGCATCACTGATCGCTTGCGCGGTCAGCTCGCTCTCACCCTGCTCAGACAGGCGTTGGCGCACCGGACCGTAGTCCAGTTGAGCGTGCAGGGTGCGGGTCAAGGCAAAGCGCACACGCAAGATCAACCAGCGGCCGGGGTTGCGCTTGAAAAGGCTGTCGCGATAGCCGAAAGCACATTCCGCCAAACTGAAGTCATGCAGCTCGCCAGTCTCACGATCCAGGGCTGTCAGCCCGGTGAATACGTCCTTGATTTCCACCCCGTAAGCGCCCACGTTCTGCATCGGCGCGGCACCCACGGTGCCAGGGATCAGGCTGAGGTTCTCCAGCCCGCAATAGCCCTGCGCCAGCGTCCACTGCACAAACGCGTGCCATGGCTCACCGGCCTCGGCCTCGACCACGATACGCTCGCCATCGTCACTGAGCACACGCCGACCGCGGCTGGCCATGTGCAGCACCAGGGCATCGATATCGCGGGTCAGCAGCAGGTTGCTGCCACCACCGATCACCAATACCGGCAGGCCCTTCTGGTGTGCCTGGCTCAGTGCCTGACGCACCTGCTGGTCGTCCTGCACCTGGCTGAAATAGCGCGCCTTCACGTCAATGCCGAAGGTATTGTAAGGCTTGAGCGATACCTGCTCCTGCCACTGCACTGTCATAGACGCCCCTTGATTTCCAGCACCAGCGACTGGCAAGCCGCTTCCACCAGATCCAGCACCTGCTCGAAGCCGTCGGCGCCACCGTAGTACGGGTCTGGCACCTCATCCAGTGCTGCTCCGTAACGGCGCAAGAACAGGTCGAGTTCGCCCACCGCCGTGGACGGACGCAGGGCGCGCAGATCGCGCAGGTTGTGCTCATCCATGGCCAACACCAGGTCGTACTCGGCGAAGTGCGATGCTTTGACCTGCTGGGCGCGTTGCTGCGACAAATCGTAACCGCGTGCCAGCGCCGCCTTGCAGGTGCGGCTGTCTGGCGCTTTGCCGACATGCCAGTCACCGGTGCCGGCAGAAGCTACCTGCACCTTGTCGGCGAGCCCGGCGGCGTGCAACTGATGGCGAAGCACGCCTTCGGCAGTGGGCGAGCGGCAGATGTTGCCCAGGCAAACAAACAGGACGCGCATCAGGCCTCCAGCAAGCGCCGTACGCGCTCCAGATCCTCAGGGGTATCTACACCCACGGCAGGCGCCTCGATGGCGTCCTCGATGTGAATGCGCACGCCGTGCCACAAGGCACGCAGCTGCTCCAGCGCTTCGGCCTGCTCAAGCCAGCATGGGCCCCAGCTGACGAAGTGCTGCAGGAAGCCGACACGGTAGGCATACATGCCAATATGGCGGCGATATGGCACACCATGCGGCAGCACGTCGCGGCCCTCGGCAAAGGTATCGCGGGCCCAGGGCAGCGGCGCCCGGCTGAACGTCAGAGCCAGGCCGTTCTTGTCACTCACCACCTTGACCGCGTTAGGGTTGAACACGGTTTCCGGCTCATGGATAGGCTCGGCCAGGGTGGCGACGCCGGCTTCCGGATGTGCAGCCAGGTTGGCCGCCACCTGGTCGATGATCACCGGCGGAATCAGCGGCTCATCACCCTGCACGTTGACCACGATGGCATCAGCCGGCAAGCCAAGGTGGGCAGCCACTTCGGCCAGCCGGTCGGTGCCGGACTCATGATCGGCACGGGTCATCAGCACTTCGGCGCCGAAGGCCTGGCAGGCTTCGAGGATGCTGGTGTCGTCGGTGGCGATGACCACACGGCTGGCACCGCTCTTGCGGGCTTGCTCCCACACATGCTGCACCATCGGCTTGCCAGCAATCAGCAGCAGCGGTTTGCCTGGCAGGCGCGTGGAGCGCAGCCGGGCGGGAATCACTACCGTAAAATCCAGGCTCATTTGTCAAGGCGCTCGTCGTCGGTCAGGGTGCGCGCCTCGCTTTCCAGCATGACCGGGATACCGTCGCGAATCGGATAGGCCAGGCCAGCGCCTTTGCTGATCAGCTCGGTCTTGTCGGCGCTCAGCTTGAGCGGGCCCTTGGTGATCGGGCAGGCCAGGATATCGAGCAGTTTGGTGTCCATTGGAGGCTTCCTTTAGGCCAGGTGGCCGGAAATTGAAAACGGGCTCAGGGTTTGCGCAACAAGCGTTGCAGCTGGTTGTCGAACCAGGCGCTGAAAGCCGGCGTAGGCTGCGCTTCAACGGCCAGGTACCACCAGTCGTCCGCGGCAAAGGCCCGGCATTTCACCGCATCCTTCTCGGTCATGACCAGCGGCAGTGGCGGGCTGAAAGCCAGGCTCCGGGCACTGAACTGCGCATGGTCGGCAAAGGGATGCGGCACCGGCTGCCAGTTTAGCTCCAGCAGGGTGTTGAAGAAACGTTGCGGGTTGCCGATACCGGCTACCGCATGCAAGCGCTGGCCGGCGGGGAAATGGTCGAGCGGACGGCGCTCGCCACTGCGCAGGTTGACCAGGGCGGACGGCTGCAGGCGGAAACCGAAACCATCGGTGCGGTCTTCGCTGGCGCCGTTGAGCAGCACCGCGTCAGCCTCACGCAAGCGGTCGGCCGGCTCACGCAACGGCCCCGCCGGCAGGCAGCGGCCATTGCCCAGGCCGCGGGCAGCGTCGATCAGCACCAGTTCCAGGTCACGGGCCAGGCGGTAATGCTGCATACCATCGTCGCACAGGATCAGGTCGAGGGGTTCGCTGGCCAGCAATGCCTGCACGGCCCGGGCGCGATCGGGGTCGATCATCAGCGGCACGCCGGTGCGTTGCACGATCAGCAGCGGCTCGTCGCCCGCCTGATCGGCCGGCTGATCGGCCTGCACCCGCCACGGCAGCCGTGGAGGCTTGGCACCATAGCCACGGCTGACCACGCCCACCTTCAGCCCTTGCTGGCGACAGTGCTCGATCAGCCAGAGGATCATTGGCGTCTTGCCGGTGCCACCGACGGTGATATTGCCCACCACAATGACCGGTACCGGTGCCCGGTAGCTGGCACTGTCACCCCTTAGAAAACGCGCGCGCTTGCGCGTGACCACGCGGCGATACAAGGCCTCCAGCGGTCGCAGCAGCGCCAGCGCCGGATGCCCGGCGTACCAGGCGGCGAGCAAGCGGTCGGTGAAAGCCATCAAGGCGTGCCCTGGGCCGCCTCGACGGTGGTCATGCGCAACTGGCTGAAACCGAGCTTGCCGGCAGCATCCATTGCGGTGACCACAGCCTGGTGCGGGGTCTTGCCGTCGGCGCTGATGGCCAGCGGCAGCTTGTTGTCGCCGCCCGACTCGCGCTCTATGGCCTCGCTCAGGGTGGCCAGGTCGCTTTTGGGTAGCAGGTGGTTGTTCACCGAGTACACGCCTTCGGCGCTGATGGTGATTTCCACCAGCTTGCCCTGGTCAGCCGGCGCCCGCTCGGCGCTGGTGGCCTCGGGCAGCTCGACGCGCAGTTGGGTCTCGCGCGTGAAAGTGGTGGTGACCACGAAGAACAGCAGCAGGACGAACACCACGTCGATCAGCGACGCCAGGTTGATGTCGACGTTCTCCCGCTGGCGATTGCGCCGGAACTTCACCCCTTGCCTCCGGCCACTTCCACTTCACGGTCGCCCTGGATCACTTCCACCAGCTTGATCGCCTCCTGCTCCATGCCGATCACCAGTTCATCGATACGACGCAGCAGGAAGCGGTGGAAGAACACCGCCGGGATACCGACCATCAGGCCAGCCGCAGTGGTGACCAGGGCCTTGGAGATACCACTGGCCAGTACGGCGGCGTTGGCAGTCATCTGCGAGCCCATGAAGGCGCTGAAAATGTCGATCATACCCAGCACGGTGCCCAGCAGGCCCAGCAGAGGCGCCATGGCGGCGATGGTGCCGAGGGTACTGATGTAGCGTTCCAGTTCGTGGATGACGCGCGAGGCGGCCTCCTCGATGCACTCTTTCATGATTTCCCGACCGTGACGCGAATTGGCCAGGCCCGCCGCGAGGATTTCCCCCAGTGGCGAATCGGCACGCAGGGCCTTGAGCTTGTCACTGGTCAGTTGCTTGTCCTTGATCCAAATCCACACCTGGCCCAGCAGGTGCGGCGGGGTGACGCGACTGGCGCGCAAGGTCCACAGCCGTTCGACGACGATAGCCATGGCAGCGATGGAGCTTAGAATGATCGGCAGCATCATCCAACCACCGGACTTGACCAATTCCCACACAATAAACGCCCCTTCGGAAAAAGGCCGCCACTCTACCATAGGCGCGCCGGGGGCTCATCTGCCGGAGGTCAGGGAATTGGGGGTGGGGCTGACGGGTGCTTGCCGTTACAGGTTCAGCGGCCGTGAGATCGAGCGCCGCCTGTATGGCGGTAGAGGTGCGTCGCCTGGGAGATCGAGCGCCGCCTGTATGGCGGTAGAGGTGCGTCGCTTGGGAGATCGAGCGCCGCCTGTATGGCGGTAGAGGTGCGTCGCTTGGGAGATCGAGCGCCGCCCGCGCGGCGCATCGCGAGCTGCGCTCGCTCCTACGTTTGTTTCGGGCCAGTTATTCCTGGGGGATTTGCGCGCGAACGCCTTGGCGCTTGGCGCGATATTGCGTCGTACAAACAAAACGGTCGCGCGCGTCTGCCACAGGCGTTACTGGCCCGAAACGGTCGCGCGCGTCTGCCGCAGGCGTTACTGGCCCGAAACAAACGTAGGAGCGAGCGTAGCTCGCGATGCGCCGCGCGGGCGGCGCTCGATTTCTGCCCCCCC
>NZ_JBICJS010000083.1:0-41696 GCF_043103305.1 Pseudomonas sp. YQ_5 | reverse complement strand
GCAAGGCGGTCGCGCGCGCCTGCCACAGGCGTTACTGGCCAAAAACAAACGTAGGAGCGAGCGCAGCTCGCGATGCGCCGCGCGGGCGGCGCTCGATCTCACCATCAACACCGCTCTACCGCCATACCCTACCTCTACCATCAACACCACTCTACCGCCATACCCTACCTCTACCATCAACACCACTCTACCGTCATACCCTACCTCTACCATCATACCCTACGCGGCCCAAGAATCATCAAGGCCAACACCCCCGCCACAATCCCCCAGAACGCCGAACCAATCGAGAACAAGGTCAGCCCCGAAGCAGTCACCATGAAGGTGATCACCGCTGCCTCCCGCTCGCGCGCTTCGCTCATGGCCACGGTCAAACCGTTCATGATCGAACCAAACAGCGCCAGTGCCGCAATCGACAGCACCAGCTCTTTCGGCAATGCCGCGAACAGTGCCGCCAAGGTGGCTCCGAACACCCCGGCAATGCCGTAGAAAATCCCGCACCACACTGCTGCGGTGTAACGTTTGTTCGGGTCTTCATGGGCATGCGGTCCGGTGCAGATCGCCGCGCTGATCGCAGCCAGGTTGACCCCATGCGAGCCGAACGGCGCCAGCACCAGCGAGGCAAAGCCGGTGGCCGAGATCAGCGGCGAGGCCGGCACCTGGTAGCCGTCGGCACGCAGGACGGCCACGCCGGGCATGTTCTGTGAGGTCATGGCCACCACGAACAGCGGAATGCCGATGCTGATGGTTGCTGCCAGCGAGAAGCTTGGCGTGGTCCACACCGGCTTGGCCACTTCCAGGTGGAAGCCGCTGAAGTCCAGCAGGCCCAGTGCACCAGACAACGCAGTGCCCACCAGCAGTGCCGCCAGCACGCAATAACGCGGCGACAGGCGCTTGACCAGCAGGTAGCTGAAGAACATGCCCAGCACCAGCAGCGTGCGATGCTGCGCGGCCACGAAGATTTCGCTGCCAATCTTGAACAGGATGCCCGCCAGCAAGGCCGAGGCCAGCGAGGCCGGGATGCGTTTGACCAGGCGCTCGAAGCTGCCGGTCAGGCCGCACACCAGCACCAGCAAGGCGCAGGTAATGTAGGCACCAATGGCCTCGCCATAGCTGACCCCGCCCAGGCTGGTGATCAGCAGCGCCGCGCCAGGGGTGGACCAGGCGATGGTGATCGGTGTGCGGTAGCGTAGCGACAGGCCGATGCTGCACACCGCCATGCCAATCGACAGCGCCCAGATCCATGACGAAATCTGCGCGGTGGTCAGCCCGGCCGCCTGACCGGCCTGAAACATCAGCACCAGCGAACTGGTATAGCCGGTGAGCATGGCAATGAAGCCGGCGACCACCGCCGACGGGGAGGTGTCTGCCAGGGGCCGCAGGCGTGCGGAAGTGGCATCGGTCATGAACAAAATCCTTGTAAAGGTGTAAGCAGTTTTTTCAGACTACAGCGAGCAAGGTTGATCCTTGCCATACAGCGGCCATTGCTTTTAGCCGTACAGTCGCCAAATATTGGGCGCAATTGCGAAACTGCTTTGCAGGGAGGGTCGATGTACAAGGTCTATGGCGACTACCAGTCGGGTAACTGTTACAAGGTCAAGCTGATGTTGAGCCTGCTGGGCCGGCCATATGAATGGCACCCGGTGGACATTCTCAAGGGCGAGACCGAAACGCCCGAGTTTCTGGCGATGAACCCCAACGGCAAGGTACCGGTGCTGGAACTGGAAGACGGTAGCTACCTGTGGGAGTCCAACGCCATTCTCAACTACCTGGCCGATGGCAGCGAGTTCCTGCCCAGCGAGCCGCGTCTGCGTACCCAGGTGCTGCAGTGGCAGTTTTTCGAACAGTACAGCCATGAGCCGTACATTGCCGTGGCGCGGTTCATCCAGTTCTACCTGGGGCTGCCGGACGAGCGCCTGGACGAGTACCGCAAGTTGCACAAGGGCGGCTACAAGGCGCTGAGGGTGATGGAGCGACAGTTGCAGATGACGCCTTACCTGGTGGGTGAGCAGTACTCGATTGCCGATGTGGCGTTGTATGCCTACACCCATGTGGCGCAGCAGGGCGGGTTCGACCTGGCAGAGTACCCGGCGGTAAGGGCCTGGCTGGAGCGGGTCAGCAGCCACCCTCGGCATGTGCCGATGGTGGGTTGATCTTCATCCTGTAACGGCCCCTTCGCGGGCAAGCCCGCTCCCACAGGGATCGCGTATCGCAGGGACCGCGTTTTCCATGCGCTTGCGCAACCCTTGTGGGAGCGGGCGTGCCCGCGAACACGGGCGCAGCCCGTGCCAACCACCGCGGTGTCTGCTTCGCGGGCTCGCCCGCTCCCACAGGGATCTGCTGCGTCAGTCAGATGGCGGCAAACCGCTCATCCAGGTAAGCAATGATTGCCTTGGACTCATACATCCAGGTCACCTTACCGGCTTCTTCAATGCGCAGGCATGGCACTTTCACCCGGCCGCCACCTTCTTGCAGGGCCTGGCGGTGCAGCGGGTCGTTCTTGGCATCGCGCAGCGCCACCGGCACGTTCAACCGGTGCAGGGTGCGGCGGGTTTTGACGCAGAATGGGCAGGCGTGGAACTGGTACAGCGCCAGCCCCTTGGCTGCTTGCTCGATGCGGGCCTGGGCGGCGGCGTCGCGCTTGCGCTTGGCCGGGCGGCTGATCCAGTCACCGAACACGATGAGCTGGCCGAGGCCAACCCGCAGGGCTTTGACGATCATGGACAACTCCTGAAATGCAAAAGCCGACCCTGAGGGGTCGGCTTGGGGCCAGCAACCAATCACTTGATCAGGCTGAGGAACTCGCTACGGGTGGCGGCGTTATCGCGGAACTCACCCAGCATCACCGAGGTGATCATGGTGGAATTCTGCTTCTCGACACCGCGCATCATCATGCACATGTGCTTGGCTTCGACCACCACGGCCACGCCTGCGGCACCGGTTACCTGCTGCACGGCTTCGGCGATCTGGCGGCTGAGGTTTTCCTGGATCTGCAGGCGGCGGGCGTACATGTCGACGATACGTGCCACCTTCGACAGGCCCAGTACCTTGCCCTTTGGCAGGTAGGCAACGTGTGCCTTGCCAATGAACGGCAGCATGTGGTGTTCGCACATCGAATACAGTTCGATGTCCCGGACCAGCACCATTTCGCTGTTGTCAGAGCTGAACAAAGCGTTGTTGGTGACTTCTTCCAGTGTTTGCTCATAACCGCGGCAAAGGTACTTCATCGCCTTTGCAGCCCGCTTGGGCGTGTCGAGCAGGCCCTCACGGGAGACGTCCTCGCCAATCTGGCTGAGGATCTCGGTGTAGTTCTGTTCCAGGGACATGGATCTACCTGTGGGAAAAAATCGCAAAAACGAAGGGTACGGCGGTGAGGGCGGCGCTGCAAGCGCGGCGTTACTCGTCGCGCCCTTCGAGCATGGTTCGCTTCAGCATCACATACACAGCGCCAGTGCCGCCGTGGCGGGCACTGCACGAGGCAAAACCGAGCACTTGCGGGTGCTGGCGCAGCCAGGTGTTGACGTGGCTTTTGATCATTGGGCGCTTGCCGTCCAGGCGCGCGGCCTTGCCGTGGGTCACCCGCACGCAGCGCACCTCCAGTTTGGTGGCTTCGGCGATGAAGTCCCACAAGGTTTCGCGGGCCTTTTCCACCGTCATGCCGTGCAGGTCGAGGCTGCCCTCGAATGGAATCTGCCCCAGCTTCAGCTTGCGCAGCTGGCCTTCCTGCACGCCATCGCGGCGCCACATCAGCTCGTCTTCGGCGCCGACGTCGATGACGAACTGGTCGGACATGCCATCGATGACCAAAGCCTTGTCACTGCGCACGGTCGCTGCCTGGCGCAGGCCGGCCAGCTTCTGGCGGTCGGCCTTGGGCTTGCCGACGTCGGCACGGTCGTGGCTGATCGGCTTTACGCCGCGCACTTCGGCCTTGAACAGGGAAAAATCGTCGTCTTGCATGATGCCTCCACGTAGGCGACGTAGTTTACGCGACTGTGGGGCCGTGTGCAGCCTGTGCGGGCCTCTTCGCGGGTGAACCCGCTCCTGCAGGGATATCACAGAGCCTGAAGGCGGCCGGGCACCTGTAGGAGCGGGTTTACCCGCGATGAGGCCCGCACAGGTTACGCAAAACCATCAATCGTGCTTCTTCATCAGGTGCGGCGAAAGGTTCAGCTCCCGCCCGCGGCGCAAGCGGATACGGCTGCGCCGCCAGAAACGCACGCCCAGCCACAGCAGCAACAAGCCAGCCACGGTGAGGATGCTGGACAGTGGCTTGTTGGTGTTGAGTTCCTGCAGGGCAGGGTAGTTGCCCAGCAGGCCGGCGGCGCCGGCCATGGCCAGCAACACGCCCAGCGTCGCCAGCAGGGCCGACAGGCCGGCCGCCAGGCGGGCGCCCCAGTTACGCGGTTCGCGCGGGCGCAGGCGCTTGGCGTCGAAACTGCCTTTAAGCTTCATTCCGCTCTCCTCGGTGGATATCCGGAATTCGACCTGCTGCTGCCCATCGGGTTCCGCCCGGCTGCCGGGCGGTCCTGCAAGCCGCTCAGATGAGGCTGGCGGTGGGGGCCACGCAAGCGAAGTTGTCAGCCATCACGGCCATTTCGCACTGGTGAATCTGTGCGGCCGGAATGACACCGTCCTTGAATGCCAGGTCGCGGGTTGCCGACGCGTCTTCTACCAGGGTGCACCGATAACCATAGTCCTTGGCGCGGCGAACGGTGGTGCTGACGCTGGAGTGGCTCATGAAACCACAGACGATCAGGTCAAGGTGGCCCAGCTCCTGCAATGTTTCATGCAGCTTGGTGTTCTTGAACGCGTTGGGCATGCGCTTTTCGATGACGATTTCACCTTCCAGCGGCTCCAGCCCCGGAATGAACTCGCCAGCCGGCCCCTGGGGGTCGAAGCGGCCCCCGACAGTGCCCAGGTGGCGAACATGGATGATCGGACGGCCGCTTTTACGTGCGGCGTCGAGCAACCTGGCGATGTTGGCCACAGCCTCGTCCATGCCCGACAGCTTCAGGGGACCACTGAGGTACTCCTTTTGTGCATCGATGATGATCAGGCTGGCGTGGCTCAGCTTGGCCGGCGGATAGTCGCGGCCAGTGAGGCGAAACATCGTGGTTGGAACGGACATCAAGGGCTCCTTGGATAGGGCTTTTGTATACCTATTCTCCCCTGCCTTGGCGCCAATGGGAATGGTTGACAACGCAAGCGGCATGGTTACTGGCCTGTGGCTAGCCTTTGGGCAAGGCAAAGGAACAAATGTGCGGGTGGGGCTGTTAGACTTTTGTCCGGTCTGAAAATAGGAGTACCCCGTGATCACATCCCGTCTGCGCACGCTGCGCGACTACATCCGCTGGGCGGTCAGCCGCTTCCACGAGCATGACCTGTTCTTCGGTCACGGTGCCGACAACGCCTGGGACGAGGCCCGCATGCTGGTGCTCGGTGCCGTGCACTTGCCATGGGAGGTGGCCGACAGCTACCTGGACTGCATGCTCGAGGACGACGAGCGGGTACGCCTGCAGCACCTGCTCAAACGCCGTATCGAAGAGCGTGTGCCGGCCGCCTACCTGCTGGGCGAGGCCTGGTTCTGCGGCATGTCGTTCATCGTCGACGAACGGGTGTTGGTGCCGCGTTCGCCCATTGGCGAGCTGATCGAAAAACGTTTCGAGCCGTGGCTGGCCAGCGACCCGGCGCGCATTTTGGACCTGTGCACGGGGTCGGGCTGCATCGGCATCGTCGCCGCCGACGTGTTCCCCGAGGCCGAGGTGGTGTTGGCCGACCTGTCGTTCCAGGCCCTTGAAGTGGCCAACCAGAACATCGAGCGCCATGGCCTGGACGGTCGTGTGTACACCGTGCAGGGCGACGGCTTTGGCGGTTTGCCGGGGCAACGTTTCGACCTGATCCTGTCCAACCCGCCGTATGTCGATGCCGAAGACTTCGACGACATGCCGGCCGAGTACCACCATGAGCCCGAACTGGGCCTGGCCTGCGGCAGCGACGGCCTGGACCTGGTACGGCGGATGCTGGCCGAAGCGGCTGACCACCTGACCGAGAAAGGTTTGCTGATTGTCGAAGTGGGCAACAGCCAGGTGCATGTCGAGGCGTTGTACCCCGAGGTGGACTTTGCCTGGCTGGAATTCGAGCGTGGCGGGCACGGGGTGTTCATGCTCACGGCCGAGCAGTGCCGCCAGCATCAGGAATTGTTCAAGGCCCGCGTTTAGGCTATTTGCGGCTGCTTTGCAGCCCATCGCGACACAAGCGTGATCCCGTGTGGGAGCGGGTTTACCCGCGAAGAAGACACCGCGGTGGATGGCACGGGCTTTGCCCGTGTTCGCGGGCAAGCCCGCTCCCACAAGGATCGCGCCAGCTTTGGAAATTGAGCAATACCTCGTGGGGCCTTGTGTCGCGATGGGCCGCCAAGCGGCCCCAAACTCCACCGGCTGATGCGGTCTTAGCGGGTTGCAATCCAGATCAACAGCCCTGCCTGGAACACGGCAAACGCCACCAGGCAGGTAATGGTGAAACGCAATCCGCCGTCTTCGCGCTGGTATTTGGCCACGCGCTCATCGCGCTCGCGCAGTTGCCCTTCCTTTTCCTGCAGTTGCTGGTCCGCCTGCTGCAGCAGGTTGGCGGCATCCAGAATCTCTACCCGCTGCAGGCGCTCGCTGTTCCAGACAGCCTTGAGCTGGGCCACCGTCATGTCCGCGGTACGGCCTTTCAGATGCTGGTTTTCCTCGTACTCCACCTCGATACCGACCCCGCGCAAGCAGTGGTCACGGCGCAGGCGTGAGTCCTCGTTCAGGGCGTCCTTGCTAGGCAGCGCCATACCTTCCACCCGGTAGTGCGACCACTTGCGCTGCAACCACTGGGCGGCCTGGGCCAGCATGAAACGGCCGATACCGCGGTTCACGGGCTCCACTTGCAGGCCATGTTCATTGCCAATACGCACCAGACGCTCGGCATGGTCGACGCGGATGTCCAGGCGGTTCTGCTCTTTGTGCACCTTCTGGCCGGGCAACTGGATTTCCATGCGCAGCAGGCTGTGTGCCTTGTCATGGCGCTCGGCATAGCCGAACTGCACAAAACGCAGCGGCCGCGCGCCGGTGCTGCGGTCGGTCGGCAGTGCTGCCAGGCGTAGCAGCTGGAAATGTTCGGCGGTCAGCTCGGCCCAAGGCAGGGCGGGGATTTCCTGGGGTTCTTCGGCCGGCTCGACGGCGGTGGGGGCGGTGGTCATCAGGGCTTGTCCTCAGCTATGCCTGCTGTATCGGCAGGCATGCCCGAGACCTGAGCCTGTTTGACTTACGCCGCAGGCAAATGCTGGATGAATGTCACAATTCGCTCACCCAGTTCGCGCGCCAGCGGTAGCTCGGGGTTGAGGTAGCTGTCGCGCTGCTGGCTCATGCCCTTGGGGCTGATGCGCAGCATGTGGTTCATGCCATCGATCAGGACCAGTTGCGCATCTGGCTTGGCCGCTTTCAGCCGCTGGGCGTCGGCCACGTCCACCTGCACGTCATTGCGCCCCTGCACGATCAGTGCCGGCATGGGCAGGCGGGCAAAGGCGGCTGCCGGGTTTTGCTGGAACAGCGAAATCAGGTATGGCTGCACGCTGGGGCGAAACACCTGGCGCAGCGGCGCTGGCACATCCAGGCTGGTCTGCCCGGCCTGCAGGCGGTCGAGCAGGGCACTGCCACCGGCCAGTTGCGCCGGCGGCAGGCGCTTGGCCAGTTGTTCGCGCAGTACCTCGGCCAGCGGCCGGCCGCTGCCGGCCAGGGTGATGACCGCGCTGGCCCCTGCCTGCTCGGCGGCCAGGCTGGCAATCAGCGCGCCTTCGCTGTGGCCAATCAGGATCAGTGGGCCGAAGCGCGGGTCGGCTTTGAGCTTGCGGCTCCAGGCGACCACATCGGCCACATAGCGCTCCACGCTGAGGTCACGCTCGTCAGGCGTGGCCGGCTGGCTGGCGGCCACGCCGCGTTTGTCGTAACGCACGCTGGCAATGTGCTCGTTGGCCAGCAACAGGGCCAGGCGCTTGAGGTTGTCGACCTTGCCGGAGGCCGGGTTGTTGCCGTCGCGGTCGGTGGGGCCGGAGCCGGCAATGATCAGCACCACTGGCGGCGGGGTGGCCTGTTGCGGCAGCAGCAGGCTGCCATGCAGCACGCCCTGGCCGGTGTCCAGGTCGATCGGGCGTTGCAGCACAGTGGGGGCGGCGGCCTGGGCCAGGCCGGTGCACAGCAGGAAGAGCAAGGCGACGAGGCGCGACATCATGCGGTACTACCTGGGGAGATGTGGGTTTGACCCAATGTTTGCAGGAAGGTTCTGGGGGGCGAATTGCAGGTTCGGCCCTTTCGCGGGCACGCCCGCTCCCACAGGTATTTCACAGCATTTGGATCTGTGGTGATCCTGTGGGGGCGGGCGTGCCCGCGAAGAGGCCCGCACAGGCGATCAAACCATCTGTATACTGCTGCTTTCGTCCATTTCAGGCAGAACTCGCGGAGCGTCCATGTCCGGCAATACCTACGGCAAGCTGTTCACTGTCACCACCGCTGGCGAGAGCCATGGCCCGGCGTTGGTCGCCATTGTCGATGGATGCCCACCGGGCCTGGAAATCTCCCTCGCCGACCTGCAGCACGACCTTGACCGGCGCAAGCCCGGCACCAGCCGGCACACCACCCAGCGCCAGGAAGCCGACGAGGTAGAAATCCTTTCCGGCGTGTTCGAAGGCCGCACCACCGGCTGCTCGATCGGCCTGCTGATCCGCAACACCGACCAGAAGTCCAAGGACTACTCGGCCATCAAGGACCTGTTCCGCCCGGCCCACGCCGACTACACCTACCACCACAAGTATGGTATCCGCGACTACCGCGGCGGCGGCCGCAGCTCGGCCCGTGAAACCGCCATGCGCGTGGCTGCCGGTGCTATCGCCAAGAAGTTCCTGGCCACCCAGGGCATCACCGTGCGTGGCTACATGAGCCAGTTGGGCCCGATCGAAATCCCGTTCAAATCTTGGGAGTCGGTGGAGCAGAACGCCTTCTTCAGCCCCGACCCGGACAAACTACCTGAGCTGGAGGCCTACATGGACCAGCTGCGCCGCGACCAGGACTCGGTGGGCGCCAAGATCACCGTGGTTGCGGAAGGCGTGATGCCCGGCCTGGGCGAGCCGATCTTCGACCGCCTGGATGCAGAGCTGGCTCATGCGCTGATGAGCATCAACGCGGTCAAGGGCGTGGAGATCGGCGCCGGCTTCGCCAGTGTGGCCCAGCGCGGCACCGAGCACCGGGACGAACTGACCCCGGACGGCTTCCTCAGCAACAATGCAGGCGGCATTCTGGGCGGTATTTCCTCGGGCCAGCCGATCGTTGCCCACCTGGCACTGAAGCCCACTTCCAGCATCACCACCCCGGGCCGCTCGATTGATGTCGATGGCAACCCGGTGGACGTCATCACCAAAGGCCGCCACGACCCGTGCGTGGGCATCCGCGCCACACCGATTGCCGAGGCGATGATGGCCATCGCGTTGATGGACCACCTGCTGCGCCACCGCGCGCAGAATGCCGAGGTGAAGGTCGCTACCCCGGTGCTGGGCCAGCTCTGATTTGCCTGCGCCGGCCACTTCGCGGCTAAACCCGCGAAGCGGCCGGCACAGGTCCCACAAGGCCATCCCATGCAACCCATTCCCTACTGGCGCCTGTCCAGCTTCTACCTGTTCTACTTCGCCCTGCTGGGCTCCACCGCACCTTTCCTGGCGCTGTACTTCGACCACCTGGGCTTCTCCCCGGCGCGCATCGGCGAGCTGGTGGCCATTCCCATGCTGATGCGCTGCGTGGCCCCCAACCTGTGGGGCTGGCTGGGCGACCGCACGGGCCAGCGCCTGTTGATCGTACGCCTTGGCGCGCTGTGCACCCTGGCCACCTTCGCCCTGATTTTCTTCGGCAAAAGTTACGCCTGGCTGGCGCTGGTGATGGCCCTGCACGCGTTCTTCTGGCATGCGGTGCTGCCGCAGTTCGAGGTCATTACCCTGGCCCACCTGCACGGGCAGACGTCGCGCTACAGCCAGGTACGTCTGTGGGGTTCGATCGGTTTCATCCTCACCGTGGTCGGCCTGGGCCGCTTGTTCGAGTGGTTGAGCCTGGACATCTACCCCGTGGCACTGGTCACGATCATGGCCGGTATCGTCGCCGCCAGCCTGTGGGTGCCCAATGCGCAGCCGGTGGAAAAGGGCGGGCGCAGCGGCGCGGGGGGCTTCCTGCAGCAGTTGCGCGCCCCGGGGGTGATCGCGTTCTACGTGTGCGTGGCACTGATGCAGCTCAGCCACGGGCCGTACTACACCTTCCTTACCTTGCACCTGGAGCACTTGGGCTACACGCGCGGTGCCATCGGCCTGCTCTGGGCGCTTGGGGTGGTGGCCGAGGTGCTGATGTTCATGGTCATGAGCCGCCTGTTCGCCCGTTTCAGCGTGCAGCGTGTACTGTTGGTCAGCTTCCTGCTGGCAACATTGCGCTGGCTGCTGCTGGGCAACCTGGCCCAGGAGCCGACAGTACTGATCTTCGCCCAGCTGCTGCATGCGGCCACCTTCGGCTGCTTCCATGCCGCCAGCATCGCATTCGTCCAGGCCAGCTTCGGCGCCCGCCAGCAGGGCCAGGGCCAGGCGCTTTACGCAGCGCTGTCGGGTACCGGCGGTGCGCTGGGGGCGCTGTACTCAGGCTACAGCTGGAAGCTGCTGGGCCCCACCTTCACCTTTGGTATGGCCAGTGCCGCAGCCCTGGCCGCAGCCGTTATCATTGCCCTTTGTTCGCAACCGACCAGGACCCGCCCCTGATGAGCATTCTCAGCGTTTTCCACCCCGCCAGCCCGGAACTGCCGAACAAGGTGCTGACTCACCACGACGATATCGCTGCCACCTTGGCTGAACAGGGCGTGCGCTTTGTGCACGCCGAACCTGGCCTGCGGGTGCGCCCGGGCGCGGCCCAGGACGAGGTGCTGGATGCTTGCCGCGTGTATCTGGATGAGTTGATGACGGCGCATGGCAGCAAGGCCTTCGCGTTGCTCAACCGCGACGGTGAAGACCCGGCACAGGTCGATGTGCGTGATGAACATGTGCACGAGGCCGACGAGCTGTTCGCCGTGGTCAGCGGGCGGGCGCAGATTGGCCTGCGGTTGGGCGACTGGGTGTATTCGGTGCTGTGCGAGAAAGGTGACCAGCTGCTGGTGCCGGCCGGGACGCGGCGCTGGGTTGAGCTGGGGGATGCACCGTTTTGCCTGGCGTTTCGCTTGTACGGCAGCGAGCAGGGCATGCAGGCGCGGTTTACCGGGGATGTAACGGCGCGGGCGTTTCTGGGGATCGACGAGTTGTAATGGCATTGCCGGCCTCTTCGCGGGTGAACCCGCTCCTACAGCGGTGGCGCCGCCCTTAGGCATCGCACAGTCAATGTTGCGCCGCCCTTAGGCATCGCGCAGTCAATGTAGGAGCGGGTTCACCCGCGAAGAGGCCAGTTCAGGCAATACACCCCTCAGCGGTAAGTCGGCAAGGCAAACCGCTGCTGGCTCTGCAGCATCGAGATCACCGGCAACTCGCTGGCCTCTTCAGCCAGGTCACGACGGATGGCACTGATCGCCCAGGACAGCTGTTCGGCACTGTGCAGTTGCCCATAGGTCAGCACCCGGCGGGTAACCTTGCCATCCGCTGCGCGCAAGGTAAGCAGTACACCGCCATCGGGCCGGGCTTGGGTATTCACCTGATAGGCCGAAAATACCGAGGCGAACTTTTGCTGGATGAGGTCCATATCAACTCCTGGCTGGTGTGTGGCAGACATGAGTTGATGGTTGCAGTGACCGTGCCAGAATCCTGTTTGGCGAAAAATCCAATAAATACGGGCTGTTACGGAGAATTTGCAGAAGCGGTATCGTGCAAGCTGCATGGTCGTGCATTTTGCACAGTGCATTTTGCACGGGTCAGCCAGTGCCTATCGGCCCGATAGAATCTGAACCTTTGACCGCCCTGGCATGCCTGACGAACACTTGGTCCATCAATTATGCCAGGAGGTTCCCTATGCCCAGCCAGACCGCACCCGCTACCATGACCGATGACGAAACCGCCGCGTTCGCCGAGCAGGTGTTCGAGCGTGCCCGCCAGGGCGATGCCGACATGCTCGGGCGCCTGCTTGCCAGCGGCCTGCCGGCCAACCTGCGTAACCACAAGGGCGATACCTTGCTGATGCTGGCCAGCTACCACGGCCACCACGAGGCGGTGCGCGTGCTGCTGGCGCAAGGTGCCGACCCGCTGATTGCCAACGACAATGGCCAGTTGCCGATTGCCGGTGCCGCATTCAAAGGGGACCTGGCGATGATTCGCCTGTTGGTGGAGCATGGCGTGCCGGTGGATGCCGCCGCGCAGGACGGTCGCACCGCGCTGATGTTGGCGGCCATGTTCAATCGCAGCGAAATCCTCGACTACCTGCTGGCACAAGGGGCCAACCCGGCGCACCAGGATGCCCGCGGCATCACCGCCCTGATGGCGGCGCAAACCATGGGTGCAGCAGACACCGCCGCGCGCCTGCAAACGCTGGCCGGCTAACCGCCAGGGGGCATTTGCGGCTATCCTTGGCGACTTTTCACCCGTCGCAGGCCCCCATTCATGAAAACTCAGTTGCTCGAATTCATCAGCCTCATTGGCGCCGGCTGCATGCGTGAGGCAGACATCGAGCGTATTGCCGACGAGGCCGCCCAGGCCTACGCCGACCCTGTCGCCTTCCTGGCCGCCAACCCCGACATCAACTACGACGACACTTTCCCGATTCCCTTGGGCGAATGGGTGGTGCTCGGCAGCCTGCCGGATACCGTGGTGTTCCAGGCCGACAGCTACCAGGACCTGTTCCAGCAGATCAGCGACTCGTTCGACAACAGCGTGCCGTTTACCCTCAAGCCCAAGCAGTTGGCCCGTACCGAACCACTGACTGCGCTCAACCGCATTCAGGTGCAGATGGGCGCGCTGAACAAGGAGGCGGGTGGTTATGTGCTGCTCAACTTCAGCCAGTTGCTGGATGACGAACTGCAGATGGTCATGGTGGGGCAGCAGGACCTGGCGCGGGTAATGGAGCTGGGCGCAGAGCTGGGCATCAAGGTCGAGCCGGCGCTGGAGGCTTTGAAAGTCGCCGTCCACATCTGATACCAGTAATTGCTTGTTCGCGGGCATGCCCGCTCCCACAGGTACTCCACCGCATCAGGCCCTGTGATAACCCTGTGGGAGCGGGCGAGCCCGCGAAGAGGCCGGCTCACGAAACATCAATCTTCAGCCCAGCGCAGTGTCGAGAAACATCATCACCGCAAACCCGCCCATCAACCCCAGGGTCGCCGCTGTCTGGTGCCCATTGCGGTGGGTTTCGGGGATCACCTCGTGGCTGACCACAAAGATCATCGCCCCTGCCGCCAGCCCCATGCTGATCGGGTAGGCGAGGGCAAAGCCGGTAGAAATCCCCAGCCCGATCACCGCCCCTAGCGGCTCCATCAGGCCCGACCCAATCGCCACCAACGCCGCCTTGAGGTTCGAAAGCCCCGTGGCGCGCAAGGCCAGCGCCACGGCCAGCCCTTCGGGGATGTCCTGAATGGCGATGGCACTGGTCAGAGGCAGGCCGATGTTCATGTCGCCATTGGCAAAGCTCACGCCAATCGCCATGCCTTCAGGCAGGTTGTGCAGGGTTATCGCCAGCACGAACAACCACACCCGGCTGATGCGCTCGGCTTCGGGCCCGCACGGGCCGGTGCTTTCGTGTTCATGCGGGGTGAAGCGGTCCAGGCCCAGCATCAGCAGCACACCCAGGCCCATGCCCAGCACCACGGTAAACGCGGCGGCCGGGCCGTTGCCCGTGATCTCGCGGGCAGCCTCCAGGCCCGGCAGAATCAGCGAAAACGAGCTGGCGGCCAGCATCATGCCGGCAGCAAAGCCCAGCATCACGTCCTGGGTGCGCGCGTTGACATCGCGCAGCACCACTGCCAGCACCGCGCCCAGCGCAGTGGCGCCAAAGCCGGACAACCCGCCCAGCATGGCCAGGTGCAGGTTGTCGGCATGGTCGCCGTTCACCGCGTTCCAGAGGCTGGCGGCCAGCAGCACGCACACCGCCAGCAGGCTCAGCCCCAGGCCGGCGCTGAGCCAGGGGGTATCGGTGACCTGCTGGCGCCAGGCCTGCAGCAGTGAGGATGGGGCGGCGCTTTGGCTGTGGGCAGGGAGCATGCGAACCTCGAATCAATGAATGCAGTCAGTCTAACGAAGGACCCGCGACATCCGCCAAGGATTCCCTTCTATCGGCGCGATAGCTGACTATGCTGTGCAGCAAAGCCTCTGACAGGAATTCAGACATGGGATCTACCTTCAACAGCCTGGTCGGGCTGATCATTCTGGCACTGGATATCTGGGCCATTCTCAACGTGATCAAGAGTGGCAGCGAGGTGGGCATCAAGGTGTTGTGGATCTTGTTGATCGCACTGCTGCCGGTGGTGGGGTTGGTGATCTGGGCGATTGCCGGGCCGCGGGGGAATGTGCGGCTCTAGGCGCGTTACTGACATAGCCAGAAATAGGGCCGTGACAAAATTTTCACATGGGTTTAAACAGAATCCGCACCCGCATAATGCTGCGTTGGTCTAGCGCCATCGCCTCTTCGCAAACCGCAATCCTAGGACCTTCCCATTCATGGCTAACACGGACGCCTTGAAGCACCAGGGCGCGCGAACGTCGTTTTCGCCGACCCTGAAATCCCACCTGGCCTACACGCTGCTCAGCGGCCTGGTGATCATGCTGATGCTCAGCCTCGTGCGCCTGGCGCTGCTGGCCTACAACAACGACATGGTCGGCGATACCCCTTATGCGACTGTCGCCGAAGGCTTCCTCAACGGCTTGCGCTTCGACCTGCGGGTGGTGGTGTACATCAGCATCCCACTGCTGCTGGCCATGCTCAGCCCCTGGGCCATGGCCCGGCGTGGTGTGTTCCGTTTCTGGCTGACCCTCGCTTCGAGCGTGGTGATGTTCCTCGGCCTGATGGAAATGGACTTTTACCGCGAGTTCCACCAGCGCCTCAATGGCCTGGTGTTCCAGTACATCCAGGAAGACCCTAAAACCGTCATGAGCATGCTCTGGTACGGTTTCCCGGTGGTGCGCTACCTGCTGGCCTGGGCCCTCGGTACCTGGCTGCTGAGCCTGCTGTTCAAAGGTATCGATCGCGCTACCCGAGCCGAAGGCCTGTACCGCGTTGCCCCGTGGTACAAGCGCCTGGCGGTATTCATGGTGATCTTGCTGGTGGCCGTGGTCGCTGCCCGTGGCACCCTGCGCCAGGGCCCGCCGATGCGCTGGGGTGATGCCTTTACCACTGACTCCAACTTCGTCAACCAGCTGGGCCTGAACGGTACCCTGACCCTGATCGACGCCGCCAAGAGCCGCTTCAGCGAGGACCGTGCCAACATCTGGAAGCCAGTGCTGGAGCAGGACGTGGCCACGCAAAGTGTGCGTGAGCAACTGCTGACGGCCAACGACACACTGGTCGATGCCGACGAAGCCGCTATCCGTCGCGACTTTGTGCCGCCGGCTGACCGGACGCTGCCGATCAAGAACGTGGTGGTGATCCTGATGGAAAGCTTCGCCGGCCACTCGGTAGGTGCGCTGGGCAGCCCCAACAACATCACCCCGTACTTCGACAAGCTGGCCAAAGAAGGCCTGCTGTTCGACCGCTTCTTCTCCAACGGCACCCATACCCACCAGGGCATGTTCGCCACCATGGCCTGCTTCCCCAACCTGCCAGGTTTCGAATACCTGATGCAGACCCCGGAAGGCGGCCATAAGCTGTCGGGCCTGCCAGCCCTGCTCGGCGCCCGTGACTACGACGACGTGTATGTCTACAACGGCGACTTTGCCTGGGATAACCAGTCCGGGTTCTTTGGCAACCAGGGGATGACCACCTTCATCGGCCGTAATGACTTCGTCAACCCGGTGTTCTCCGACCCGACCTGGGGTGTGTCCGACCAGGACATGTTCGACCGCGGCAACGAAGAGTTGGCCAAACATGATGGCAAGAAGCCGATCTACGCGCTGCTGCAGACGCTGTCCAACCACACGCCATATGCGCTGCCGAAGGACTTGCCGGTAGAGAAGGTTACCGGCCAGGGCCGTCTGGACGAGCACCTGACCGCCATGCGTTATTCGGACTGGGCGCTGGGCCAGTTCTTCGAGAAGGCGCGTAAAGAGCCTTACTTCAAGGACACCCTGTTCGTCATCGTCGGTGACCATGGCTTTGGCAACCACCAGCAGGTTACCGAGCTGGACCTGGGCCGTTTCAACGTGCCGTTGCTGCTGATTGCCCCGGGCATTCAGGAGAAGTTCGGGGCGGTGAACCACACCGTGGGTACCCAGGTTGACATCGTGCCGACCATCATGGGGCGCCTGGGCGGCAAGACGCGCCATCAGTGCTGGGGGCGCGACCTGCTCAACCTGCCTGAGGGTGACCAGGGCGTGGGCATGATCAAGCCGTCGGGCAGCGAGCAGATCGTCGGGCTGGTGCAGGGTGACCGTATCCTGATCGAGTCCAAGGACATGAGCCCGCGGATGTACCGCTACCAGCTGGGCAGCGAGTTCAAGGCTGAGCTGATCGAAAGCCCGGACCAGCCGGAAATGCTCAAGAGGCTGGAAGCGTATATCCAGACTGCGACCAAGAGCCTGCTGGATAACACCGCTGGCGCAGTGCACAGCACGCAGAAGTAAACCGGGGCCGCGTTGCGGCCCCTTCGCAGGCTTGCCCGCTCTCACAGGCATTGCTCAGGGTTCGAACCTTGTGCTGGCCCTGTGGGAGTGGGCAAGCCCGCGAATGGGCCCCGCACAATCTTCCCGGACTGAACATTCTCCCCGCCCCAAGGTCAGTTATTCAGGCATCACACACCTGGTGTTCGTTGACTGAGAGGGTCCGTTCAATGAAAGAGTGGGAAGTCATCTTTGCTGACCAGAAGGGCGAACCGTCCGCATTGCTGTTGCATGCCGAGCATTGCCCCAGCGAGGAAGACGCTGCGCGGGCCATTCGCTCACACCTGTTTCCGGTGATGGACGAGCTGGACCTCAACGACTTCCAGGACCGTATCATCTCCCCGACTGCTCGCTGGCTCAAAGAGCACAGTGGTGTGACCATCACCAGCATTCACGAAGCACCCTGAACCACACGTTTGCGTGCTGCCTTGGCAGGCGCTACGCTGGTGGAGGGCCTGCCTGTTCTGCGGGTTGGCGCCGCCTCAATAATTCGCGTCTTGCATCAGCTCGAACTGCCCGGCCAATGCCGGCAGGTGCGTAGTGCACGGAAAGTCTATCCATTGCTTTATTCAGGAGGACGATTCATGAGCAGCCAGAACGACGATATCAGCAGCAACGTCCTGCGCCAGATGAAAGCAGGCGGTTTCGACTTCACCCAAATCCACCCCATCGAGTTCTATGCCGTATTCCCGGACGAAGCAGGGGCCCGTCGTGCCGCCGGGCAGTTTCGCGGGGAATCGCTCAATGCCCAGGTGAAGGAGCTGGGCGACGGTGCCTGGCACCTGGAACTGAGCAAGGTCATGTACGCCACCCATGGGGGGATTGGCGACTTTGAAGAGGCCTTCGAGCAGTTGGTGACACCGTATGGGGGTGAGGTGGAAGGGTGGGGCGTCAAGCACGAACGGCTCACGGCCTGACAGTTTTGTGTAGGCCCCTTCGCGGGTTTACCCGCGAAGAGGCCGTCAAGGCTTACGCGTTGCCATGTGCCCCAAATAGGCCAGCAGCGCATCCAGTTCCTGCTCATTCAACACACTTTCGGCAAACCCCGGCATCTTCGCCTGCGGCCACTGCCGCAGGCTCTGCGGGTCCCGTATCAACTTGCGCAAATAAACCGGCTGAAAATACTCGGTCGGGTTATGCGGCACATTCAAGTCCGGTCCCACCTGCCCATCTCCCGCACCGTTCAACCGGTGGCACACCAGGCAGTTCTGCTGGAACAGGGCAAAGCCCTGGTGCACCGGGCTGTCGGCCGGCAGCTTCGGGTCGGGCAGCAGTGCGGGAAACCGCTGGTGCACCGGGGCCAGCTTGCGAAGGGTGGCGATCTGGAAGGGCCACTGTTCAGGGCGGATGCCGCTGGCCTGCGGCGCAGTCCACACCAGGTAGAACGGCCCGGCACTTGGCTTGCCTTTACCCAGTGGCGGCCACGGTTTGCCTGAGTCTTCCACGGCCAACCAGGCCCTTGCCGGCCCTGGCTGCAGCAATGCCGCAGCGGGCATTTCGGCGGCAAAGCCATCCAGCGCCACGGCCTGCAGGTGATCGCTCGCGCTCACACCTTCCAGCAGCGTGGCCAGCGGCACCGCCCGGTAGCGCATAGGGCGTTTGTAGGAAACGTCCTGTTCGATGCTGATATCCTGGGCCTCAGGATGGCCAAGCAGTTCGGCGCTGCTCCACTGGCGCGGTGTAGCGCCCAGTTCAAGGTGCAGTTGCGCCGCCGACAATGGCAGGCTCAGGAGCAACGCTAGCAAGGCAAGGCAGTGGCGCATAGGCAATCTCCGACCATCAAGGCCAGCAGGTTACCTGTGCGTTGCCCCTTGGCGCCACTGCCGCCGTCAGCCAAACAAACGTGTAAGGTTCGGCAAGATCAATAGCAATGTAGTGGCGAATAGAATGAGCCCAGCTTGGCGAATTTTCGATTGTCTGAACATGGCGGACCGCCTTCTTGTTGTTATTCCTGAATACCCGTTGGCTTCCTTGTCGCGTTTCGGGTCGATCACAGTGGCGTTGCGTGGCGCCTGACTGCTTGCCTCTTGAAAGTGGATATACATCCAACAGTAGGGTGTGCGTTATCCATGCTTGAGAACCCTTTGTTCTAAATGCTTGGTAAAAACATTTCTTTTGGCTATGAGGCCAAGTGCCAGCCAGCTGGCATGCTCTATCTAGACACTGGCGCAAGTGCCAGGCACGCACCGACGAAATGTGACCGTTCGTCAGCGCAGCCTACTTGCTTGTACGTGCCTTTCGCGGCAGTCTCTACAGCAGATTCCCACCCATGTCGTTCAGGACTACCCCTATGTCGTTACGCATCTGCATCCTTGAAACCGATGTCCTGCGACCGGAGTTGACGGCGCAATATCAGGGCTACGGCAGGATGTTCGAGCAGCTCTTTTCGCGTCAGCCGATTGCCGCCGAATTTTGTGTTTACAACGTGATGCACGGCGACTATCCCGCCGACAGTGAAAAGTTCGATGCCTACCTTGTGACGGGCAGCAAGGCCGATTCGTTCGGTACCGATCCGTGGATCCAGACCCTCAAGGCCTACCTGCTCAAGTTGTACGAGCGTGGTGAGAAGCTGCTGGGCGTGTGTTTTGGCCATCAGTTGCTGGCCTTGACCCTGGGTGGCAAGGCCGAGCGGGCCGAGCAAGGCTGGGGCGTGGGTATCCATCGCTACTCGTTGGCGGCGCATGCGCCGTGGATGGACCCGGAGGTGTCGGAGCTGACCTTGCTGATCAGTCACCAGGACCAGGTGACCGAGCTGCCGGAAGGCGCCACGGTGATCGCCTCCAGCGATTTCTGCCCGAATGCGGCGTACCACATTCGCGACCAGGTGCTGTGCTTCCAGGGCCACCCGGAGTTCGTGCACGACTACTCCCGCGCACTGCTCGATGCGCGCCAGGAATACCTGGGTGACGAGGTGTACCACAAGGCCATAGCCAGCCTGGCCACCGAGCACCAGGGCGATCTGGTAGGGGAGTGGATGTTGCGGTTTATCCAGCAGCCGTCAAAGGCCGGCGACAGCGCCGCATAATCGGTTGCAACCCTTCGCGGGCACCCCCGCTCCCACAGGTTGCGCACAATGCTGAAAATTGTGAGCAACCTGTGGGAGCGGGCGCGCCCGCGAAGAGGCCATCAAAGCCAACCCGATTTCTTGAAGCTGGCATACAACCCGGCGCACCCCGTCGCAATCACCCCCAGTACCGCGAAGTAACCGTAGTGCCAGCTCAGCTCTGGCATGTTCTGGAAGTTCATACCGTACACCCCGGCAATCGCCGTAGGGAACGCCAGAATCGCCGCCCAGGCCGCGAATTTGCGCTGCACGATGCTTTGCCGTGACGACTCCAGCAGCATGCCGATCTCGATGGTCTGGCTGGCAATGTCGCGGATGCCGGCCAGGTCTTCCATCTGCCGTGTCACGTGAATCTGCACATCACGAAAGTACGGGCGCATGTTCTTGTCGATGAACGGGAAGCTCAGGCGCTGCAGTTCTTCGCTCACTTCAACCATGGGCGCCACGTAGCGGCGCAGGCGCAGGATGTCGCGGCGCAGGCTGTGCAGGCGGCGGATGTCGTCTTCCTGCAGCGAGCCGCCCAGTACGCTTTCCTCCAGCTCTTCGATCTCGCCATGAATGGCCTCGCTGACCGGCTGGTAGTTCTCGGTGACGAAGTCGAGCAGGGCGTACAGCACGAAGTCTTCGCCATGTTCCAGCAGCAGGGGCCGGGCCTCGCAGCGCTGGCGGACCATGGCGTAGGACTTGGAGTGGCCGTTGCGGCAGGTGATGATGTAGCCGTTGCCCGCGAAGATATGGGTTTCGATGAATTCCAGCTTGCCTTCGTGGCGCACGGGCGAGTAGGTGACGATGAACAACGCGTCACCGAAGGTTTCCAGCTTGGGCCGGCTGTGTTTTTCCAGGGCATCTTCGATGGCCAGTTCGTGCAGGTTGAACTGGGACTGCAGGTTGGCCAGTTCCTCGGCATTGGGCTCTTCCAGGCCGATCCACACGAAATGCCCCGGCTTGCGCGCCCACTCGCTGCCTTCGTCGATGCTGATGTTGGTGACCTTTCTGCCGGCGCTGTACACCGCCGATGCCACGACTCGACCCATGGTTGTCCGCTTATTCGGTTGAACACGGATACAGCTTGGGCTGTACCCGGCGCCAGAGCAACCCGGATCAGGCCAGTTCTTTTTCCATGCGGTCAATGCACTGCTGCATTTGCCCCCGGCACTGCTCGATCAGCGCTGGCAGATCCTGCGGCGTCATGCCCGTCGTGGCAATGGGTGGCAGCGAGCGCACTATCACCGTGCGCTGACGCCAGCTGTTCAGGCTCAGGCGCCTGGCATAGCGGCTGACGCAGACCGGCACGATCGGCACACCGGCTTCGATCGCCATATGAAATGCGCCTTTCTTGAACGCCAGCAAATGCTCGCCGGCATTGCGGGTGCCTTCGGGGAAAATCCAGATCGAGGTGTCGTCCTGCAGAACCCGGGTGGTCTTCTGTATGGCCTTGCGCGCCTGATAGGCATTCTTGCGGTCGACCAGCACGTTGCCCCCCAGCCAGAACAATTGGCCGAACAGCGGGATCCAGCCCAGGCTCTTCTTGCCGATGGCGACGGTGCGTTGTGGCACCACTTGGCCCAGCACGAACAGGTCGAAGTTGGACTGGTGGTTGGCCACGATCACACAGCCGGGCGGGTGGTCCCACAATGGGCCGACTTCGGCCTTGACCTTGATGCGCATCAGCCAGGTGGCCGGCAAGCTGTAGAGCCGGGCGAAAACGCGGCTGTTGTCAGGGTTGAAGGGGCGGCACAGGCCAATGATCAGGCCCACGACGCCAACGGCAAGAAAATGCAGCCCCAGCAGGAACATACGCAATGAATAAAGCATGGTACGACTCACACCAGACAGTCGCCGGGCAGTGTACGGGTGTGCACTGGTTGGGGCAAACCTTGGTGCAGGCCTGTTCCGGCCCTTTCGCGGGCAAGCCCGCTCCTGCACAGGTTGCGTATGCCCGTTGAATTACGGATTTCCCCGCGTAGAGGGCGGATGTGCAGGCGCGGGCTTGCCCGCGAAGGGGCCGTGCCGCTAGCCCATATGCTGCTGGTCCAGCTCGATCGCCTTGTCCAGCGCCTCCAGCAGCCCTTTGCGCACTTTCAGCTTAGTGTTCTTGTGCGCCAGCATGTTCAGCTTCTTCAGCTCCCGCGCTGCGGTCATTGCCGCTTCCTGCAACTGCTCGGCCGGTACCACCTTGTCGAGGAAGCCGGCATCCACTGCACCCTGCGGGTCAAACACTTCGGCGTTGATCACCGAGCGGTGGAAGGCCGAGCGTCGCAGGCGGTCGCGGGCCAGTTCAATACCGGCGTGGTGCATGGTCATGCCGATTTGCACTTCGTTCAGGCATACCTTGTACGGCCCTTCGACGCCAATGCGGTAGTCGGCCGACAGCAGCAGGAAGGCGCCCTTGGCCACGGCATTGCCCGGGCAGGCGACCACCACCGGGAACGGGTGCGACAGCAGCCGGCGGGCGAGGGTGGAGCCGGCGGTGACCAGGCTGATGGCCTCTTTGGGGCCGCTGGTCATTACCTTGAGGTCGTAACCGCCCGACAGAATGCCCGGCTGCCCGGTGATGATCACTACTGCACGCTCCTCGGTAGCGCGGTCCAGCGCTGCATTGAAGGCAGTGATGACGTCCGGCGAGATGGCATTGACCTTGCCGTTGTTCAGGGTAAGGGTGGCGATGCCGTCTTCGGCGTGGTAGGTAATCAGCTCGCTCATGGCAGAGTCCTTTTGTTGGCGTGGCGACGACGTTACCCAGCGCCAGGGGCGAGGTAAAGCAGCAAGGCTGACTGGTCGGTCAGCGCTCACGGCAGCCCAAGTGCAAATACATGAAAAAATTGAAAAAAATGCTTGCCAAAGGGAAAGTCTTTCACTAAATTAGCGCACCTCGACGGGCCGCAAGGCTTGAAGAGAAACGGTGAAGTGTCCGAGTGGTCGAAGGAGCACGCCTGGAAAGTGTGTATACGAGAAATCGTATCAAGGGTTCAAATCCCTTCTTCACCGCCACATTCTACGAAAAGCCTCCGCGCTGAAAAGCACGGGGGCTTTTTGTTTTCAAGGCCATTGGGGCTGCTGCGCAGCCCATCGCGACACAAGGCCGCTCCCACAGGCGTACCCGATTTCCTGTGGGGGCGGCCCCGGTAATCTAGAAGCTGATCGAAGCCGAAAGCCGAGCGGTACGCGGTGCCCCCTGGAACAGGTAGTTGTCCCCCAGGTAATCGCCCACATCGCGCCAGTATCGCTTGTCCAGCACGTTATCCACCGTCAGCCGCAGCACCGTGTCATACCCGGCAACACGGGTACTGTAGCGGCTGCCAAGGTCGAACACGGTATACCCGCCAACCTCCACATTGCCCGCCTGGCTCGCATACTTGCTGGCGCTATACCGCGCCCCGCCAAGCAGCGCCAGCCCCGGAACCGGCAGGGCATATTCCGCATGCAGCGCCGCCCGGAATTTAGGCACGTTGATCGCCTGGTGCCCTTCGTAGGCTTCGGTGCCGCTGTTCTGCACCCGCGCCCGAATGGCTGCCGCACTGGCCTGTACCTGCAGGTTCGGGGTCACCCGGCCGCTGGCACCCAGTTCCAGGCCGGTATTTTTCTGCTGGCCTTGCTGCACGTAGGTGAAGTTGCCGGTGCCGTCCGGGCGCGCGTACTGGTAAGCCTGGCGGATCTGGAACAGGGCGGCACTCAGGCTCAGGCCTTGCCAGTCGTGCTTGAGGCCAAGTTCAAGTTGGCGGGAGGTGGTGGGTGCAAGGATCTCGAATCTGTTCTCAGTGGAAAATGGTGCGGTACCGCCTGCAGACAGCCCTTTGGCGTAGCTCGCATATACAGTGGTGTTCGGCTGCAGCTTATAGATAACTGCAGCATTGGGCAGCAGCTCGTATTGGCGGGTATGGCGCCCGGCTATGCCGTTCTCGTCCCAGGTCTTTTCATCCAGGCGCACTTCACGGGCACCCAGCACGGTCTGCCATTTCTCGTTGAAGCTGATTCGATCGCTGACGAACAAGCCGTACTGACGGCTGTCCAGTCGGCGCTCGCTGGCGCCTACGGGTTTGTCGGACGGGTCGAATGCAGGGGCGCCGGTGTTGATGTTGCCGGTGCCGACCCATTCCATATAGCTGGGGCGCTGATCCAGTGTGCGTCGCTGCGCACTGGTACCCACGGTCAGCTCGTGCCCTACGCCCAGCGCATCGAAGTGCCCGTTGAGCATGGCCTGTGCCTCGTCGGTACGGCGGGTATCGTCGGGGCTGCGAAAGTCATAGATGTCGTAGTCACCATTGCTGCCGAAAAACGCCCCCTCGCTCGAACCCCAGGCAAACGCGCTGTAGTCGTCGATCACCACTTTGCTGCGGGAGGCGCTCAAGGTGCCGGTCCAGGTATCGTTGAAGCGGTATTCGAAGCGCCCGCCCAGGTTCAGCGAGTCGTTCTGCACGGGCTTTGCCCAATGCTGGTAGGCCAGGCGGTCTTTCGGGTCGATGCCGTGGGGCACTTCAGTGCCTCCGAGCAGCTGGTAACCCGGCACCGACGCCTGTTCGCGGTGCTGGTACTCGGCATCCAGCTGCAGCGTGGCATCCGGGTTGATCTGCCAGTCGAACGCCAGCGAGGCGAAGTCGCGCTTGCCGTCAGCGTGGTCGACGTAGGCGCGGATGTCTTCATGGGCCAGGTTGGCGCGCAGGCCGAACTGCTTTTCGCTGCCGAACCAGCCGCCAAGGTCGGTGGCCAGATAGCGTTCGCCCTGTTCGTTGGTCGATACCGTGACGCTGCGTATGTCTTCGGCGCGCTTGGTCACATAGTTGATCAAGCCGCCCGGCTCCGACATACCGCTCTGCAGCCCGGACAGGCCCTTGAGCAATTCCACCTGCTGCTTGTTCTCCAGGGCTACGTTCTGCTCTCCGGCAATGGTCTGGCCATTGATGCGATAGCTACTGGCGGCGTTCAGCTCGAAGCCGCGCACATTGAAGTTTTCGTAGTAGCCGATGGGCGCATAGCTTTCGCCGACCGAGGCATCGCTTTGCAACACTTCGCTAAGCGTGCGGACCTGGCGGTCTTCCAGTAGCTGCTGGCTGAACACGCTGACAGAGGCGGGGGTGTCGAGCAGCGGCGCGGGCTGGAAACCGCCCACAGCCGCCTGGCGTGCCTGGTAGCCATCACTGGCGAAGGTGTCGGAGACCTGCAAGGGGGCAAGCACCACGCTGTCTTCGGCAAGCACAGGCGGGCACTGCAGGGCCAGGCCCAGACTGAGCAGGCTCAGGGGCAGGCGGGGGTGATGCGGGGGCATGCGGTGGGGCTCCTGGATGCGCGATACCTGTACTGGCCCTTTCGCGGGTAAACCCGCTCCTACACCGGTTGGCGATACACCGGGTGGGGATACCCCAGGTGGTGATATCCCTGTAGGAGCGGGTTTACCCGCGAAGAGGCCGGTACAGGCCATGAAAAAGGCGGCATCTTACCAGCCGCCCTCTACATAAAACGATCCAGGCCCGGCGTATTCAGTCAGCCTGTCCTGATCGGCCGCTTGTGCTGCCGCCAGTTATCGTCGATCTTCGACCAGGTCTTGCCATCGGTAATGGCCATCAGCTTGCGTCCATCCTTGAATGTGGCCAGGAAGGTGGCTTCTTCTTCCTTGCCGCCCAGCCACAGCCCGGCCAGCAGCCCCACTGGCCCTGCCACCAGGGCGCCGGCCACGCCCCAGCCCAAGGCGCTGCCCAGGCTGCGGTTGGTTTCCAGGCTGGCCAGCCGCAAGTCGCTGATGCGTGCCAGGGAAATCCGTTCACCGGGTGAGGGGCTGCGCGCGGTCTTGAGTGTGAGCGATCCATTGCGATACTCGCCTTCACCTTGCAAGAAATCGCCGGATTGCACCGTGAGTCTTGTCATAAATTCATCCTGTGAGGGAAAGGGCATTCCAGCGCTTAATGAGCGCTGCCCCGGCAGGCAAGTCAACGGCATTGCGACGGAGGGTAGTGCGGTACTTTGTCGCCGTGGCTAATGGCCTCTTCGCGGGCGCTTCACAAACCTCAGGACCGTGATACGCCTGTGGGAGCGGGCGCGCCCGCGAAGAATCCAGTGGTCATTTATCAGGCCACCTGCAAGGTGTTCTTGCGCTTACGCTCGGCCAGGCCCCACACCAGCAATCCCAGCCCGCCAATCACCAGCCCG
Source organism: Pseudomonas sp. YQ_5 (assembly GCF_043103305.1). Taxonomy (NCBI): domain Bacteria; kingdom Pseudomonadati; phylum Pseudomonadota; class Gammaproteobacteria; order Pseudomonadales; family Pseudomonadaceae; genus Pseudomonas; species Pseudomonas sp. YQ_5. The sequence goes on along the minus strand of NZ_JBICJS010000083.1, from coordinate 15,726 downwards.
GCCACCACAATCCCCATCCAGCCCTGGCGCTGGAACAGCTGCGTGCCCAGCAACGACCCAAGCGCCCCGCCAATGAAATAGCAGGTGATATAACCGGCATTCAGCCGCGTACGTGCCTCCGGCCGCAGGGCGATCACCGCGTTCTGGTTGCTCACATGCACCAGCTGTACCGCCAGGTCGAGCATCAGCACGCCCAGCAGCAAGGCGAGCAGCGACTGTTCGGCAAACCCCAGCGGCACCCACGACAGCAGCAACACCACCAGGCCCACGGTGGTGCCCAGCGACCCCTTGCCACGGTCCGCCAGGCGTCCGGCCCAGTTGGCCGACAACGCACCCGCCGCACCGGCCAGGCCGAACAGGCCGATCACCGCATCCGAATAGTGATAGGGGCCTTTCGCCAGCAGAAACGCCAGGGGTGTCCAGAACAGGGCGAACAGGCTGAATGCCAACAGACCGAGCAGCGAGCGCAGGCGCAGCACGGGTTCTTCGATGAACAGGCGGAACACGGAGCCGATCAGTGCAGGGTATTTCAGCCCGGCGTGGCTGTGGTGCTGCGGCAGGCTGCGGTATAGCGCCAGCGCGGTAAGTGCCATCAGCACGGCGGCCAGCACGTAGATACTGCGCCAGCCACCCAGCTCGGCCATGAAGCCGGCAGCAGTACGCGCCAGCAGGATGCCCAGCAGCAGGCCGCTCATCAGCGTGCCGATCGCGCGCCCGCGCTGATGCGGCTCGCTCAGGGTCGCTGCCATCGGCACGAGGATCTGTGCCACCACCGAGAACAGCCCGGTCAGCGCCGTGCCGAGCAGCAGCCAGGGCAGGCTGGGTGCACAGGCGCTGATGACCAGGCCCAGGGTGGAGACAACGGTCATCACGGTAATCAGCCGGCGCTGCTCGAACAGGTCGCCCAGCGGTGCTAGCAGCAACAGGCCGGCGCCATAGCTGAGTTGCGCGGCAATCACGATGCTGCCGGCACTGGCGGTGCTCAAGCCAAATTGCTGGGCGATGCTGTGCAACAGCGGTTGGGCGTAGTAGTTGCTGGCCACGGCCAGGCCTGTGGCGGTAGCCATCAGCAGGATCAGGGCGCGGCTGAGAGTGGGGGTGTGCATGCAATTCTCGTGGGGGCAGTCGTGTGTGGTGATGATTATCAGCAAGTGTCAGGCATGACACCAATGTATAGTTTTCAACCTATTCATCTTGAAAGCAGATAGATCGATGAACCTCAAGCAGCTCGAATACGCCCTTGCCGTGGCCGACACCGGCAGTTTTACCCGCGCGGCGGAGCGTTGCCATGTGGTGCAGTCGGCCCTTAGCCATCAGGTGGCGCGGCTGGAGGCGCAACTGGGGGTGAGCCTGTTCGAGCGTAGTTCGCGACGGGTGCGCCTGACACCTGCGGGGGAAGCTTTTGTGCTCAGTGCACGGCCCGCGGTGGAGGCGGCCCGGCGCATTGCCGATGACGTTGCGGCGGCCTGCGGCCAGGTGCGCGGGCGGCTGGCGATTGGTGAAATCAGTTCGCTCACCGCGCTGGACCTGGTCGACCTGTTGGCGGTATTCCATGGTCGTTATCCGGATGTGGATGTGCGCTGGCTCACGGCCAAGAGCGAATTGCTGATCGCTGACGTACTCGAGCGGCGCCTGGACGTGGGCTTTATCGGGCTGTGGCAGGGCGAGGTGGTGCAGGGGGTGCAGCATCGGTTGCTGGCGAGGGAAGAACTGGTGGCTGTGTTGCCATTGGCGCACCGCCTGGCGGGCATGGCACAGCTGGCGCTGGCTGACCTGGCAGGCGAAGTGTTGGTGGATTTCCCCGAAGGCACTGGGGCGCGACGACAGACCGACGAGGCGTTTCAGGCGGTGGGGTTGCAGCGTCGGGTGCAGTTCGAGATAGGGCATGTTCGTCTGGTGGAGAAATTCGTGCAGCGGGGCATGGCCGTTGGCCTGGTGCCTGAGCGGGTAGCTCAGGGCATTGAAGGGGTGGCAGTGGCGCGGTTGGTGGATGCGCCGGTGCGGCACTTGTATGCGGTGTGGTCGTCCAGCCCCACACCGGCTGCCCGGGCTTTTCTGGACGTGATGGAACAGTGCCTGGGGGCAAAGAAAGGCTAAGCCTGTGCCGGCGCTGTCGCGGCACAGGCAACCTTTCAATCAGGCTGCAAACCCACCGTCCACCGTCAGGCTGGCCCCGGTGATATACCCGGCTTCAGGCCCTGCCAGGTAAGCCACGAAGCTGGCAATCTCCTCCGGTTCGCCATACCGCCCAATGGCCATCAGCGGAATCAGGCTCTCGGCGAACTCGCCACTGGCCGGGTTCATGTCGGTGTCCACCGGCCCGGGCTGCACGTTGTTCACGGTAATGCCCTGCGGCCCGAGGTCGCGTGCCATGCCGCGGGTCAGGCCAACCAGTGCCGACTTGCTCATGGCGTACGGTGCACCGCCGGCAAACGGCATGCGCTCGGCGTTGGTGCTGCCAATGTTGATGATACGACCCCCCTGGCCCATGTAGCGTGCCGCGGCCTGGCTGGCTACAAATACGCTGCGTACGTTTACGGCCAGCATGTGATCGAAGTCGGCCAGGTCGAACTCGGTCACCGGGGCCACTGCCAGCACACCGGCGTTGTTGACCAGGATATCCAGCCGGCCGAAGGCCTTCACGGTGTCATCCACCGCCAGTTGCACAGCTGCCGCATCAGCGCTGTCAGCCCGCAGGGCCAAGGCTTTGCCGCCGTTCTCGGTAATTTCCCGAGCCAGTTCTTCAGCCGGGCCGGCAGAGCTGACATAGGTGAAGGCCACTTGCGCGCCTTCGCGGGCCAGGCGCCGCACGATGGCTGCGCCAATGCCTCGGGAGCCGCCCTGAACCAGGGCTACCTTGCCTTCGAGTGTAAGTTGCTTGGACATGCTGTTCTCCTGCTGGAAGCCAGGCCGAAATGCCTTGGATGGGGCACAGTATCGGCGCTCGATTACCTACTGATAAGATGGCAATCACTATCAGCAGAGTAAACCTTTGGTTGTTAATCATGGCCATGGAATCGTTCAGCGCGTTGGAATGCTTTATCCGCAGTGCCGAGGTTGGCAGTTTTGCCGAAGCCGCCAGGCGCCTGAGCCTTACCCCGGCTGCTGTGGGCAAGCACGTTGCGCAGCTGGAAGCGCGCCTGGGTGTGCGGTTGTTCCAGCGTAGTACCCGCAAGCTGACCTTGACCGAAGCGGGGCAGCGTTTTCTCGGCGAGGTCAGTGACAGCTTTCGCACCATTCAGTACGCCGTGGCCAACCTGGCCAGTGCCGAAGGCCAGCCAGCCGGGTCGTTACGGGTGAGCATGGGCACGGTGTTCGGGCGTTTGTATGTGCTGCCGTTGCTGGGGGAATTCTTGCGCCGCTACCCGGCGATTACCCCGGATTGGCATTTCGACAACCGCCAGGTCGACCTGATCGGCCAGGGCTTCGATGCAGCGATTGGTGGTGGTTTTGAACTGCCACCGGGGGTGGTGGCGCGCAAGCTGACCCCGGCGCACCGGGTGTTGGTGGCGGCGCCGGCCTATCTGCAGCAGCACGCGCCGATAGAAGATCCGCAGGTGCTGCAACGCCATGACGGTATCCTGGTCCGGTCACCGCAGACCGGTCGGGTGCGCTCGTGGCCGCTGACCAGCCGTTGGCAGGTGCAGCAGCCGCTGCAATTGCGCCAGGCGATGACCATGAGCGATTCGGACGCGGCATGCGCGGTGGCCGAGCAGGGGCTGGGCATTGCCCTGGTGAGCCTGCCGTTTGCCGTGCCCTACCTGCTGGCCGGGCGGCTGCTGCGGGTGTTACCGGACTGGTATGTGGACGATGGGCATATCAGCCTGTATTTCGCCGAGCACAAGCTGTTGCCGGGCAAGACCCGGGCGTTCGTCGATTTTGTGGTGGAGCAGTTTGCCGAGCAGGGGCTGGCGGGGCGGTTCGATGCCTTGCAGGCCCTTTAGAGAATTATTGCCTGTGCCGGCCCTTTCGCGGGCCCGCCCGCTCCCACAGGGATATCACAGCCCTGAAGACAGTGGGCCCCTTGTGGGAGCGGCCGGTTCAGACAACATCGACAATGAACGATACCTGCGCCCCCAGGCTCACCTCGTCATCCACCCGCTTGCCCAGCAACAGCTGCCCCAGCGGCGAACGCGGGGTAATCACCGTCACCAACCCGCTGCCTTCGCCAATCTTCAAACCCGCTGCCTCAGGCCCCAGAAACAGCCGGCGCTGCCCGCCATCTTCATCCTCCAGGGTCACCAGGTTGCTTACCTGTACGCCGCGCGCCGGGTCGTAGTCACGCAGCAGCAACTGCTGGTAGATCACCAGCGCCTGGCGGATCTCGGCACTGCGGCGGGCCTGGCCGGTGGCCAGGTACGAGGCCTCCAGGCCCAGCGTGTCATACTTGTTCTCGGCAATGTTCTCTTCGGCGGTGGCGGCCTCGTAGGCGGTTTGCGCCGCGCGGGTCAGCACGTCCAGGTCATGCTCGAGGGTGGCGACAATCAGCGCCAGCAGGTGGGGCTTGTCCATGGTCAGTAACAGAACTCCAGCACGTTGGCCTGGCTTTTTTCGGTGGGCGCGGTACGGTTTTGCTGTAGCCAGAACTGGCACTTGGGGCTGTTGAGGTTGCGCGGATTGCCCTGTGCGGCATCGGCGGCCTGTTGCAGCTCCTGTTTGTGCAGGATGTCCTTGTAGCGTTCGAACATCTCGGCCTGGCCATCCTGGGCAGTGGTCGGCGCGGGTGTTGAAGTGGGTCGGTAGGCGTGGGGGGCCACAATCTGGGCCAGCGGTTGCACCTGCTGTGGCCACAACTGCTGGGCCAGCCACAGGCTCACGGCAATGGCCATGGCGCCCAGCCATAGGCCCAAGGCTACGCACATGATCAACGGCAACGGCTTGAGGGTGATCTTCAGTTCACGGTGGCGCGGCATGTCAGCCTCCTGGCAGCGTGGTAGAGGGGCATTGTCGCATGCGCTTGGGCATTTTTCTGCGCAGGTGCTTTTGTCAGCGCCAATTTATGCGCAGAATTCGCGGTTTTTGCACCAGCACGGGAGGGGCGCATGAAAGCCACCTGGGACATCTTCTGCAGCGTCGTCGACAACTACGGCGATATCGGCGTGACCTGGCGCCTGTCCCGGCAGTTGGTGGCCGAGCACGGCCTGGCGGTGCGCCTGTGGGTGGATGACCTCAACGCTTTCACGCCCATGTGCCCTGGCGCCGATGCCACGGCGGCGCAACAGTGGCAGCACGGTGTGGATGTGCGTCACTGGCCGGCAGCGTGGTTGCCGGTGGCCCCCGCCGACGTGGTGATCGGCGCGTTCGCCTGCCAGTTGCCGGCGGCGTATGTCGAGGCCATGCGTGCCCGTCCGCAGCCGCCGCTCTGGCTCAACCTCGAGTACCTGAGTGCCGAGGACTGGGTGGAGGGTTGCCATGGGTTGCCTTCGCCGCAGCCCAATGGTTTGCGCAAGGTTTTTTTCTTCCCGGGCTTTACCGACAAAACGGGCGGTTTGCTGCGCGAGGGTTCGCTGCTGGCCCGGCGTGATGCGTTCCAGCAGTCGGCGGATGCGCGCCGTGCCTTCTTGCTGGGGCTTGGTGTAGACCCTGTGCCGGGTGCGCTGCTGATCTCGCTGTTCGCCTATGAAAACCCACAGCTGGGCAACTGGCTTGATGCCCTGGCCACGGCTGACCAGGCCTGCCACCTGTTGGTCCCGCAGGGGCGCATCGTCGCGGGGCTCAGCCAGTGGCTGGGCGAGGGGCCGCTGCACGTGGGTGATGTGCGCACGCGTGGGGCGCTGACCGTTCAGGTGCTGCCATTCGTCAGCCAGGATGACTTCGACCGGCTGTTATGGAGCTGCGATTTCAATGCCGTGCGTGGCGAAGACTCGTTCGTGCGTGCGCAGTGGGCGGGGCAGCCGATGCTGTGGCACATCTATGTGCAGGACGAGAATGCCCATTGGGAAAAACTCGAAGCGTTCCTCGCGCATTATCGCTGCGGCCTGTCAGACGATGCCGATGCAGCCCTGCTGGGCCTGTGGCGTGCCTGGAACATGGATTTCGACATGGGCCAGGCCTGGCGGGCGGCCCGCCAGCATTGGCCGGAACTGCAGCAGCATGCCCGCCGTTGGGGGGCGCGACAGGCCGCTCAGCCGGACCTTGCCGAAGCGCTAGTACACTTTTACCGAAATTCGCTATGATACGCGGCCTCGATTTTTATAAATCCATCCAGATTCGGATACTTCGTAATGAAAACTGGTAAAGAACTGAAACCCGGTACCGTACTGCGGATCGACAACGACCCGTGGCTGGTTCAAAAAGCTGAGTTCACCAAGTCGGGCCGTAACAGCGCGATCATGAAGACCAAGCTGAAGAACCTGCTGACCGGCTACAAGACCGAAACCGTATACGGTGCGGACGACAAGCTGGACGACGTGATCCTGGATCGCAAAGAAGCGACCCTGTCGTTCATCAATGGTGACGAGTACACCTTCATGGACACCACCGACTACACCATGTACGAGCTGAACGCCGAAGACATCGAAGCCGTTCTGCCGTACATCGAAGAAGGCATGGAAGACGTCTGCGAAGCCGTGTTCTTCGAAGGCCGTCTGGTGTCGGTTGAACTGCCGACCACCATCAGCCGTAAAGTTGTCTACACCGAGAACGCTGCTCGCGGTGACACCTCCGGCAAAGTCATGAAGCCTGCCAAGCTGGCGAACGGTACCGAGATCTCGGTTGCCGACTTCATCCAGATCGACGAGTGGATCGACATCGACACTCGCGACAACAGCTTCAAAGGCCGTTCCAAGAAGTAATGCTTCTTGCGAGACGCAAAAAACCCGGCGCAAGCCGGGTTTTTTTATGCCTGTGTGCTCGTGCTTTTGTGGGTGCAACTGTCGTGCTCAATTTTTAAAAGCTGGCGCAGATCCGTGTGGGAGCGGGCTTGCCCGCGAACACGGGCGAAGCCTGTGCCATCCACCGCGGTGTTTTCTTCACGGGTAAACCCGCTCCTACAGGGCATTGCGCAAGCCTTTGCGCCTTAGACGGTTACGTGCAGGCGCACATCCACATTACCACGGGTGGCATTGGAGTACGGGCACACCTGATGCGCCTTTTCCACCAGCCCTTCGGCATCGGCCTGGGCCAGGCCCGGCAGGCTGATATGCAGGTCGATGTCCAGGCCGAAACCGCCCGGGATCTGGCCGATGCCCACCTTGGCGGTGATCGAGGTATCTGCCGGCAGGGCTTTCTTCTCTTGCCCGGCCACGAATTTCAAGGCGCCGATGAAGCAGGCCGAGTAACCGGCGGCGAACATCTGCTCGGGGTTGGTGCCGTCACCGCCCGCGCCGCCCAGTTCCTTGGGGGTGCTCAGGCTGACGACGAGCTTGCCGTCGCTGGAGCGGGATTTGCCGTCGCGCCCACCGGTGGAGGTAGCTTCTGCGATGTACAGCGGAGTGACCTTTTGCATCTTGAGCCTCGCTAATGTGCTGTGCACTCCCGTTTGCAGGAGGGCGGGGTTGGTGTGGGATTTAAATTAGCGCGCAATTAATTAGCGCGCAAGATAAATCATCACCGTTCATCGGAACGGCCATTTCACAGCATAGCGTTCAGAGGTTTTTTTGCAGGTTGTCGCGCAGGTTCAGCAGGTCGGCTTGCAGTTGCTGCAGCTGCTCCAGGCTGCGCCCGCTGGCCTTGAGAATGCACTGCGGCACCGCTTTGGCCTGCTGTTGCAGGGCGCGGCCCTTGTCGGTCAGTTGCACCATCACTACCCGTTCATCTTCGCGGCTGCGGTTGCGCTGCAACAGGCCTTCGCTTTCCAGGCGTTTGAGCAGCGGGGTCAACGAGCCTGGGTCGGTCAGCAGGTGCTGGCTGATTTCGCCCACGGTCAGGCCGTCACGCTCCCAGAGCACCAGCATGGCAAGGTATTGCGGGTAGGTCAGGCCCAGCGCCTGCAGCAGCGGTTTGTAGACCTTGGTCATCAGCAACGAGGTGGAGTGCAGGGCGAAACAGACCTGGTTGTCCAGCAGCAGCTCGTCACAGGAGGCTTGGGTGTCGGCGTTCATGCAGGTCCTTGAAAGTGATCAATGGAAAATTCTGGCACGCTGATCATCAGTGCGCGAATTAATCGCGCAATTCACTGCGCAAGGCCAGGTCCCAGGGTGGAATCGGGCTGAAGCGGCTCTTGAGGAATTCGAGCAGCAAACGGCTGCGAGAGTTCGTTTCATGTGCCAGGCGTAGCGCGTAAATGCCGCTGGTCTCAGCTTCAGGCAAGCCACCGTCGCAGAACAACGGGATAAGCTCGCCGCGCAGCAGGTATTCACTGATCAGCCAAGTGGGAAGGTGGGCTATCCCCAGGCCGGCGAGGGCACCGAACAGCAGGGTTTCGGCATTGTTGGCGGCCATGCGCATGCGCGCGGGGCGGTACAGGCGGGTGTGCCCGGCCACACTGAAGCGCCAGGCGAACGGCGGCGCCAGGCCATCCCAGTCCAGCCCGTCATGCCCGGGCAGTTCGCTGGGGCAGGTGGGGATGCCGCGGCTGGCCAGGTAGGCGGGGCTGGCGCAGGCGATGCGCACCATGTAGGCGAGTGGTGTGGCGACCAGACGGGTGTCGGCCAGGGGGCCGGCGCGCAGCACCAGGTCGACCTCGCCCAGGTGGCTGCCCTGCAGGTCGACGAAGCTGTCGATCAACCGCAGTTGCACGTCCAGGCCCGGGTAGGCCACCAGGAAGTCGGCAATGGCCGGGGCCAGGTGGCGGCGGCCAAACGCGGCAGGTGCGTCGATGCGGATCAGGCCTTCCGGGGCATTGCTCAGTGACACCGCTTCGGCCCGGGCCAGGCGCAACTCCTCGATGATGCGCTTGGCCCGCTCGGCAAAGGCGTTGCCTGCAGGCGTGGCCCGCACCGCGTGGGTGCTGCGGGTGAACAGGCGGCTGCCGACGGCGCTTTCCAGGTTGTCGATGCGCCGTGCTACCGCAGACGGGGTCAGCGGGTGGCGACGGGCGGCGGCAGAAAAGCTGCCGGTTTCCAGCACATCAAGGAACAGGCTCAATTGGTCGGTCAGGGTATCGGGGCTCATGGCTGCCTTGCTTTTGCGAAAAACGCACAGCCATTGTGCGCTGCTGTGCGTTTCCCCGCCAGCGCACAATCGTTAGCATGCTCGCATTATTGGTACAGGCGGACGAGGCCCTGATGATCGAGTGGTTGTTGTATATCGTGCTGGGCGCTGCCCTGGGCACCATGGGGGGCTTGTTTGGCATTGGTGGCGGGCTGATCGCGATTCCGGCGTTGGGTGTGCTGTTTGGCCTGGACCAGCAGTTGGCGCAGGGGACCGCGTTGGTGATGGTGGTGCCGAACGTGCTGCTGGCGCTGTGGCGGTATCACCAGCGCAACCGCATCGCGTTGCGCCATGCACTGCCGCTGTCGGCGTGCAGCTTCCTGTTCGCCTGGTTGGGGTCGATCTGGGCGGTGGGGCTTGATGCGCATTCCATGCGCCTGGGTTTTGTCGGCTTCCTGGTAGCGCTGGCGGCGTGGAACGTGGTGCGGATGTTCATGAAGGTGTCGCCGCCGAGTGCCGAGCTGCGTCATGCCTGGCCGTGGCTGGGTGTGCTGGGCAGCTTTGCCGGCACCATGGGCGGCTTGTTCGGGGTGGGTGGGGCCGTGGTGGCCACGCCGGTCCTGACCAGTGTGTTCGGCGCCACCCAGGTGGTGGCGCAGGGGCTGTCACTGGCGCTGGCGGCGCCGAGTACCTTGGTCACACTGGTGACCTATGGCGTGCACCATAGCGTTGACTGGGGGGTTGGGATTCCCTTGGCGGTGGGTGGCTTGCTCAGCATCAGCTGGGGCGTGAAGCTGGCCCACGCGTTGCCGGAGAAGGTATTGCGGGCAATGTTCTGTGTGTTTCTGGTGGTCTGTGCGGTGATGCTGGGGTTTGAGCTTTGAGATGTTGGGGCCGTTTTTCGGCCCCCGATCACTTGAAACCCTCAATGATGTAGTCGGCCATGCAGTCGGTGATTGGCGAGGGGGTCTGCGTACTGCGCACCAGCATTACATTGGCCATGGGCAACTGTGGCAGCCCTTCGCTTTCACCCAGTATGCGGATGTTGCCCCCGATCAGGCTCTGCAGCTGCGCGGTCACTGCCAGCCCGGCGGTGACGATGGCAAAGATCGCTGCCAGGCTCGGGCTGGTGTAGGCAATACGGTAATCGATGCCCTGTGCCTCCAGCGCATTGCAGGTCCAGGCGCGACAGAAACAGTCGGTGTTGAACAGCGCCACCGGCATCGGCCGCTGTTCGTGCGGGCAAAAGCCTTCTGCCGCGGCCCACACCAGGCGTTCCTGGCGCAGCAACTGGCCAATCTCGTTGCCGGGCTCGCGGGTGACGATGGTCAGGTCCAGATCCTGGCGCAGCATCAAGTGCTTGGACGAATCGCAATGCACTTCCACCTGCACCAGCGGGTAGGCCTGGGCAAAGCTCGACAGGATGGTCGGCAGGAAGCGCATGGCGTAGTCGTCCGGTGTGCCAATGCGCACCAGGCCAACCATGTGCGGCATGCGCAGGGTGTTGAACACTTCGCCATGCAACTTGAGAATGCGTCGGGCATATCCCAGCAGGACCTGACCTTCGGCGGTCAGCCGCACCTGACGGCCATCACGTTCGAAGAGCTGGCGCTGCAGAACGTCTTCTTCCAGGCGTTTCATCTGCATACTGACTGCTGACTGGGTGCGGTTGACCACTTCGCCTGCTCGGGTAAAGCCGCCTTGCTCGGCAATGGCTACGAAGGTGCGCAGGACGTCCGCGTCGAGGCTTTGGTACTGGGACATTGCATCAATCTCCGAGATGCATCGCATCAGAAACATTCGTTGGATTGATCTTATGCCTGGCGTGAGACTGAGGCCATCAACACGGAGGGCTTCACGATGAAAGGTCATGTCAGCAGCATCCAGCAACCAGCCTTTTCCCTGAGCTACCTGTGGCACGCGGCTCTGCAGCGTCCGGCGCGTTGGCTGGAGCTGTACCGTCAGCGTCAGGAGTTGGCCAGTCTCAGTGATGCAACCTTGCGCGACTTGGGGTTGAGTCGGGCGGATATCCAGCAAGAGGCCGAGCGGCATTTCTGGGATGATCCACTGAGGAAGTGAGTTGGGTCCAAGCGCCTGGCTTCAGCTTTTCAGCGTCCGGGAGATCGAGCGCCGCCCGCGCGGCGCATCGCGAGCAAAGCTCGCTCCTACATTTGTTTCGGGCCAGTTACGCCTGTGACAGGCGCGCGCGACCGCCTTGTTAGTTCGACGTGATGTCGCGCCATGCGCCAAGGCGTTCGCGCACAAATGCCACAGGAAAAATTGGCCCGAAACAGATGTAGGAGCGAGCTTTGCTCGCGATGCGCCGCGCGGGCGGCGCTCGATCTCCCAGGCGCCACAAAACTCAAGGCATGCGCCCCAGCCTCACCGCCGCACCTGCTTGAGGGTTTCGGCAATCAGGAACGCCAACTCCAGCGACTGATCGGCATTCATCCGCGGATCACAATGGGTGTGATACCGGTCAGACAACGCATCCTCGGTGATCGGCCGGGCACCGCCAATGCATTCGGTGACGTTCTGCCCGGTCATCTCAATATGGATACCGCCAGCATGGCTGCCCTCGGCCTGGTGTACCTGGAAGAACTGCTTCACCTCATCCAGAATCTGCGCAAAATCGCGGGTCTTGTAACCGCTGCTGGCCTTGATGGTATTGCCGTGCATCGGATCTGAACTCCACAGCACCTTGCGCCCCTCGCGCTCGACCGTGCGGATCAGCCCCGGCAAGTGGTCGCCAACCTTGCTCGCGCCCATGCGCACGATCAGGTTCAGACGCCCCGGGTCGTTGGCCGGGTTGAGCGTGTCGATCAGGCGGATCAGCTCTTCGGGGTTCATGCTTGGGCCAACCTTGACCCCGATGGGGTTGTGCACGCCACGCAGGAACTCGACATGGGCCCCATCGAGCTGGCGGGTGCGGTCGCCGATCCACAGCATGTGCGCCGAGCAGTCGTAGTAGTCGCCGGTCAGGCTGTCCTGGCGCACGAAGGCTTCTTCATAGTTCAACAGCAGCGCCTCGTGGGCCGTGAAGAAGCTGGTTTCGCGCAGTTGCGGCGCACTGTCCAGGCCACAGGCACGCATGAACGCCAGGGTTTCATCGATGCGATTGGCCAACTGGTGGTACTTGTCGGCCAGCGCCGAGTTGGCGATGAAGTCCAGGTTCCACTTGTGCACCTGGTGCAGGTCGGCAAACCCGCCCTGGGCGAACGCGCGCAGCAGGTTGAGGCTGGCGGTGGCCTGGTGGTAGGCCTGCAGCAGGCGCTCCGGGTCCGGAATACGGCTTTTGGCGTCGAAGCTGATGCCGTTGACGATGTCGCCGCGGTAGGCGGGGAGGGTGACGTCGCCGATGGTTTCATCGCCAGATGAGCGCGGTTTGGCGAACTGCCCGGCCATACGCCCCACTTTCACCACCGGGCAGCCAGCGGCAAAGGTCATGACAATGGCCATTTGCAGCAACACCTTGAAGGTGTCGCGGATTTTTGCGGCCGAGAACTCGGCGAAGCTCTCGGCGCAATCGCCGCCCTGAAGCAGGAAGGCACGGCCTTCAGTGACTTCGGCAAACTGCCGACGCAGCTCGCGCGCCTCACCCGCGAACACCAGCGGCGGGTAGCTGGCCAGGGTCTGTTCAACCTTCAGCAGGCGCGCGGCATCGGGGTAGGTCGGTTGCTGCTGGATCGGCAGGGCGCGCCAGCTGTCGGGGCTCCACGGTTGGTTCATCTTGGGCTCGGTCTTGTCGGTTGTAGGCTATGGGCCATGGTAACAGTTGGCGCTGCGCTTGTTGCATCCAGGGTGTTGGCGGACAATGCGCGTTTTTGCGCAGGCGGGTGGTGGACATGACGGCGGAACGGCAAGAGCGGCTGCTGGCACGGGTGGAAGATGCGTTTGGCGTCATCAGCGTGTACGAAGTAGACGACTACCGCTTTCTGGAATTCGGCGATGCGATCGAGCAAAGCTGCGTGTTCACCGCCGACCCCAGCTGGCTGGAGTACGACTACACCCGCGCCATGCTGGTGGGGGCGCTGTGCCACGAACTGCCTGAGAGTGCACTGTTTCTGGGCCTGGGCGCCGGCACGCTGACCCAGGCCTGCATGAAGTTCCTGCCGCTGGAAGACATCGAGGCCATCGAGCTGCGCCCGGATGTGCCGCGCCTGGCCATGGATTACCTGGGCCTGGACGACGACCCGCGGCTGTATGTGCGCATCGGCGATGCCCTGGAGCTGCTGCCCACGGCAGAGAAGGCCGACCTGCTGTTCGTTGACTTGTACACCGATCATGGCCCTGGGGTCGGGCACCTGGCGTGGAACTTTCTGGAGAACTGCCAGCAACACCTGAACCCAGGCGGCTGGTTGGTGATCAACCAGTGGGCCACCGATGATGGCAGGCCGCTGGGCGCGGCGTTGCTGCGCGGGTTGTACCACCGGCATTACTGGGAACTGCCTGTGAAGGAGGGCAATGTGATTCTGCTGGTGCCGGCAGACCTGGAGCAGTCGCTGGACCTGGACGGTTTGAGAGCCCGGGCCGAGGCGCTGGCGCCGCGTTTGGGGTACAGCCTCGATGGGCTGATCCGCGAGATTCGGCCGGCTACCTGAATGGCTGACGCGCGCCGACACCGAGCAAGTAAGGCTTCAGGGGATTATCGATTCAGCCTGTCGTGCGCGATGGCCCGATACTGGCCCTGCCTCCATGAAAATTTTCCTCACGTACGCGACTATTTCAGGTATAGTACGCGCCGGTCTTTTAGCGGACCTCAAAATCAGGTGGTGCAAATCCTCCGAGTCCAGCTTCGGCTGCGCGTCCGCTAGGCGGACCTTCCCAAGTTTTCTTTTTCAATCGTTTTCGCAAATCCCCGCCGCCAAAGCTGCCTGGGTGACCTTACGGTCTTTCAAGGCATGTGCAGCTTTGGAGCATGGGTCTTTGCGGATGCACCTAGAGGCAGACCCATGACCCAGGAAACCGGCGGCTTCGCCGCTCTCGATCTTAATCCGAACATTGTTGCTGCCGTTGTGGCTACCGGCTACGAAGAGCCGTCCGCCATTCAGCAACAATCGATCCCGATCATCCTCGCCGGTCACGACATGATCGGCCAGGCGCAGACTGGCACCGGCAAAACCGCTGCCTTCGCCCTGCCGATCCTGAACAAGATCGATGTGAGCAAGCGCGAACCGCAAGCCCTGATCCTGGCGCCAACCCGTGAGTTGGCGCTGCAAGTTGCTACCGCTTTCGAAACCTACGCCAAGCAGATGCCGGGCGTGAACGTTGTCGCCGTCTACGGTGGTGCCCCGATGGGCCCACAGCTGCGTGCGATCCGCAACGGCGCGCAAATCGTCGTGGCCACCCCGGGCCGTCTGTGCGACCACCTGCGTCGTGACGAAAAAGTCTTGTCGACCGTACAGTACCTGGTACTGGACGAAGCCGACGAGATGCTGAAGCTGGGCTTCATGGACGACCTCGAAGTGATCTTCGACGCAATCCCGGCTACCCGTCAGACCGTGCTGTTCTCCGCAACCCTGCCGTCGTCGATCCGTTCGATCGCCGAGCGCCACCTGCGCGAACCCAAGCACGTCAAGATCCAGACCAAGACCCAGACCGTTACCGCGATCGAGCAGGCCCACCTGATGGTCCACGCGGACCAGAAGATCCCGGCTGTGCTGCGTCTGCTGGAAGTGGAAGAGTTCGACGCGCTGATCGCCTTCGTGCGTACCAAGCAAGCCACCCTGGACCTGGCCGCCGCGCTGGAAGCCAAGGGCTACAAGGCTGCTGCGCTGAACGGCGACATCGCCCAGAACCAGCGTGAGCGCGTGATCGACTCGCTCAAGGATGGCCGCCTGGACATCGTCGTCGCCACCGACGTCGCTGCCCGTGGCCTGGACGTACCGCGCATCACTCACGTATTCAACGTTGACATGCCGTACGACCCGGAGTCCTACGTACACCGTATCGGCCGTACTGGCCGTGCCGGTCGCGATGGCCGTGCACTGTTGCTGGTTACCCCGCGTGAGCGCCGCATGCTGCAGGTGATCGAGCGTGTTACCGGGCAGAAGGTTGCCGAAGCGCGCCTGCCGAATGCCCAGGCCGTGCTGGATGCCCGCATCAAGAAGCTGACCTCGAGTCTGGCGCCGCTGGTAGCCGAAGCAGAAGCCACCCACGGCGAACTGTTCGACCGCCTGACCACCGACCTGGGTTGCAGCGCGCGTGCCTTGGCTTCGGCCCTGCTGCGCAAGGCCACCAATGGCCAGGCGCTGGACCTGGCGGCGGTAGAGCGCGAGCAGCCGCTGGTGCCGAGCTTCGCCCCGCGTGGTGAACGTACCGAGCGCGGTGAGCGTGGCGAGCGTCCTGACCGTGGTGATCGTGAGCGCCGTGCGCCGCTGCCGTTGGCCGAAGGCCGCGTGCGTTGCCGTACCGCCCTGGGTGCCCGTGATGGCATCGCTGCCAAGAACCTGTTGGGGGCGATCCTCAACGAAGGTGGCCTGGCGCGTGACGCTATCGGCCGCATCCAGGTGCGCGACAGCTTCAGCCTGGTCGAGCTGCCGGAAGACGGCCTCGAGAAGCTGCTGTCCAAGCTCAAGGACACCCGCGTGGCTGGCAAGCAGTTGAAGCTGCGTCGCTACCGCGAGGATTGATCCTGGCGTAACGAAAAAATCCCCGGCTTAGGTCGGGGATTTTTTTTGCCTTTACCGGCCC
>NZ_JBICJS010000082.1:0-34955 GCF_043103305.1 Pseudomonas sp. YQ_5 | reverse complement strand
AAGGGTTTATCCGCGAAGAGGCCCGAACAGACCGCCAGATAACAGCAGAATTACAAATTCGTTATCTGCAACGCAGGCCTTTTTTCATGCCGTAACATGGGGCCCTTGACCCTGATGTCACTACAGGGTCAAGAATCGCCCCCTTTCAACACACCGAGCCCCCAATGCGCCTACTGATCATCGAGGACGAGCTGCGTACCGCCGACTACCTGCAACAAGGCCTGCGCGAAAACGGTTACGTGGTCGACTGCGCCCGCACAGGCACCGACGGCCTGCACCTGGCCCGCCAACAGGCCTATGACCTGGTCATCCTCGACGTCAACTTGCCCGAAATCGATGGCTGGACCGTGCTGCAGCGGCTACGTGCCGAATCGGCCACGCGCATCATGATGCTTACCGCCCACGGTCGCTTGGCCGATCGGGTAAGAGGCCTGGACCTGGGCGCGGATGACTACCTGCTCAAGCCTTTTGAGTTTCCTGAGTTACTGGCCCGCATCCGCAGCCTGCTGCGCCGCAACGACCAGCAACTGCAACCCAGCACCCTGCGCGTCGCTGATCTGGAACTGGACCCCGGCCGCCACCGCGCCTACCGCGCCGGGCAACGCATCGACCTGACCGCCAAGGAGTTCGCCCTGCTGCACCTGCTAATGCGCCAGACTGGCGAAGTGTTGTCGCGCACGCAGATCATCTCACTGGTGTGGGACATGAACTTCGACTGCGACACCAACGTGGTCGAGGTCTCGATCCGGCGCCTGCGGGCGAAGATCGACGACCCGTTCGACAACAAGCTGATCCATACCCTGCGTGGTGTGGGCTACGTACTTGAGGCTCGCCTTTGAAAAACGCCAGCCTGTCGTTACGCCTGGGCCTGAGCGTGACATTGATGGGCGCCGCATTGGTGCTGCTGCTGGCCTGCCTGGCCGTGTTTGCCCTGGATCACGAACTGGACAGCCGCGCGCGCAAGGATTTGGCGCGCAAGATGCTTCAGGTCGAGCACAACCTGCGTGTGGATCTGCGCAGCGAGGACCTGGGCAGCCGCGCCCACCCACTGCTGGACCTGGTGATGGGGCATGACAACCTGAGCCTCAGTGTGCTGGCTCTCGACGGCCGTCACCCCCACCTGCTCAGCCTCGGCCCGGCCCTGGAATCGCGGGTCGGTGAACTGCACACCGATGCGCGCCTGGCCTTTCACGCCTGGCGTGACAGCGGCGGTAACCAGATCCTCACCGTTACCCGGCTGATGCGCCTGCGCGACAACACCCCCGTCAAAGTGATGATGTCGCTCAACCGCGCCGACGACAACGCCCTGCTACAGGCCTACCTGCACTCCACGTTACTCGCATTGCCACTGCTACTGGTTTTGATTGGTGCGGGGGCATGGTGGCTGATGCAACGCGGTCTGAAACCGTTGCGGCACTTCCGGCGCATTGCCGGGCAGGTGTCGGCCCAGGACCTGCAGCATCGCCTGCCCGCTACCTGCTTGCCGCAGGAACTGGCAGACCTGGCCGGCAGTATCAACGTGATGCTCGATCGACTCGACCAAGGTGTCATGCAGCTGTCGCAGTTCTCTGACGACCTGGCCCATGAACTGCGTACACCGTTGGGCAACCTGATGGGCAAGGCGCAGGTGACACTGGCCCGTGAGCGGGACAACGCCAACTATCGGGAAGTGCTGGAAGACAGCGTCGAAGAGCTGACCCGGCTCAACCGCATCATCAACGACATGCTGTTTCTTGCCCAGGTCAGCCAGCCGCATACGCAGGTCGCATTGAAGCCCTTGGCGCTGGCCGACGAGGCAGCGCGGGTTGTCGAGCTGTTTGCCTACAGTGCCGAGCTGAAAGAGATTGAGATAAGCGTTCAGGGCTGGGGAACAGCGCAGGGAGACCGGCTGATGTTTCAGCGGGCACTGTCGAACCTGTTGAGCAACGCCATACGGCACAGTCCAGAGGGTAAACCCGTAGCTCTGTGCATCGAACGCTCGGGCAGCGAAGTACGGCTATCCGTGGAGAACCAGGGGCCGGGTGTGGCGGCAGAGCAACAGTCGCGCTTGTTCGAGCGGTTTTACCGGGTAGGTTCGGGGCGTTCGCGGCTGGAGGGCGGAACCGGGCTGGGGTTGGCGATCGTGAAGTCGATCATGCAGTTGCATGGCGGGCGGGTCGAGGTCAGCAGCTGCCCCCTGGGGCCTACCCGGTTTACCTTGGTGTTTCCTGCCGAGTGATCGGCCGCCTGTACCGGCCTCTTCGCGGGCTTGCCCGCGAAGAGGCCGGTACAGGCGACCAACAATCAGCGCGAAGCTGCCACGATCAGCGCCTTCATCTCGGCCACAGCAGCCTTGAAGCCGACAAACAGGGCATGCGCCACCAGCGCATGGCCAATGTTCAGCTCATTGATACCCTTGATCGCCGCCACCGCCTCGACGTTGTGGTAGTGCAGCCCGTGACCCGCATTGACGATCAGCCCCTGCCCCACGCCAAACGCCACACCATCGACGATGCGCTTGAGCTCTTCAGCCACTTCGGTGGGAGTTTCTGCATCGGCATAACGGCCGGTGTGAAGCTCGATGGCCGGTGCGCCAACCCGACGCGAGGCCTCGATCTGCCGCTCGTCGGCGTCGATGAACAGCGACACCTCGGCACCGGTACGCGCCAGCCGTTCCACTGCAGCCTTGATCCGCGCTTCCTGCCCTGCCACATCCAGGCCACCTTCGGTGGTCAGCTCCTGACGGGTTTCGGGAACCAGGCAGATGTGCGCCGGGCGAATCTTCTCGGCAAAGGCCATCATCTCTTCGGTGACGCCCATCTCGAAGTTCATGCGGGTTTGCAGCACATCCTTGAGCAGCATGACATCACGCTCCTGGATGTGCCGGCGGTCTTCACGCAGGTGCACGGTGATGCCATCGGCGCCTGCTTCCTCGGCGTCCAGGGCTGCCTTGACCGGGTCAGGGTAGCGCGTGCCACGGGCCTGGCGCAGGGTCGCCACGTGGTCGATGTTTACGCCAAGAAGCATGCGGTTGCTGTGAGTCACGAAAGGCTCTCCTGAAGATTGAGCCCAACAGCATACGTCCAGATCAGCGCTTGCGAAACAGTTCCCGGCTGACCAGCGGTTTTGCACCCAGATGAACTGCCAGTGCCTGGCGCATCAGCCGCTTCGCGGCAAGCAAGGCGCCGGGGGCGTCCCAATCGGTTTGGGCCATAGCCAGCAGCTCGGTGCCACGGAACAGGCCGGGCTGCGCCAGCTCTACCCGCTCCAGGCCGGCGTCAACGCGCAAGCGGTACAGGCCATCGGTGGCAATGGGCTGCTCATTGACGTCATGGTGCAAGGAAAACGCATAACCGAGTTCGTCCAGCAGCCGCCATTCGAACGAACGCAGCAGGGGCTCCAGCGGGCGCCCGGCACTCAGTGCCTGCAAGGTCAAGGTGTAGTGCTCGAACAGCGCCGGGAACGGCGCTTCGGCAGGCAGCAGGCGCATCAGCAGTTCATTGAGGTACAACCCGCTGAACAGGGCATCGCCGTGTAGCCAGGCGGCGATGCCGGTGCTGTCCATGCGGCCGACATTCTTCAGCTCGCCGCGCCCACGCAGCTCCACCTCCAGCGACACGAATGGTCGCACCAGGCTGCCGCCCTTGCCCCGCGCGCGGCGCAACACGGCTCGCATGCAGCCCTGCGGGGTGAAGAAGTCTACCAGCGCGCTGGTTTCCTTATAGGCACGGCTGTGCAGTACATAGGCTGGCTGGGGGGTGGGTTGGTCCATGCACTATCTCTGGGGCCTGATGTACGTGTGGGAGCGGGCGTGCCCGCGAAAGCGTCAGTGAACCCACTATCGCATTCGCGGGCAAGCCCGCTCCCACAGGAATAACCGGCCGGTCAGGTAATTACAGGTCGCCGTAGCCCAGCGAACGCAGGGCGCGCTCGTCATCGGACCAGCCGCCTTTGACCTTGACCCACAGGTTGAGCATGACCTTGGAATCGAACAGCACTTCCATGTCCTTGCGCGCCTCGGAACCGATGCGCTTGATGCGCTCGCCCTTGTCACCAATGATGATTTTCTTCTGGCCGTCGCGCTCGACCAGGATCAGCGCGTGAATGTGCAGCACATGGCCCTGCTGCTTGAATTCCTCGATTTCGACGGTGATCTGGTACGGCAGCTCCGCACCCAACTGACGCATGATCTTCTCGCGTACCAGTTCAGCGGCGAGGAAGCGGCTGCTACGGTCGGTGATCTGGTCTTCGGGGAAGAAATGATCGTTCTCGGGCAGGTGCTTGGCGATCTGTGCTTCCAGCGCTTCAAGGTTGTGCCCCTGCTGCGCGGAAATCGGCATCACCTCGGCGTTCGGCAGTTGCTCTTGGAGCCACTGCAGGTGCGGGATCAGCTCGGCTTTCTCTTCCATGCGGTCGGTCTTGTTGACCGCGATGATCAGCGGGCCGGTCACATACTGCACGCGCTCCAGAACCAGTTGGTCCTCGTCGGTCCACTTGGTACGGTCGACCACGAAGATAACCACGTCGACGTCCTTGAGGGCCGCCGAGGCGTTGCGGTTCATGTAGCGGTTCAGCGCCTTGTCGTTGGCTTTGTGCATCCCCGGGGTATCGACATAGATCGCCTGCACATCACCTTCGGTCTTGATGCCGAGCATGTTGTGACGGGTGGTCTGGGGCTTGCGCGAGGTAATCGCCAGCTTCTGACCGAGAATGTGGTTGAGCAGGGTCGACTTGCCGACGTTGGGGCGGCCGACAATGGCTACATAGCCGCAGCGGGTCGGGTTGCTATCAGTCATTGCCATTCTCCACGCCCAGGGCGATCAGTGCAGACGCGGCGGCGACTTGCTCGGCAATACGCCGGCTAACGCCCTGACCACGGCTCTTGTTGTTCAGCAGTACCACTTCGCATTCGACGAAGAAGGTTCGGCAGTGTGGTTCACCCTGGATATCCACTACTTCGTAACGCGGCAGCTCACAGCTGCGCGACTGCAGGAACTCTTGCAGGCGGGTTTTCGGATCTTTATTGGTGTCGACCAGCGTCAGGCCTTCAAACTCATCGGCCAGCCAGGCCAGGATGCGCTCGCGGGCAGTGTCCATGTCAGCGTCCAGGTAGATGGCACCAATCAGTGCCTCCAGGGCGTCAGCCAGGATCGACTCGCGGCGAAAGCCGCCGCTCTTGAGTTCTCCGGAGCCCAGGCGCAGGTAATCGCCCAGGTCAAAACCACGGGCCAGGCGGGCCAGGGTCTCACCCTTGACCAGCCGTGCACGCAGCCGCGACAACTGGCCTTCGCGGGCCTGCGGAAAACGCTCGAACAGCGCTTCACCGGCAACGAAGTTGAGAATGGCGTCACCGAGGAACTCCAGGCGCTCATTGTTGCGCCCGGCGTAACTGCGATGGGTCAGTGCCAGGAGCATCTGGTCCTGGTTCTTGAAGGTGTAACCGAGCTTTCGCTCCAGACCGGCAAGGGAAGCACTCATGCGGCCACCCGATCGTTGTTCAACGCGTTGTTCAAATCAACATCCTGAAAGACTGTTTGGCTGTGGTCCGCCGGTCGATTTGCGGCGAATCTCCCGATCCCTGAGAACACAGCCTATGTCAGAAAAGCATTCGGCGCTGTCTGCTGGACAGCGCCGATGGGTATCAATGGATCAGGCCAACCCGCGACAGGTTGGGCAAGTGGCTGAGTTTGGGCTCTGGCCAGCTCATCCACACCGCAAAAGCCTTGCCGACAATGTTCCGGTCCGGAACCATGCCGTGCAGTTCCTTGGGAATGTTCGGGTCATCCCAGAAGCGGCTATCGTTGGAGTTGTCGCGGTTGTCGCCCATCATGAAGTAATGGCCCGCAGGCACGGTCCACTGCTGGTCCGGCGGCATGCGATAACGGCTCATTTCCTTGCGGATCAGGTGCTCGGTCTCGCCGAGCTTTTCCTTGTACAGCTGAGCGCTGCCCAGGGTACCCGGCTCGCTGCCCACCAGTTGTTCGGCAACGGGCTGGCCGTTGACGAACAGCCGCTTGTCGTTGGTGTAGCGAACTACGTCGCCCGGCAGGCCAACCACACGCTTGATGTAATTGACATTCGGGTCGCTCGGGTAGCGGAACACCATCACATCCCCGCGTTGCGGGTCACCGACCGCGATGACCTTCTTGTCGATCACCGGCAGACGAATGCCGTACGAGAACTTGTTCACCAGGATGAAGTCGCCCACTTCCAGGGTCGGCTTCATCGATCCCGAGGGGATCTGGAACGGCTCGACCAGGAACGAACGCAGCACCAGCACGATGAACAGTACCGGGAAGAACGACTTGCCATACTCGACCAGCAACGGCTCCTTGTTCAGCCGTTCGACCACCGCCATCTCGGGCTGGCTGACGCTGCCCTGATAGTTGGCGATTGCCGCACGCCGGCGCGGGGCCAGGAACAGCAGGTCGATCAAGCCAAGCAGACCGCAGATGAAGACGGCGATGACTAGCAACAGCGGGAAATTTAGCGACATAGGACCTAGCTATCCAACCTGAGCACGGCGAGGAAGGCTTCTTGTGGAATTTCCACGTTGCCCACCTGTTTCATGCGTTTCTTACCGGCCTTCTGCTTCTCCAGCAGCTTCTTCTTACGGCTGACGTCACCACCGTAGCACTTGGCCAGTACGTTCTTTCTGAGCGCCTTGACGGTTGTCCGCGCAATGATCTGGCCGCCAATGGCTGCCTGGATCGCTACGTCAAACATCTGCCGAGGGATCAGTTCCTTCATCTTCTCGGTCAACGCACGGCCTTTATAGGCCGCGTTGTCGCGGTGCACGATCAATGCCAGGGCATCAACCTTGTCGCCGTTGATCAGTACGTCCAGTTTGACCAGGTTGGCCGACTGGTAGCGATCGAAATGATAGTCCAGCGAAGCATAGCCGCGGCTGGTGGATTTGAGGCGATCGAAGAAGTCGAGCACCACTTCGTTCATCGGCATGTCGTAACGCACCTGCACCTGGCTACCGAGGAACTGCATGTCGCGCTGTACGCCACGCTTCTCGATGCACAGGGTGATGACGTTGCCCAGGTGCTCCTGCGGAACGAGGATGGTCGCGGTGACGATCGGCTCGCGGAAGTCCGCTACAGCCGAGACGTCCGGCAGCTTGGACGGGTTGTCGACGACGATGGTTTCGCCGGTTTTCAACTCCAGCTCGTAGATTACGCTTGGAGCGGTGGTGATCAGGTCCAGATCGTACTCGCGCTCCAGGCGCTCCTGGATGATCTCCATGTGCAACATGCCCAGGAAACCGCAACGGAAGCCAAAGCCCAGCGCGTCGGAGCTTTCCGGCATGTACTGCAGCGAGGAGTCGTTCAGGGTCAGCTTCTGCAGAGCGTCGCGGAAATCCTCGAAGTCGTCGGAGCTGACCGGGAACAGGCCGGCGTAGACCTGCGGCTGAATCTTCTTGAAGCCGGGCAGCACTTCGACCTCAGGGGTCGAGGACAGGGTCAGGGTGTCGCCAACCGGGGCGCCGTGAATGTCCTTGATGCTGGCGATGATGAAGCCTACTTCGCCGGCTTTCAGATCAGCAGTCTGGGTGTGTTTCGGGGTGAAGACACCGACGCTGTCGACCAGGTGCACCTTGCCGGTGGACTTGACCAGGATCTTGTCGCCTTTCTTGACGCGGCCCTGGCGCACGCGCACCAGCGAGACCACACCCAGGTAATTGTCGAACCAGGAGTCGATGATCAGCGCTTGCAGCGGTGCATCGATCTCACCTTCTGGCGCGGGGATGGTGTGCACCAGGCGCTCGAGCACCTCGTCCACGCCCATGCCGCTCTTGGCGCTGCAGGCTACGGCGTCGGTGGCGTCGATACCGATGATCTTCTCGATCTCGTCCTTGACGCGGTCCGGGTCGGCCTGTGGCAGGTCCATCTTGTTCAGGACCGGCATGACTTCCAGGCCCTGCTCGATGGCGGTGTAGCAGTTGGCTACGGACTGGGCTTCCACGCCCTGGCCGGCATCGACAACCAGCAGTGCACCTTCACAGGCCGCCAGCGAGCGCGAGACTTCGTAGGTGAAGTCGACGTGGCCGGGGGTATCGATGAAGTTCAGCTGGTAGATCTTGCCGTCCTGCGCCTTGTAGTGAAGCGTGACGCTGTGGGCCTTGATGGTGATACCGCGCTCACGCTCCAGGTCCATGGAATCGAGCACCTGGGCTTCCATCTCGCGCGCCGTCAGGCCGCCGCACATCTGGATGAAACGGTCAGCCAGCGTCGACTTGCCATGGTCGATGTGGGCGATGATGGAGAAATTGCGGATATGACTCAAATCACTCACGGGTCAACACTCGAAAAGGCTGCGAGCCGGACGCCCGCCGAAAAATAGCCGGGAATTGTACCTTAAGCTGCTGGGTTATGGGAGATTCCTCTGTCCGACTGTACACAGCAATCATTCCCGCAATTGTGAAGATTCATGAAAAAGGGCAGCCGAAGCTGCCCTTTCGCCTTGCGAAACCGCTTATTCAGCAAGCTTGAAGGTGATGAAGCTGGCACGCCCCTGACGCAGCACGCGCATCGACACAGAACGGTTCTTCGGCAGTTCCTTGGCGATTTCGGTGAATTCCTTGGCCGAACCGATGGCCTGGTTGTTCAGATGGCTGATGACATCACCCGGGCGCAAGCCGATCATGGCTGCCGGACCATCCTGCACTTCCTTGATGACCACGCCACCTTTGAGCTCCAGAGATTTTTTCTGCTCGGCGGTCAGGTCGGCGACCGATACACCCAGGCGGTTGCTGCTGCGCTCGGCGCTGCCGTCGGCACCGGTGCCGATGTCGACATCGTCGTCCGGCAGTGCGCCGACGCTGATGTTCAGGGTCTGGCGTTTGCCGTTGCGGATGATTTCCAGCTTGGCCTTCTCGCCATCCTTGAGGCTGCCAACCAGGTGTGGCAGATCGGCCGACATGACGATTGGCTGGCCGTTCATGCTGAGGATCACGTCACCCACCTGCAGGCCGCCTTTGGCCGCCGGGCCGTCTTCCAACACCTGGGCCACCAGGGCACCCGCCGGCTTGTCCAGGCCGAACGATTCGGCCAGGTCCTTGTTGACCTCCTGAATCACCACGCCCAGCCAGCCGCGGCTGACCTTGCCGTCTTTCTTCAGCTGGTTGGAGACATCGATCGCTACATCGATCGGGATGGCGAACGACAGGCCCATGAAACCGCCAGAACGGGTGAAGATTTGCGAGTTGATACCCACCACTTCGCCTTTCATGTTGAACAGCGGGCCGCCGGAGTTACCCGGGTTGATGGCTACGTCGGTCTGGATGAACGGCACGTAGGTGTCATTGGGCAGGGTCCGGCCCTTGGCGCTGACAATACCTTTGGTCACCGAATGGTCGAAGCCGAACGGCGAACCGATGGCCAGTACCCACTCGCCCACCTTGAGCTTTTCGGAATCACCCAGCTTCACGGTCGGCAGGTTCTTGCCGTCGACCTTCAGCAGCGCAACGTCGGTGCGCGGGTCGGTGCCAACCAGCTTGGCCTTCAGCTCGCTGCGGTCCGACAGGCGGACGATGATCTCATCGGCATCGGCCACCACATGGTTATTGGTGAGCACATAGCCATCACTGGAAATGATGAAGCCCGAGCCCAGCGACTGCGCCTCGCGCTGGCGGTCGCCGCGCGGCGAGCGCGGCTGCTGGGGCATGTTGCGCTCGAAGAATTCGCGGAACATCGGCGGCAGGCCTTCCAGGTCCGGCATCTGGCCTGCCGCCATTCGGCGCTCAGGCAGCTTCTGTTTGGTACTGATGTTGACAACTGCCGGCGAAGCCTGCTCGACCAGGGTGGTGAAGTCCGGCAGGGCTTCCTCGGCCTGGGCGGTGAGTACTTGGCCGAGCATCAGCACAGCAGCGAACATCATTAGGTAGGATTTCAAGCGTGGTATTGACATACGACTCCCGTCACAACGAGCGGTAGTTTGGAAAGACCCCTGCACAAAGCAGAAAAGGCCAGGCTCTTCAAAGCCTGACCTATAGAAAATTTGCCGATGGATTGCAAATGACAATGCTTTAATTTCATTTCAGGCGTATGCCCATCCGACTTGGCTCGGCATGCAAAAGCGCGCCATTACTGGCGCGCCTGGGCATCCTGGGGGCGCATCGACAGGGCGACGCGTTCTGCCGTACCCAGCGGAATTTCGCCAACCACGGTAACCATCACTTTGCCCTTGGGTGTATTCAGGCGACGCGAGACTGCCGAGGTCGGGCCTAACTGGGTGCGCATGTCGGTGCCGCCATCATCGCTCACTTGCTCGATGAATACCGAAAAGCGCGCCAGGCCGTCGTCATACATCAGGCTGCTGACCGAACTGTTGCGCTTGGGGTCGCGGCGCACCGAGCTGTTGACCAGCTCGAAACCGGGTGGCAGCCAGTCCGAGCGCCAACCCGCGGCGGTATCATTGCTACCGGCCGCCACATGTTGCACCGGCTTGCAGGCAGCACCTGGGCGCAGGTCTGCGTCGCTGGGGATGTCATCGGTATCGAGACGGGTCATCTGGAAGCGCTCCAGCAACTGCCCCTTGTCGTTGAGCATCAGCGAACGCAGCGGCAAGCCCGAGTGACGGTCCAGATGCAATTCGAAAGCATAACGGTGCTGGTCGCGTGGAGTGAGCGTAATGATCACGGCATCACGCCCGGCGACCCGCGACTTGCCTGCCACACTCAAATCGTACCAGCCCATCAATTTCAGCGGATCAAGCACACGCGGTGCGGTATCCGACGGCACCACGACTCTGCTGGCCAAGGCCCCGCTGACGCACTCCACCTGGCCATCCACGCGCACGATTTCCTGGGCGGCGCCATCAAGCTGCAACAGCCGCTCGCTGACTTTGCCGCCCTCGACCCTGTGCCAGATGTCGTGGGAGGAGAAACTGCCATTGCGTTCGTAGACGAACGACCCTTGATAGCTCTGTTTTTGCTCGGCCTGTGCCAGCTTGTTCAGCCACTCACTCGCCTCGGGCGAAGAGTTGGCCGCCAATGCTGGCACCGTCATGCAGCTGCCTATCAGCAGCGACAGGAGAGGTAGCGCGCGCATGATCCTCCTTACTTAACGGTTTTCCAGGCTGGCGGCGCGGGCATACGGCAATGCGGTTTCAGTGCCCTTGAGCGCAGATTCCTGAGCATGCTGGCGCAGGTAGCCTGGCAGACGCTGATCCCAGCCGGCCTGGTTCTGCAGCACACCATTGGCCATTGGCCCGGTCGGTTGCTCACTGCTCTCACTATAGCCTGCCAAAACGGCCGGGCCTTGCGTTTGTGGCACACTCAGGCCTTGCTGGACAGGCTGCTGGGCAGCAAGCTCGGCGCCAGTGATCTCGTCCTGGTTGTACATACGCACACCCGCCAGCACCGCCACGGTAACCGAGGCAGCTACCGCCAGACGGCCAATGCTGCGCCAAGGGCCTTTCTTGACCTTGGCTGGCACGGCTTCGTCAGCCAGCGCAGCAGACACCGCCGAGGCGATATCCAGGTTAGGCAGCAGCAGCTCCTTGTGCATGGCTGCACGGGCAACCTGGTAACGCGACCAGGTGGCACGGGTTTCGGCTTCGTCGACGGCGTTCAACACCCGACGTAATTCCAGTTCATCCGCTTCGTTATCCATCACCGCGGACAGCGATTCCTGCAAAGCTTCACGACTCATGGCGGTTCCTCTCTTGGCGCTGTCGCCGCTGTCTCAGGTTTCCTGCAACAACGGCTGCAGGGCTTTATCTATGGCCTCCCGAGCGCGGAAGATTCGAGAGCGCACGGTACCCACCGGACATTGCATGACACTGGCAATGTCTTCATAACTCAGACCGTCGAACTCGCGCAGCGTCAATGCCGTACGCAGGTCTTCGGGCAGTTGCTGGATGGTGCGATGGACAGTGCCTTCGATTTCATCCCGCAACAACGAGCGCTCTGGGGACTCGAGATCCTTGAGGCCATGATCGCCGTCGTAAAACTCCGCGTCCTCGGAGCTCACATCGCTGTCTGGCGGCCGTCTTCCACGGGACACCAGGTAGTTCTTCGCCGTGTTGATGGCGATGCGGTACAGCCACGTATAAAACGCACTGTCGCCGCGGAAGTTGCCAAGCGCACGATAGGCCTTGATGAAGGCTTCCTGTGCTACATCCTGGGCCTCGTGGGTATCGTGAACAAACCGCACGATCAACCCGAGAATCTTGTGCTGATACTTCAGCACCAACAGATCGAAAGCTCGCCTGTCGCCGCGCTGCACGCGCTCGACAAGCTGCTGATCCTCTTCCTGGGTTAGCATGAACACTCCTCAGTGAACTCGAAGGAGCGTTGCATCAGCCATCGTTCAGGCTTGCAACCATAGACTCGGGCTTTGCGCAAAAGTTCTCCCCTCCAAGCAAGTTTCCTGCAGCCCTTTGTCGGCTTGCACGGAAGACGCGGCGCGGTCACGGCCGGCAACGTCGATAATCAGGTTTCAAATACGCAGGGGTAAAGCCCGGAAAGGCCTGCCGCCCTGCGTCGCCGCGGCAAATTGTGGCGTACGGGCAGCCTTCATAGGATTTCCGGCCATGTCGGAAAGTTCCCACAAAGGTTGTCGCAACCTGGCAAGTAGCATGGAAATTGGCCACCCGGGGCTGCTATAAAGGCATTCCGACACGTTTAACGATAGTTTCACAATGCCATCCGCGCGTGACCATTGTGCCGTGCCCCTCCCAAAGATTACTAGTGTCCCGACATGAGCCAACAATTCCAACATGATGTCCTGGTGATCGGCAGCGGTGCCGCCGGTCTCAGCCTGGCACTTAACCTCCCCAGCCACCTTCGCGTAGCCGTGTTGAGCAAGGGCGACCTGGCCAATGGCTCGACCTTCTGGGCCCAGGGCGGCGTCGCTGCAGTGCTGGACAATACCGATACTGTGCAGTCGCATGTCGAGGACACCCTCAATGCCGGCGGCGGGCTGTGCCATGAAGATGCAGTGCGCTTTACCGTCGAGCACAGCCGCGAAGCGATCCAGTGGCTGATCGAGCAAGGCGTGCCCTTCACCCGCGATGAACACCACAGCGTCGACGATGGCGGCTTCGAGTTCCACCTCACCCGTGAAGGGGGCCACAGCCACCGGCGCATCATCCACGCCGCCGACGCTACCGGCGCAGCAATTTTCACCACGCTGCTGGAACAGGCTCGCCAGCGCCCGAACATCCAGCTGCTGGAGCAGCGGGTGGCGGTGGACCTGATCACTGAGCGCCGCCTGGGGTTACCCGGCCAACGCTGCCTGGGCGCCTACGTGCTCGACCGCAACACCGGCGAGGTAGACACTTTCGGCGCGCGCTTCACTGTGCTGGCCACTGGCGGTGCGGCCAAGGTCTACCTCTATACCAGCAACCCCGATGGTGCCTGCGGCGACGGTATCGCCATGGCCTGGCGGGCCGGCTGCCGGGTGGCGAACCTGGAGTTCAACCAGTTCCACCCCACCTGCCTGTATCACCCGCAGGCCAAGAGCTTCCTGATCACCGAAGCCCTGCGCGGCGAGGGCGCCCTGCTGCGCCTGCCCAACGGCGAACGCTTCATGCCGCGCTTCGACCCACGCGAAGAGCTGGCCCCACGGGACATCGTGGCCCGCGCCATCGACCACGAGATGAAGCGTCTGGGCGTGGACTGCGTATACCTGGACATCACTCACAAGCCTGCGGACTTCATCAAGAGCCACTTCCCCACCGTGTACGAGCGCTGCCTGGCCTTTGGCATCGATATCACCCGTCAGCCGATCCCGGTGGTGCCAGCGGCGCATTACACCTGCGGCGGAGTGATGGTCGACGATTGCGGCCACACCGACGTGCCTGGCTTGTATGCCATCGGCGAAACCAGTTTCACCGGCCTGCACGGCGCCAACCGCATGGCCAGCAACTCGCTGCTGGAATGTTTTGTATATGGTCGCGCCGCCGCTGCCGACATCCAGGCGCACCTGGAGCAAGTGGCCATGCCCAAGGCCCTGCCCGGCTGGGACGCCAGCCAGGTGACCGACTCGGACGAGGACGTGATCATTGCGCACAACTGGGACGAACTGCGGCGCTTCATGTGGGACTACGTCGGCATCGTACGCACCAGCAAGCGCCTGCAGCGGGCCCAGCACCGCATCCGTCTGCTGCTGGATGAAATCGACGAGTTCTACAGCAACTACAAGGTCAGCCGTGACCTGATCGAGTTGCGCAACCTGGCGCAGGTGGCCGAACTGATGATCCTGTCCGCCATGCAGCGCAAGGAAAGCCGCGGGTTGCATTACACACTGGATTATCCGGGGATGCTGGACGAGGCCAAGGACACCATCCTTAGCCCGCTCTGAAACGGCGTCGCGGCCTTCGCGGGCTCGCCCGCTCCCACAAAGGGTTAACTGCCTTGCAGTTTTGCGCAGTACCTGTGGAAGCGGGCGAGCCCGCGAAGAATCCGACCCGGCCTTGATCTATGCCCGGCCCACCGCGGCCCAGCGCCGCCGGCTGAACTTCAACCGCACCCGCAATCGCCGATGCTCATCCGGCCCCAGCGCATCCCCCGGTACGCACTGGCTCTGCCCCAACCACCGCCCCGCCCGCTCAAAGCGCAACACCACCAGCCCAGGCAAAGCCAGGCTATCCCGGCACAAGCGCACTGACTGCCACCCGCAGGCACGGCTGAACACCTGCCAGCCCCGCACATCACGGCGCAGGCCGACAACAGCCTGGTCATGGGTCAGCAGGATACGTCGGGGAATGGCCCAGCCAGCGTGGGCCGTGCAGGCGGTGACAACCGAAAAGGCCAACCACCCGGGCAGCGGGCTCGCCCACACGGCAAGCCACGCCAGAACCTGACAAGCCAGGTAGACCGCCAGCAGCAGGCGCGAGCCTTGCCAGCGGCACTCGAAGCACTCACTTGGGCTGGACACGGTCCAGAATGATGCGGACCATGCGCTGCAGTTCCGGGTCTTCGGACTCGGTGCGCTCCATGAACCAGCCGAACATGTCCTGATCCTCGCAGCTCAAGAGACGCACGTACAGTTCACGGTCGGTCTCATTGAGGGTGGGGTAGACTTCCTGGGTGAAAGGCACCAGCAGTACGTCCAGTTCCAGCATGCCGCGGCGGCTGTGCCAGAAAAGCCGGTTGAGTTCAGTTTGTTCGACCATGGGGCCCTCCTCGAATGGGCCGCCAGTATACAGCCAGGCGCGCGAAGCGACACCGGGCGTTGGTCTAGTCACCTACCTATTTTGTTACCGGCGTTCTATGATGGCCGCCAGTCTTTAGCCACCGCGATGACCCATGGCCGATTCCGCTTTCTTCTGCCCCCTGTCCCACGAGGGCATCCTCGCCGTCCGCGGCTCCGATGCAGGCAAGTTCCTGCAAGGCCAGCTGACCTGCAACATCAACTATCTCAGCCAGGAATACGCCAGCCTCGGCGCCCGCTGCATGGTCAAGGGGCGCATGCAGTCGAGCTTCCGCATAGTGCCCGAAGGCAACGGCTACCTGCTGGCCATGGCCAGCGAATTGCTCGACGCGCAACTGGCCGACCTGAAAAAGTACGCTGTGTTCTCCAAGGCCACGCTGACCGACGAAAGCACCGCTTGGGCACGCTTCGGCCTGCAAGGTGGCGACTCTGTACTGCAGGCGCTGGGGCTTGTCGTGCCCGCAGCCGCCGGTAGCACCGTGCGCCATGATGGGCTGATCGCCATCACCGCATCCGCTGGCCGTGTTGAACTGTGGGTGCCGGCGGCGGATGCAGAGCCTGTACGCCAGGCCCTTGCCGCAGCGCTGCCCGAAGGGAGTATCAACGACTGGCTGCTGGGGCAGATTCGTGCAGGTATCGGCCAGGTCATGGGCCCGACCCGTGAGCTGTTCATCCCGCAGATGATCAACCTGCAGGCCGTCGACGGCGTCAGCTTCAAGAAAGGCTGTTACACCGGCCAGGAAATCGTCGCCCGCATGCAGTACCTGGGCAAACTCAAACGCCGCCAGTACCGCCTGGCACTGGACCAGCAGGCCATTCCTGCCCCGGGTGCCGAGATTTTCTCGCCCACCCATGGTTCGTCGGTCGGTGAAGTGGTCATAGCTGCCGGCAACGGCGCGGGCTGCGAACTGCTCGCGGTGCTCAGCGCCGAGGCAGTGGAAGACGGCAACCTGCATCTGGGCAGCCTCGAAGGCCCACGCCTGCAGGTACTGACCCTGCCTTACGAACTGGACCGCGACCGGGAAATCCAGCGCTGACCAGCCTGCCCCACCCCTGTGGCGGGGCCGCACCACCACTGCGGTAGATATGCCCATGAACAAGCTGGCCGAGTTGGTTCAAGCACAATTGCTCGACGCCATCGAAAAGGATGACCTGGTCCTGCCCACCCTGCCCGAAGTTGCCTTGAGCATCCGCGAAGCAGCGGAAGACAGCGAGATCAGCGTAGCGGCCCTGAGCAAGGTGATCGGTCGCGACGCGGCCCTTTCAGCGCGCCTGATCAAGGTCGTCAACAGCCCACTGCTGCGTGCTGCGGTCGAGGTGACCGACCTGCACACCGCCATCACGCGACTAGGCATCAACTACAGCTGCAACCTGGCCATCGGCCTGGTGATCGAGCAGATTTTCCATGCCCGCTCGCCGGCAGTCGAGCAGAAACTGCGCGATATCTGGGCCAGTAGCCTGGAAGTGGCGGGCATCAGCTACGAAATCTGCCGCCGCTTTACACCTCTCAAGCCTGACCAGGCCACCTTGGGTGGGCTGGTCAACCAGATTGGCGCGCTGCCGGTACTCATCTATGCCGAAGAGCACAACGAACTGTTGTCCGACCCGGTTTGCCTGCATTACGTGATCGAGCAACTCCAGCCCGTGCTGGGGGACAAGATCCTCAAGGCCTGGGAGTTTCCGGAACAGTTGGTCCACCTGCCGAGCCAGGTTCATGACCTGGACCGCCAGACGGACAAGATCGATTACACCGACATCGTGCAGATCGCCCGCTGCATCAGTCAGCGCGGGCGCCACCGGCCATTGGCTGCGCTGCCGGCTTACCGCCATCTGGGGCTGCCGTTTGGCACCGAGCTGGAGGTCGATGAACTGCTGGAAGCGCGGAGCATGTTGCGCTGAGCTGTAACAGCCTGCCAGGGCCTTTTCGCGGTGAACCGCGAAAGGGTCGACCCAGGCAAGCCATCAATCCGCTATAAAACTCACTCGTACCCGCAACCCGCCCTTCTCGCCATCATGCAGGCTCACCTGCGCCAGGTGCGCCCGACAGATCTCGCCAACGATCGCCAGCCCTAACCCACTGCCCTGCGCGCTTCGCCGGTAGAACCGTTCGAACACACGCTCGCGCTCGGCCTCGGGAATACCTGGCCCGTCGTCTTCCACTTCCAGCACTGCCGGCGCCTTTACCCGCAAAATCACATTGCCACCCGCTGGTGTATGCGCCAAGGCATTGTCCACCAGGTTGCTCAACAACTCGTTGAGCAACGTCGGCTCCCCTTTCAGCCATACCGGCGCCTCGGCTTCCAGCGCCAGCGCCACCCCGCGCTTGTGTGCCAAAGGCGCCATGGCCATGCCCAGCTCGCGGGCCAACTGGCTCAAATCCAGACGCTGCGCACCGCCTTCGGCGATTGCCCGTGCGCCATTCTCGACCCGCGCCAACGACAACAACTGGTTGGCCAGGTGAGTCAGCCTGTCGGTACCCTGGGCTGCAGACTCCAAGGTCTGCCGCCACTCCTGTGGCTCGGCCGAGCGCAAGCCCAGCTCGACACGTGCCTTCAACGCCGCCAGCGGCGTTCGCAGTTCGTGGGCCGCGTCGGCAATGAACTGCGCCTGGCGCTCGAACTGGCCACGCAAGCGCTCGGTAAAGTGGTTCAAGGCACGCACCAGCGGGCTCAGCTCACGCTGTACCTGTACCACCGGCAACGCTCGCAAGTCGTCCGGCTGGCGTTCTTCCACCGCTGTGCGCAGGCGCTCCAACGGCCGCAACGCGGCACTCACGGCAAACCACACCATCACCAACGCCGCCAGTGCCAGCATGCCCAGGCGCAGCAGGGTATCGGCCATCAACCCTCGGGCCATACGCACCCGCGCTTCCTCGGTTTCGGCTACGCGGATTTCTGCCATGCCGTTCATGTTTGGCTCGCTTACCGGCTTCAGCAGGCTGACCACACGAACGTCCTGGCCGAGGTAAGTGGCGTTGTAGAACCGTGCCAATGCCGGATAGTCATCGGTGCGCGGCGTGCCAGGCGGCGGTGGCGGCAGGTTCTCATAGCCAGAAATCAGCCTTTGCTTGATATCCAGCACCTGATAGTAAATGCGCCCCGCACTGTCATAGGCGAACGTGTCCAGCGCCACGTAAGGCACATCCGCGCTCAACGAACCATCGCGCTGCGACAGGCCCGCGGCGATGGTCCTCGCCGAAGCCAGCAGGGTGCGGTCGTAAGCGGTGTCGGCGGCCTCGCGGCCATTCCAGTAGGCACTAAGGCCGCTGGCCAGCATCAGCACCACCAGCAACAGTGCCAAGTTACCCAGCAAGCGCCCGCGCAGGCTGCCGTTGTCACGCATCGCGGTGCTCAAGCAAATAGCCCAGACCGCGGAAAGTGACAATGGCCACAGGGTGCCCGTCGAGCTTCTTGCGCAGCCGGTGAATGTAGATTTCGATGGCATCAGGGCTGGCTTCTTCGTCCAGGCCAAACACCTGGGCAGCCAACTGCTCCTTGCTCATCACTCGGCCAGGACGAGCGATCAGCGCTTCCAGCACACTCTGCTCGCGCGAAGTCAGCGCCAGGTTGTCGTCACCGAGGGTGAAGCGCCGGGTGTCCAGGTCATACACCAACGGCCCACAACGTTGCTGGCGCTCGCCACCGAGCACACTGCGGCGCAGCAAGGCCTTGACCCGCGCCTCCAGCTCGGTCAGCTCAAACGGCTTGGCCAGATAATCGTCGGCGCCCAGGTTCAGGCCATGGACCCGGTCCTTGACGTCGCTGCGCGCAGTCAGCATCAGCACTGGCAAGGTCTTGCCACGACCTCGCAAGCGCGCCAGCACCTCAAAGCCGTCCATGCGCGGCAGGCCGACATCCAGCACGGCCACGGCGTATTCCTCACTGGCCAGCGCCAAGTCGGCCGCCACGCCGTCATGCAGCACATCTACGGTCAGGCCATGGCTTTTCAAGGCCTGGGCCACGCTTTCGGCCAGTTGCAGGTGGTCTTCGACCAGCAGCACACGCATCGGGTTCTCCCTGCTCGGGTGGGACGGTGGCGCGGAGTGTACCGCTGTCATCACGCCTGTGAAGCCCCTCGTGACAAACCTTTCACGCTGAAAGGTTAGCGAAAGGTTCGTTGCCTAGCATCGCACCACGGTCGCCCTTCGCGCCGAAAAAAGCACCAGCAAGGTGCAACGAATAAGAACAATAAACGGAGTCCTCGACGATGCTGTCATCGCAGCCGCAGGCGTTCGCGCCTACCCGTTCCTCTATCGCACGCCCCTCGGCCATCGCCAGCGCCCTCGCGCTTGCCGGTGTCGCCCCGATGAGCCAGGCCGCCTTCTTCGAAGACAGCACGGCCACCTTCGAAACCCGCAACATGTACTTCAATCGCGACTTCCGCGACGGCACCAGCGCGCAGCAATCCAAGCGCGATGAATGGGCCCAGGGCTTCATGCTCAATTTCGAGTCTGGCTACACCGATGGCACCGTGGGCTTTGGCCTGGACGCATTGGGCATGCTCGGCATCAAGCTCGACTCCAGCCCGGACCGTGCCAACAGCGGCCTGCTGCCGACCCACGATGACGGCAAGGCTGCCGACGAATACTCCAAGCTGGGCCTGACCGGCAAGGTGAAGATCTCCCAGACTGAACTCAAGATC
The DNA here is from genome assembly GCF_043103305.1 of Pseudomonas sp. YQ_5. Taxonomy (NCBI): domain Bacteria; kingdom Pseudomonadati; phylum Pseudomonadota; class Gammaproteobacteria; order Pseudomonadales; family Pseudomonadaceae; genus Pseudomonas; species Pseudomonas sp. YQ_5. Next base: position 15,168 of record NZ_JBICJS010000082.1, on the reverse strand, counting down.
GGCTCCCTGATCCCCGAACTGCCGACGCTGCAGCCCAACGATGGGCGTATCCTGCCGCAAACCTTCGAGGGCGGCCTGCTCACCTCCAAGGAGATCAAGGGCCTGACCTTCACCGGTGGCCGCATAGACAAGGCCAAGGACCGCAACGACACCAACTGGGAAGACCTGGCGCTGAACAACAAGAACGGCCGCTTCGGTGGCTCTTTCAACGCTGACAACCTGGCTCTGGGCGGGCTCGACTACCAGTTCACCGACCGCATCACCGGCAGCTACCACTTCGCCCAGCTCGACGATATTTACCGCCAGCACTTCATCGGCATGGTCGCCACCCAACCATGGGGCCCGGGCACCTTGGGTGCCGACCTGCGCCTTGCCATGAGTGACGACGCTGGCGCAGCCAAGGCCGGCAACATCGACAACACCACCTTCAACGGCATGCTCAGCTATGCCCTGGGCGGGCACAAGGTCAGCGCTGCCTGGCAGCAGCTGTCTGGCGAAAGCGCCTTCCCGTATGTGGATGGCGCCAACCCGTACCTGGTCAACTTCGTCCAGATCAACGACTTCGCCGGGGCCGACGAACGCTCCTGGCAGGCGCGCTACGACTACAACTTCGCCGCGCTCGGCGTACCGGGCCTGACCTTCATGACCCGTTATGTCAGCGGTGACAACGTCAGCCGGGCTGCCGGTGGCGAAGGCAAAGAGTGGGAACGCAACACCGAACTGAAGTACGTGGTACAAAGCGGCCCGTTGAAGAACGTCGCCGTGCGCCTGCGCAACGCTACCTTCCGCTCCAACTTCGCCCGTGACGCGGATGAAGTGAGGCTGTTGGTCAGCTACAGCGTGGCGCTGTGGTAACCCCATAGCGGTAATCCGATAACAACAACGCTCACGGAGATCGACGATGACCTTTTCACTGCGCCGCCTCGTCCTCGCTACCGGCTGCCTGCTGTTGGCCGGCAACGCCCTCGCTGCAGAACCGAAACGCCCCGAATGCATCGCACCCGCCTCACCCGGTGGTGGCTTCGACCTGACCTGCAAGCTGGTGCAAAGCGCACTGGTACAAGAAAAGATCCTCAGCAAGCCAATGCGCGTCACCTACATGCCCGGCGGTGTCGGCGCGGTCGCCTACAACGCCGTGGTCGCCCAGCGCCCGGCAGACGCCGGCACGCTGGTGGCCTGGTCCAGCGGCTCGCTGCTTAACCTGGCCCAGGGCAAGTTCGGCCGTTTCGACGAAAACGCGGTGAAATGGCTGGCTGCCGTCGGCACCAGCTACGGTGCCATCGCGGTGAAGAGCGACTCGCCCTACAAGACCCTTGATGATCTGGTCGCCGCGCTGAAAAAAGACCCGAGCAAGGTCGTGATCGGTTCCGGCGGTACCGTTGGCAGCCAGGACTGGATGCAGACCGCGTTGATCGCCAAGGCCGCTGGCATAAACCCGCGCGACCTGCGCTACGTGGCCCTGGAAGGCGGTGGCGAAATCGCCACGGCACTGCTGGGTGGTCACATCCAGGTCGGCTCTACCGACATTTCCGACTCCATGCCGCACATCCAGAGCGGCAACATGCGCCTCCTCGCAGTGTTCTCGGAAAACCGCCTGGACGAGCCGGAAATGAAAGACATCCCGACGGCCAAGGAACAGGGCTACGACATCGTCTGGCCGGTGGTGCGTGGTTTCTACCTGGGGCCAAAGGTAAGCGATGAGGATTACGCCTGGTGGAAGGCCTCGTTCGACAAGATGCTGGCCTCAGAGGACTTCGCCAAGCTGCGAGACCAGCGCGAGCTGTTCCCGTTCGCCATGACCGGCGAAGAGCTGGACGGCTATGTGAAGAAGCAAGTGGCTGACTACAAGGCACTGGCCAAGGAATTCGGCCTGATCCAGTAAGCCTTCCACGACCTTTCATAGCCCTTGTGGGTGCGGGTTTACCCGCGCCCACAATCGAGGATTCCCCAATGATCCTTCAACGCATTTTCGCCCTGGCCCTGCTTGCGGTGTGTGCCGCCCTGGCCGTCATGGCCTGGCCCTACCAGGCTGCATTTTCCTATGAACCGGTGGGCCCGCGCGCTTACCCGTTGCTGGTGCTCGGCCTGATGGGGCTGGGGCTGCTGTACCTGGTATTCCGCCCAACGCCCATCGTGCGCAAGGACGACGAACCGGAACTCGATCGCGAGACCCTGATCAAGATCGCCGCCTGTGTCGGCCTGCTGCTCGTCTTCGCCGCCACCTTCGAAGCCCTCGGCTTCATCCTCAGCGCTGTCCTGGTCGGCCTGCCCATGGCCCGCCTGTACGGTGGCCGCGGGCTGCGCAGCGCCATCGTGGTGGTCGGCATGAGCATCTTCCTCTACTGGCTGTTCGACCGCGTGATGGACGTGCCCCTGCCCCTTGGCCTGCTGAGCGTACTGGAGAACTGACACATGGATACCTTGAGCTACCTGGGCCAGGGCTTCGGCATTGCCCTGTCCCCCTACAACCTGGTCACCGCCCTCTCCGGCACCCTGATCGGTACCGTGGTCGGCCTGCTGCCGGGCCTGGGCCCGATCAATGGCGTGGCCCTGCTGATCCCCATCGCCTTTGCCCTCGGCCTGCCGCCGGAATCGGCGCTGATCCTGCTGGCTGCGGTGTACCTGGGCTGCGAATATGGCGGGCGTATCAGCTCGATCCTGCTGAACATCCCGGGCGAAGCCTCGACCGTGATGACCACCCTCGATGGTTACCCGATGGCCCGCCAGGGCCTGGCCGGTGTTGCCCTGTCGTTGTCGGCCTGGAGTTCGTTCATCGGCGCCTTCATCGCCACCTGCGGCATGGTGCTGTTCGCCCCGCTGCTGGCGAAATGGGCCATCGCCTTCGGCCCCGCGGAGTACTTTGTGCTGATGGTGTTCGCCATCGTCGCGCTGGGTGGCATGGCCGGTGACAAACCACTGAAAACCTTCATTGCCGCACTCATCGGCCTGTTCCTGTCGGCGGTCGGCATCGACGCCAACAGCGGCGTGTACCGTTTCACCGGTGACAGCGTGCACCTGGCCGACGGCATTCAGTTCGTGGTGCTCGTGCTGGGCCTGTTCTCCATCAGCGAAATCCTCCTGCTGCTGGAAAAGACCCACCATGGCCACCAGGCAGTCAAGGCTACCGGCCGCATGCTGTTCAACTTCAAGGAAGCGGCCTCGGTGTTCCTGGTCAACATCCGTTGCGGCCTGCTCGGATTCATCATGGGTGTTCTACCCGGCGCCGGCGCAACACTGGCCAGCGCCGTGGCCTACATGACCGAGAAGCGCCTGGCGGGTGAAAGCGGCAAGTTCGGCAAGGGCGATGCCCGTGGCCTGGCAGCGCCGGAAACTGCCATTGGTGCGTCCTGCTGTGGCGCCCTGGTACCGATGCTGACCCTGGGCGTACCCGGCTCCGGCACCACGGCGGTGATGATCGGCGCCCTGACCCTGTACAACATCACCCCTGGCCCACTGCTGTTCGAGCAGCAGCCAGATATCGTCTGGGGCCTGATTGCCTCGCTGTTCGTCGCCAACATCATGCTGGTGATCCTCAACATCCCGATGATCCGCATCTTCACCCGTATCCTCGCCGTGCCAAACTGGGCGCTGGTGCCGGTGATCGCCATCATCACCGCGATCGGCGTTTACGCCGTGCATGCCACTACCTTCGACCTGTTCCTCATGGTCGGCATCGGCATCATGGGCTACATCATGCGCAAGCTGGACTTCCCTCTGTCGCCGATTCTGCTGGGCTTCATCCTCGGCGGGCTGATGGAGCAGAACCTGCGTCGGGCGCTGTCGATCTCCAATGGTGAACTGGGCATCCTCTGGTCGAGCCCGATCAGCATGGGTATCTGGGCGCTGGTAGTGGCAATGCTCGCCCTGCCGCTGCTGCGCATCTGGCGCAAACGCAGCCTGCAGCGCCGGGCCTTGGCCGATGCCTGATCGGTCGTTGCCATTGTTCGTCGCGACCGGGCTGGTCGGCCTTGCTGGCGGTTTTGCCGCCAGCAAGGTCGGCTGGCCTTTGCCATGGATGGTCGGTTCATTGCTGGCGATCATCCTGGTGCGCTGCCTGACGCCCTGGCAACTTTCGGAAATCCCCAACGGCCGCAAATGTGGGCAGTGGATCATCGGCATCGGTATCGGCCTGCACTTCACGCCAGCGGTGATCGAGCAAGTAGCCAGCCATTTCGCGCTGATCTTCTTCGGGGCGTTGTTCACCACCCTGTCCAGCGTGATCAGCGTATGGCTGCTGCGGCGAACCGGCGAAGACCGTGCCACAGCGTTCTTTGCCAGCATGCCAGGCGGTTCGGGAGAAATGGTCAACCTTGGGGCGCGCAATGGCGCGGTGCTCAGCCAGGTGGCGGCAGCGCAGAGCTTGCGTGTGCTGGCAGTGGTGCTGTGCGTGCCGGTGCTGTTCAAGTTCTTGCTGGGTGACGGTGTACCACTGAACCACACCGGTAGCGTGAGCTGGGGCTGGCTGGCGCTGATTGCGCCCCTGGGCGTTGCCGTTGCCTTGCTCTGGCAGCGCTTGCGTCAGCCCAACCCATGGCTGTTCGGGCCATTGCTGGTAGCGGCTACGGTCAGCCTGGCCGGCAACCTGCAGATCGCCCTGCCCAATGGCGCCAGCCAGATCGGCCAGTGGCTCATCGGCAGCGGCCTGGCCTGCCATTTCAACCGCGCGTTTTTCCGCCGCGCACCGTCGTTCCTGGGGCGCACCTTGATGGCCACGGTGTTGTGCATGGCGATTGCCGCCACTTCTGCGTGGGTGCTGAGCATGATGACTGCACTGGACTTGCGTTCGCTGACACTGGGGATGATGCCTGGCGGGATTGCCGAAATGAGCCTCACGGCCGAAACGTTGCAGTTGTCGGTGCCGCTGGTTACGGCGCTGCAGGTGATGCGCCTGATTCTGGTGTTGTTTCTTGCAGAACCGCTTTTCCGCTTGTGGGACAACAGGCATTCAAGCTGCAAGCACCCTGAAGATAGATAGTTACCACTTGCTCAATGCCCGGATGAATAGAGTCGGATTGCTGCCCTGATCGCCAGCAAACCCACACTTCCCGGCATTCAAGAGGTAAAGATGAAAGTCCGTCTTTCTTGCAACTATCGCTCGGCTATTGCCTGGGCATGCCTTGCCTTTAGCGCAGGCAGTCTTGCCGCAGAGTCACCTGCCCCCGTCCAGATCAACGTCGTGGCTATCAATGATCTTCACGGCTACCTGGAACCCAACCCCCAAGACTACGCCGGCGCGCAAGGCGCTACCCGCCTGACCTACGGCGGCATCGCCACACTCGGCGCCATGCTCGATGAACTGCGAACGCAGGACCCCGATCTGCTGTTCATCGGCGCTGGCGACTTGATAGGGGGCAGCCCCGCCATTTCTGCGCTCTGGGCTGACGAGCCTGTGCTTGAGGCCTTGAACGCGATGGGCATGATCGTCAGCGCATCCGGGAACCACGAACTGGATGCAGGCAAGGCCGAGTTTCTTCGACAGATCCACGGAGGATGCGAGTCAACGCGCCCTGAAAAGGCTTGCAAGTTTCGCGGCAACTATCCAGGAAGTGGCTTCCCTTACATAGCGTCCAACCTGATCGATACCACTACGGGCAAACGCTTGTTACCGGCCTATCACATTCAGCAGGTAAAAGGGGTCAAGATAGCGTTCGTCGGTGCAGTACCGCGCAACATGGAAAAAGTGGTTTCGGCCAGAGCATTCGCAGGGCTCAAGGCCACAGATGAAGCGCAAGCCATCAATGACGTGATTCCGGAGCTCAAAGCCAAAGGTGTCAATGCAATCATTGCGGTCATGCACCAGGGAGGGGATACCGCCGAGCCGTTCGACACGAAGGATTGCAGTCAGCTGGGCGGTGCGATCGTCGACGTGGCGAAGCGGCTGGATCCTGCGGTAGATGCCGTCATCAGCGGTCACTCGCATGCCAGCTATCAATGCAAGGTGGGTGATCTGAGCATCACTCAGGCTGGCAAATACGGCCACTTCCTGACTCAGTTGAAGTTGCAGGTGACGCCAGGCACCCATCACGTCACGAACATCACCGCCCGCAATATTCCTGCTGACCCACAGAACTACCTGCCGAATGCCAAGTTGACGAGTTTGCTGGAGGAAGTGCGTCAGCGGTCCGGGGAAAAACTGCTCGAACCCATAGGACGCATCTCGACGGCAGAACTTGACCGCGAAGAAAATGCCGCCGGTGAAACAACCTTGGGGAACCTGGTCACGGATGCCCAATTGGCCATGACCCAAGCGTTTCAGACACAGGTTGCCTTTCTCAACCTGGGTGGGCTGCGAAGTGACCTGATACAACCTGCCGATAGCGACCTGACCTACGAACAATTATTCGCCGTACAACCGTTCAATAACCCTCTGATAGTTCAGGAACTGACAGGCAGGCAGATTACCGAACTGCTCAACCTTCAATGGAACAGGGGCAGTTTCAATCCGCTGCAAGTATCGAAGGGTTTTCATTATGAGTGGGATGGTTCACGGCCTGTCGGCAGCCGTGTCGTCGAGGGGAGTGTGCGTCTTCACGGCAAACCCGTTGAGCCGTTGACCCATTATCGCGTCGTCAGCAACCTTTTCCTGGCCGATGGTGGCGGTGGCTTGGCCACTTTCAAAGAAGGAAGGCGACGCCAGGACACCGGCATCACCGACCTTGAAGCCTTGGTGGAGTATGTGCGCCAGAACCATGAGCAGGGTATTGCAATTGGCCAGCGCAGCGAGCCGCGCATCAGCATGACGCCCTGAGCGATTGCGTACCCCACCCGCGGTTTCTCACAGTGGGGGCAGTGCCCAGTTGATGGGCCCGAGCCCCCGCTGCTCGAGGAAGCTGTTGGCACGACTGAAATGCCCGCAGCCGATGAACCCGCGATACGCCGACAGCGGTGAAGGATGGACCGACTTCAAGACCAGGTGCTTGGTACCGTCGATCAGCTTCTGCTTGCTCTGCGCATGAGCCCCCCATAGCAGGAATACCACGTTCGGGCATTGCTCACTGACCACCTGGATGATCCGGTCGGTAAACAATTCCCAGCCTTTCTTGGCATGCGACGCGGCATTGGCGCGCTCGACGGTCATGGTCGTGTTGAGCAATAGAACGCCTTGTTCCGCCCAGCTCTGGAGGTAGCCGTGGCTGGGGATCGGGATGTTCAGGTCGCGCTGCAGCTCCTTGTAGATATTGACCAGCGACGGCGGCGTGGCCACGCCCGGTTGCACCGAGAAGCACAAGCCATGTGCCTGTCCCGGCCCGTGGTACGGGTCCTGACCGAGGATGACCACCTTCACCTGATCCAGCGGTGTCGAATTGAGCGCATTGAAGATCAGCGGCCCTGGCGGGTAGATCTCCTTGCCGGCAGCGTACTCGCCACGCAGGAACTCGCGCAGCTGGTGCATGTAAGGCTGGTCGAATTCACCGCGCAATGCGGCCTTCCAGCTGGGTTCGAGTTTGATGCGATCGTCTTCAGTCATGGGGCCTTCCATAAACAATGGCGCGACACTAGGTAAGCCCTTCGCGCTTGTCAAACGATCCGACCGACGACCGGCATGATCGGCCAGGCAAGCCATACTTGAGCGATGACTTGCGAGAGGTAGTCCATGACCATTCACTGCGAGGTACTCACCGGCGTCGATGGCGCCCGCATCGGCATCGCCACCCTGGATGCACCCAAGGCGCTCAATGCCCTGAACCTGCCGATGATCGAGGTGCTGGGCGAACAACTGCATGCCTGGGCCCGCGACCCGGGTATCGTCTGCGTGCTGCTGCGCGGCAACGGGGCAAAAGCCTTTTGCGCAGGCGGCGATGTACGTGCGCTGGTGCAAGCCTGCCGCGACCACCCCGGCAGTGTCCCGCCGTTGGCGGCCTCCTTCTTCGCCGCCGAATATCGCCTGGACTTTGCCCTGCACACCTACCCCAAACCGTTATTGTGCTGGGGTCATGGGCATGTCCTGGGTGGCGGCATGGGGCTGCTGCAAGGCGCCAACGTACGCATCGTCACACCCAGCAGCCGGCTGGCCATGCCGGAAATCAGCATCGGCCTTTACCCTGACGTAGGCGCCAGCTGGTTCCTGACCCGGCTGCCGGGCAAGCTGGGTTTGTTCTTCGGCCTGACAGGTGCACCGATCAACGCCCGCGATGCCATTGACCTGGGCCTGGCTGACCGCTTTCTGGGCGAGCACCAGCAAGAAGCCTTGATCGAGGAGTTGCTGCAACTCAACTGGCAGGAGCAGACCGCCATACAACTGAATAGCCTGCTCAAGGCCGAGCAGCATCGTGCCTGCGCCGAGCTGCCTGATGCCCAGTGGTTGCCGCGACGGCAAGAGATCGATCAGTTACTCGACGTGGCTGATGCTGCCTCAGCCTGGCGCGCGCTGGAAAGGCTCAAGCAGCATGACGACCCATTGCTGGCAGATGCCGGTCAACGCCTGCATGAGGGTTGCCCGCTGACGGCGCATCTGGTCTGGGAGCAGATCCGCAGGGCGCGGTACCTGTCATTGGCGCAAGTGTTCCAGATGGAATACAGCATGAGCCTGAACTGTTGCCGCCACCCTGAATTCAGTGAAGGTGTGCGCGCTCGCCTGGTGGACAAAGACAATCAGCCGCGCTGGCACTGGCCTGATGTGGCGCAAGTGCCGGCGGCGGTAGTCGAGGCGCATTTTGCCAAGGCGTGGGAAGGGCGGCACCCATTGGCGGATGTGGGTTAGCTTGCTGATCCGGGGGCTGCTTTTCAGCCCCCGCCTTCACTCACCTAGCGCTGCCAGTTTCCTCCTCGTCCCTGCCCGCGCCGCCCGTCCCAGCGGCCGCGGTCGTCCACCTGCCGATTGGAGTGCCGATCGCCCTGCCGGTAACGCTGGCTGCCATTGCGATAGTCATGGCGATCCCGGTCCTGCCTGTAGTCTTGCCGCTGGCGATTGCCATAGTCATGGCGCGGGTTGCCATGCCACTGGTTCATCCCTGGCTGCGCATATGGCCGGTAGTGGGGTGCAGGGGCCGCCCCACGGTAGTAACGGGGGGCAGGCTGATAGTAGTAGCGCGGGGCTGGCGCCACATAGTAGCGGTCATGGCGGTAATACCCCGGCGCCACATAGCGGTCGGTGGAGTAGTAGTCCGAACGGTAATAGCCCCCGCGCTCATAGTACGGGGCGCAGGCGGAAGTCATCAGCCCCAGCAGGGTGACCAACAGGATTCGATAGGACATGGCGGCCTCCTGGACCGCTGGAGTGCCCGAACAGCGGCGCTGGCGAGCGTCGACACGAGATAGGTCGGTCGACACTGAATAAGACAGTGGCGCGCAGGTGCAGTGCCATTCCTGCAATAACTTGATACAGGTGAAATAACCCTGAAAAACTTGCAGTCATTTGTCGGCCATCTCACTAGAATAAGCGGCTTGGCACACATCACGGGAAGATCATGCCCTTACGTTCCGCTCTGTTCTCGCAGCGCTCGCTGATCGTTACCCTGCTCGTGTTACTGGCCTGCGGCTTCCTGGCTACTTCGCTGCTCAGCTACTTCTCCTCGCGCAGCGCCATCCGCGACGGCATCATCAATACCGAATTGCCGCTGACCTCCGACACTGTCTACTCGGAAATCCAGAAAGACCTGATCCGCCCGGTGCTGATCGCCTCGATGATGGCCCAGGACACCTTCCTGCGCGACTGGGTGCTGTCCGGCGAGCAGGATACCGAACGCATGACCCGCTACCTGGGCGAGGTCACGGGCAAGCAGGACATCTTCACGTCCTTTTTCGTGTCCGATCGCACGCTGACCTACTACCAGGCCAAAGGTGTACTCAAGCATGTCGAACCAGGTACCTGGCGTGATGCCTGGTATTTCCGCCTGCGTGAACTCAAGGCCCCTTATGAGATCAACGTCGATCTGGACATGGCCAACCAGGACAGCCTGACCGTGTTCATCAACTACAAGGTGCACGACTACCAGCAACGCTTCATCGGCGCTGCAGGCGTAGGGCTGAGCGTATCGTCGGTGGTCAAGCTGATCGATCAGTACCAACGCCGCTACCAGCGTGCGGTGCTATTCACGGATGCCAAAGGCAAGGTGCTGCTGACCGGCTCCGAGGGCGGCCCGCATGGTTTGCAAGTCGGCCAGCGACTCAGCGACAACCCTGAGCTGAAGGACATGCTGGCCGAGCAGTTGGTGCCAAGTGAAGGCAGCCACGAGTACCATGACAGCGCAAACCACAGCCACTTTCTCAACGTGCGCCACCTGCCCGAACTGGACTGGTACCTGTTGGTGGACAAACGCGAAACCGGCATCCTCGACCGCATTCGCCACGCTTTGTACCTGAATCTGGCGATCTGTACGATGATCACCCTGGTGGTGCTGGCACTGGTGCATGCCATGGTCCGCCGCCACCAGGCCAGCACCGAAGCCTTGGCCACACTCGACAGCCTCACCGGCCTGCACAACCGGCGCAGCTTCGACCTGCTCGCCGCCCAGGCGCTGCGAGAAGCCCGGCGCGACAGCAGCCCACTGGTGGCCTTGCTGATCGACCTGGACCACTTCAAGGCGCTGAACGACACCCACGGCCACCTGGCAGGTGACGAAGTGCTACGCCAATTCGCCAATGTGCTGCAAGGCAGCCTGCGTCAGTCAGATATACTGTGCCGCTGGGGCGGCGAGGAATTCATCGTGCTACTGCGCGAAGCTGAAGGCCGCCAGGCCATCGAGGTGGCGGAAAAGATCCGCCGACGCACCGAGCAGCTGACCTTCAGTTACGACGACCAGCCGCTGCGGCTGACCACCAGCATCGGCCTGAGCAGCCTGCAACCGGGGGATACCCTGCACGCCCTGCTGACCCGCGCCGACCGCGCGCTTTATCGTGCCAAGCAGGCTGGCCGCAACCGCGTCTGCAGTGAAACCCGCCATGAATGACCAGCAACTCTGCCCCGCTTGCGGTGCCCTCAACCAGTGCAGCCTGGCCGACCCACGCCGCGCCACCCAGGCTTGTTGGTGCTACAGCGTGACCATCGACCCGGCCGTGCTCCAGGCCCTGCCCGACGAACTGCGCAACAAGGCCTGTCTGTGCCCGCGCTGCGCCGCCGTTGAAGAACAGCTCCGTCCATCCGCTGCCCACTGATCGTTACCATGCGCCTTGACCGTTTCCTCGCCAACCTGCCCAGCTACAACCGCCAGCAAGTTCGCCTGATGCTGGTGCAACGCCGCGTGCGGGTGGACGGCCAGATCGTCAGCGACCCGCTGACCGAAGTGCGTGAGTTCAGCCGCGTAGAGCTGGACGAGCAACTGCTGCAGGCCGGCCGCCCGGCCCGCTACCTGATGCTGTACAAGCCTACCGGCTGCGTAAGCGCCACCCACGATGCGCAACACCGTACCGTTCTCGACCTGCTGCCAACGGTGTTGCGAGATGACCTGCACATCGCCGGTCGCCTGGACTTCAACACCACCGGCCTGATGCTCCTGACCAATGATGGCCAGTGGTCAAGGCGCCTGACCCAGCCTGCTACCAAGCTGCCCAAGCATTATCTGGTGGACACCGAGGACGAGATTGGCGAGCACTATGTGGCCAAGTTTCGCGAGGGTTTCTATTTCGCCTTCGAAAACCTGACCACCCAGCCTGCCCAGCTGGACATCCTCAGCCCCCGCCAGGCCCGGCTGTCGATCGTCGAAGGGCGCTATCACCAGGTCAAGCGCATGTTCGGGCATTTCAACAACAAGGTGGTGGGGCTGCATCGGGAAAGCATGGGGGCGATCCGGCTGGATCCGGGGTTGGCGCCGGGGGAGTATCGTGAACTGACGGCGCATGAGATAGCCACCGTCTAGGCCGCAACAGACAGCCCGGCTCGTCATACGACCGCTCAGCGACAAAAGTCACATTACTTACCGAACGGCACTTGCGCGATCCCCAACCCACTGCTTGAATCCAAATCGTCAGTCTGCATGTGACTACCAAGTCACACCCGCGGTCGATGACACTTTTTGCCGGCCACCCAAGGCCTAGATGTCTTGGGGCACGGCAAATTGCCCGCCAAAAACAATACCGTCGACGCAAGTGCCAAGGATCGACACAGGGCCCCGGTTTTATCTTCAGGCAAATGCCTACCTGTCATAAAGCACGTGCACCCTAGGTGACGCGAATACCCTTTTTGCGCCAGGAGTCGATGACATGAGGCCAGAAATCGCTGTACTTGATATCCAAGGTCAGTATCGGGTTTACACGGAGTTCTATCGCGCGGATGCGGCCGAAAACACGATCATCCTGATCAACGGCTCGCTGGCCACCACGGCCTCGTTCGCCCAGACGGTACGTAACCTGCACCCACAGTTCAACGTGGTTCTGTTCGACCAGCCGTATTCAGGCAAGTCCAAGCCGCACAACCGTCAGGAACGGCTGATCAGCAAGGAGACCGAGGCGCATATCCTCCTTGAGCTGATCGAGCACTTCCAGGCAGACCACGTGATGTCTTTTTCGTGGGGTGGCGCAAGCACGCTGCTGGCGCTGGCGCACCAGCCGCGGTACGTGAAGAAGGCAGTGGTGAGTTCGTTCTCGCCAGTGATCAACGAGCCGATGCGCGACTATCTGGACCGTGGCTGCCAGTACCTGGCCGCCTGCGACCGTTATCAGGTCGGCAACCTGGTCAATGACACCATCGGCAAGCACTTGCCTTCGCTGTTCAAGCGCTTCAACTATCGCCATGTGAGCAGCCTGGACAGCCACGAGTACGCACAGATGCACTTCCACATCAACCAGGTGCTGGAGCACGACCTGGAACGTGCGCTGCAAGGCGCGCGCAATATCAACATTCCGGTACTGTTCATCAACGGCGAGCGCGACGAATACACCACAGTCGAGGATGCGCGGCAGTTCAGCAAGCATGTGGGCAGAAGCCAGTTCAGCGTGATCCGCGACGCGGGCCACTTCCTGGACATGGAGAACAAGACCGCCTGCGAGAACACCCGCAATGTCATGCTGGGCTTCCTCAAGCCAACCGTGCGTGAACCCCGCCAACGTTACCAACCTGTGCAACAGGGGCAGCATGCATTTGCCATCTGAGCGGCTCGGCGCCTTGTAGCAAATACCCGCAGGCCACAGGCGCCGACAAGCTTTTTTATAACTTGGGCTTCTAATTCGCTGAAGGTTCTGGTAAAAAGTCCAGCTCAGATGCGGGTATAGTTTAGTGGCAAAACGAAAGCTTCCCAAGCTTTAGTTGAGGGTTCGATTCCCTCTACCCGCTCCACATCGCATTCCCGCATGGCGTTCCAGCAACGTCATCGCAGTCAAAAGGAGCCTTGGCTCCTTTTTTCGTTTTTCCCCTTCCCGTGATCTGGCCCATGGCCATTTACCCGCCGATCCGCTTCAATGCGCATCGGGCCTCAGCGCGTGCAAGCGAAACGGCTTGTGGCGGATATGCTCAATGGATTCGTGAAACCATTCGAAAGGACAACGCATGTTTCTCTCCCGCTGGCTACCGGGCCTTGCCAACCTGCTGCACTACCGCCGTGAATGGTTCCACGCCGACCTGCAAGCTGGCCTGTCGGTAGCCGCGATCCAGATTCCCATTGCCATTGCCTATGCGCAGATCGTCGGGCTGCCGCCGCAATATGGCCTGTACGCCTGTGTGCTACCGATGATCGTCTACGCGCTTATCGGTAGCTCGCGCCAGCTGATGGTCGGCCCCGATGCCGCCACCTGCGCGATGATCGCCGGTGCCGTGGCACCGCTGGCCATGGGCGACCCACAGCGCATCGCTGAACTGTCGGTGATCGTCACCGTGCTGGTCGGCGTGATGCTGATTGCCGCCGGCCTGGCGCGAGCCGGGTTCATCGCCAGCTTTTTCTCGCGGCCGATCCTGATCGGCTACCTCAACGGCATCGGCCTGAGCCTGATCGCCGGGCAGCTGTCCAAGGTGGTGGGCTTCAAGATCGAGGGCGACGGCTTCATCCTCAGCCTGATCAACTTCTTCCAGCGCCTGGGGGAAATTCACTGGGTCACATTGATCATCGGTCTGGTCGCCCTGGGCCTGCTTATCTGGCTGCCACGGCGCTACCCGCGCCTGCCCGCAGCCCTCACGGTAGTGGCGCTGTTCATGCTGCTGGTTGGCCTGTTCGGCCTCGACCGCTTCGGCGTTGCCGTCCTTGGGCCGGTACCTGCAGGCATCCCGCAACTGGCCTGGCCACACAGCAACCTGGCGGAAATGAAGAGCCTGCTGCGCGACGCCCTGGGTATCGCTACCGTCAGCTTCTGTAGCGCCATGCTTACCGCACGCAGCTTTGCCGCCCGGCATGGCTATGCGATCAACGCCAACCACGAATTCGTCGCGCTGGGCGTGAGCAACCTGGCGGCCGGGGTTTCCCAGGGCTTTGCCATCAGCGGCGCCGACTCACGCACTGCAGTCAACGACATGGTCGGAGGCAAAAGCCAGTTGGTGGGCATCATCGCTGCACTGGTGATCGCCCTGATCCTGCTGTTTTTCACCGCCCCCATGGCGTGGATCCCGCAGGCTGCGCTGGGCGCAGTGTTGCTGATGGCTGGCTGGGGGCTGATCGACATCAAGTCGCTGGGGCACATCCGGCGTCTTAGCCGCTTCGAGTTCTGGCTGTGCCTGCTGACCACGGCGGGCGTACTGGGCCTGGGCGTGCTGCCCGGCATCGTGTTTGCCGTAACCCTGGCGATCCTGCGCCTGCTTTACAGCATCTACCAGCCCACCGATGCCGTACTGGGCTGGCTGCCGGGCACCGAAGGCCAGGTGGACATCCGCAAGTTCAAGGACGCCCGCACCGTGCCTGGCCTGGTGGTGTACCGCTTCGACGACGCCATCCTGTTCTTCAATGCCGACTACTTCAAGATGCGCCTGCTGGAAGCCGTGCAAAGCCAGGACCAGCCGAAAGCCGTGCTGTTCGATGCCGAAGCGGTCACCAGCATCGATGTCAGCGGCATCGCCGCCCTGCGCGAAGTGCGCGACACCCTGGCGACCCAAGGCATCTTCTTCGCCATCGCCCGCGCCCGCGGTACTTTCCTGCGCATGCTGGTGCGCTCGGGGATGGCGCGGGACATGGAAGACAAACTGCTATTCGGCTCGGTACGCGCGGGAATTCGCGCGTACCGCGTGTGGCGCAACCGAAACCGCAGTGTGCAAGTGACCGAACAGGGCTGAGCGGCTTTCGTCCTGTTCGACATGCTGCGCCTTGCTGGCCC
>NZ_JBICJS010000081.1:0-33443 GCF_043103305.1 Pseudomonas sp. YQ_5 | reverse complement strand
AAGTAAGCACCACTCATGAAATTTTAGGAGTGGTGTTCGCCATTCTTATCACCGCAATCTTCGTATCCATGTCGATAACCCTATATTTACCCCATCGCCTGACTGAACACATTGAATCAATGCGACCCAATTGCAAGTTAATCAGCGAGAACAGAAAAACAATACTGAACTTGGCTTTACCGGGAAAGCTCTTCGATTCGGAACAATATCTTTAATGCCAACTTTCCCGAAAGCCTATGCACGCAAAGGCTTAATAGGCATCAAAGAAGCAAACCAATTACCAAGCCACACGAAGAAATTACTCAGCAGACTCGTCATTGTGTGCATAGCGCTTTTTCTCGCACTGTTACTCTTTAGGGCATTCCTATATGTTGCCGATCATTAACCCTTTGAAAGCAGCGCCAAACCTCAAGCACAAGCCCCAGCGAACCTCTCCCCCACCCCGCTGTCCCACTCTGCACCACCCAGCCTGTAAACCACGACCTTCGCAGGTGGGTTTGCCTCCGCGCTTGTGTCATCATGCTCCGACCGCCGGTGAGTCCTCCTATAAGCCTTTCTATGAACAAACCATACGCATTGCTGCTTGCCTTCGCCCTGCTACAGGGCTGCCAAAGCCTGGCCCCGCAAAAGGCCGAGCCTCCCGTCGCCGAAGCTGGCAAGGGCGAGGCGGAAAAGCCCGTGGTGTATGGTTCGTTCAAGCAGGACACACTCTATAGCCTGTTGGTGGCAGAGCTGGCCGGCCAGCGCAACCGTTTCGACATCGCCCTGGCCAACTACACCGATCAGGCGGCAAAAACCCAGGACCCCGCAGTTTCCGAGCGCGCCTACCGCATTGCCGAGTACCTCGGCGCCGACGAGCCGTCACTGGAGAATGCGCTGGTCTGGGCGCGCAACGACCCGCAGAACCTCGACGCACAGCGCGCCGCCGCCATCCAGCTGGCCCGCGCCGGTCGCTATGACGAGTCCATGACCTACATGGAAAAGGTACTGCAGGGCAAGGGCGACACCCACTTCGACTTCCTCGCCCTGTCTGCAGCCGAAACCGACCAGAGCACCCGCGACGGCCTGCTACATAGTTTCGAACGCTTGCTGGTGAAATACCCCGACAACGGCCAACTGATATTCGGCAAGGCCTTGTTGCTGAACCAGGACGGCAAGACAGAAGAAGCCCTGGAACTGCTCGAGTCGCACCCTGCACAAAACGGCGAGGTCGCTCCGATCCTGCTGCGTGCCCGGCTGCTGCAGGCCCTGGACCGTGGTCCGGAAGCCCTGCCATTGCTGCGTGGGGCGATTCGCGACAACCCGGACGACAAACGCCTGCGCCTCACCTACGCTCGCACCCTGGTCGAACAGGACCGTATCGCCGATGCCAAAGGCGAATTCATCAGCCTGGTCCAGCAATACCCCGATGATGACGAACTGCGCTACTCGCTGGCGCTGGTGTGCCTTGAGAACAAAGACTGGGATGAAGCCGAAGGCTACTTGCAGGAGTTGGTCGAGCGAGACAGCAACGTCGACGCTGCGCACCTGAACCTGGGCCGCATCCAAGAGGAGCGCCACGACCCTGCTGGAGCTCTGCGTGAATACGCCCTGGTCGGCCCAGGCCCAGACTACCTGCCGGCACAGCTGCGCCAGGCCGACATCCTGATCGCCAACGGCCGCGGCAGTGATGCCTCGCGCCTGCTCGCCGAAGCACGCGAAGCCCAGCCAGACTATGCCATCCAGCTGTTCCTGATCGAATCGGAAAGCTATAGCAACAACAACAAGGACGCCCAGGCCAACCAGGTGCTGCAGCAAGCCATCCAGCGCTACCCGGACGACCTCAACCTGCTTTACACCCGCGCCATGCTGGCCGAGAAGCGCAACGATCTGACGCAGATGGAAAAAGACCTGCGCGCCATCATCGCCCGCGAGCCAGAAAACGCCATGGCCCTGAACGCCCTGGGGTATACCCTGGCCGACCGTACCACCCGCTATGCCGAAGCCAAGGCGCTGATCGACAAAGCCCACCAACTGACCCCCGATGACCCGGCAGTGCTCGACAGCCTGGGTTGGGTCAACTATCGCCTGGGCAACCTCGACGTAGCTGAAACCTACCTGCGCCAGGCCTTTGCCAACTTCCCCGACCACGAAGTGGCCGCCCACCTGGGCGAAGTGCTGTGGGCCAACGGCAAGCGCCGCGAAGCTCGTCATGTATGGGCCAAGGGCTTCGAAGCCCAGGCCGACAGCCCTATCCTGCGCAAGACCCTTTTACGCCTGACCGGATCCGAGACTCTTTAACGCCATGTTCCTGCGCCATTGCATCACCTTTACCTTGATCGCCCTGCTGGCCGGCTGTGCCGGCTTCGGTAGCCGAGAGGCCCTGCAGGGCCACGGCGACCCGCAACAGTGGCGCGTCCATAAAGAGCAACTGAGCAACCTTGATGGCTGGCAGATCAGCGGCAAGGTCGGCATCCGTGCCCCGCGCGACTCTGGCAGCGGCACGCTGTTCTGGCTGCAACGCCAGGACTACTATGATATTCGCCTGGCCGGCCCACTGGGCCGTGGCGCCGCACGCCTGACCGGCCGCCCGGGTGGCGTCGTGCTGGAGGTGGCCAACCAGGGCCGCTACGAAGCTGCCAGCCCTGAAGCGCTGCTGGAAGAGCAACTGGGCTGGCAACTGCCGGTGTCGCACCTTGTCTGGTGGGTTCGCGGCCTGCCCGCTCCCGACAGCAAGAGCAAGCTGACCCTGGACGGCGACAGCCGCCTGGCCAGCCTGGACCAGGATGGCTGGCAGGTGCAGTACCTGAGCTACACCGAACAGAACGGCTACTGGTTGCCCGAGCGCCTGAAGCTGCACGGCAAGGACCTGGACGTAACCCTGGTGGTCAAGGACTGGCAGCCACGCCAGCTGGGGCACTGATCCCATGCACAAGCTCACCCTGCCCGCCCCGGCCAAGCTCAACCTGTGGCTGCACATCATCGGCCGCCGCGCGGACGGTTACCACGAGCTGGAAACGGTGTTCCAGTTTCTCGACCACGGCGACGAACTGAGCTTCGCCCTGCGTGACGATGGCGTGATCCACTTGCACACCGAGATCGAGGCAGTCCCCCACGACAGCAACCTGATCGTGCGGGCCGCGCGTATGTTGCAGGCACAATCGGGCACCACCCTCGGCGCCGACATCTGGCTGACCAAGGTGCTGCCCATGGGTGGTGGCATCGGCGGCGGCAGCTCGGACGCCGCGACCACCCTGCTGGCGCTCGCCCACCTGTGGCAACTGGACTGGGACGAAGACCGCCTGGCCGCACTGGGTCTGCGCCTGGGCGCCGATGTGCCGGTGTTCGTACGCGGCCATGCGGCGTTCGCGCAAGGTGTAGGGGAGCAACTGACTCCGGTCGACCCGATCGAACCTTGGTATGTCGTGCTGGTGCCGCAAGTGTCTGTCAGCACAGTAGAAATTTTTTCACATCCGCAGTTGACACGTGATTCACTCCCCCTTAAGATGCGCCCCGTTCCCGAGGGAAACAGTCGAAATGACTGCCAACCGGTGGTAGAGCAGAATTACCCTGAAGTTCGCAATGCGTTGAATTTACTGGGAAAGTTCACTGAGGCTCGACTAACCGGCACTGGAAGTTGTGTGTTTGGGGCCTTCCCAAGCAAAGCCGAAGCTGATAAAGTTCTGGCCCTTCTTTCAGCGACCCAAACAGGGTTTGTGGCGAAAGGAAGCAATATTTCGATGTTGCATCGCAAGCTGCAAAGTCTGGTCAAGAAGTCGAGCGCATGAGCGTTCGCAGCAACAGATACAGGGGCGTCGCCAAGCGGTAAGGCAGCAGGTTTTGATCCTGCCATGCGTTGGTTCGAATCCAGCCGCCCCTGCCATTTTCCTTATACTCATCCAGGTATACCCTCAGCCTTCAGGTACTGCGCGTGTCCAAGATGATGGTCTTTACGGGGAACGCTAACCCCGATCTGGCTCGGCGTGTCGTACGTCAGCTGCATATCCCTCTCGGTGACGTCTCTGTCGGTAAATTCTCCGACGGCGAGATCAGTACTGAGATCAATGAAAATGTTCGCGGTAAAGACGTTTTCATTATTCAGCCGACCTGCGCTCCGACCAACGATAACCTGATGGAACTGGTAGTGATGGCCGACGCCTTCCGCCGCTCCTCAGCATCCCGAATCACCGCCGTGATTCCCTACTTCGGATATGCCCGCCAGGACCGCCGTCCGCGTTCGGCACGTGTAGCCATCAGCGCCAAAGTTGTTGCTGACATGCTCACTGTCGTAGGTATCGACCGTGTACTCACCGTCGACCTGCACGCTGACCAGATCCAAGGCTTCTTCGATATTCCCGTCGACAACATCTACGGCTCGCCCGTACTGGTTGACGACATCGAAGACCAGCGTTTCGAGAACCTGATGATCGTCTCCCCGGACATCGGTGGTGTCGTGCGCGCACGCGCTGTCGCCAAGTCCCTGGGCGTCGATCTGGGTATCATCGACAAACGCCGCGAAAAGGCTAACCACTCCGAGGTTATGCACATCATCGGCGACGTCGAAGGGCGCACCTGCATCCTGGTAGACGACATGGTCGACACCGCCGGCACCCTGTGCCACGCGGCCAAAGCCCTGAAAGAGCACGGCGCTGCCAAGGTTTACGCCTACTGCACGCACCCTGTTTTGTCGGGCCGCGCGATCGAGAACATCGAGAAGTCGGTACTGGACGAGCTGGTGGTGACCAACACCGTTCCGCTGTCCGCCGCTGCTCAAGCCTGTGACCGTATCCGTCAGCTGGATATCGCACCGGTTGTCGCTGAAGCGGTACGCCGCATCAGCAACGAAGAATCGATCAGCGCGATGTTCCGCTAAGCGGGACACGTGTTGATATGAAGCGCCCCGCCCCAACCTGTGTTGGGGCGGGGCTTTTTTGCCATCCCCGTTGGCGCTGGTCGCAAACGCCCTCGGGGGGCTATTTTGGAGAAACAAAATGACTGATTTTATTCTGAACGCCCAAGCGCGTACTGACCTGGGGAAAGGTGCGAGCCGCCGCCTGCGTCACTCGCTGAGCATCCCAGCCGTTGTCTACGGTGGTGGTAAAGAAGCTCAATCCCTGACCATCCTGGCCAAGGAAATCACCAAGCTGTTCGAAAACGAAGCTGCCTTCAGCCACGTTATCGAGCTGAACGTTGACGGTGTTAAGCAGAACGTCATCATCAAGGCCATGCAGCGCCACCCAGCCAAGCAGTTCATCATGCACGCTGACTTCGTC
This sequence comes from Pseudomonas sp. YQ_5, assembly GCF_043103305.1. NCBI lineage: Bacteria > Pseudomonadati > Pseudomonadota > Gammaproteobacteria > Pseudomonadales > Pseudomonadaceae > Pseudomonas > Pseudomonas sp. YQ_5. The sequence goes on along the minus strand of NZ_JBICJS010000081.1, from coordinate 28,191 downwards.
CGCGTCGTTGCTGGCCAGAAACTGACCGCCAAGGTTCCGGTTCACTTCATCAACGAAGAAGCCCCGGCCAAGAAAGGCGGCGAGATCTCCCACGTTGAGTCCGAGATCGAAGTTTCCTGCGAAGCCAAAGACCTGCCTGAGTTCATCGAAGTTGACCTGGCCAACGCCGAAGTCGGCACCATCATCCACCTTTCGGACCTGAAAGCTCCGAAAGGCGTAGAGTTCGTCGCTCTGGCCCACGGTGATGACAAAGCTGTTGCCAACGTTCACGCTCCACGCGTTGCTCCAGAAGCAGAAGGCGCTGCCGAGTAATCCACTCGCACGCCGGCGTTGATCGGGTTACAGTGCCGCGCGCACTGTAACCCACCAACTCCAAGGAAGAGCCCCTGACGTGACCGCCATCCAGTTGATCGTCGGCCTGGGTAACCCCGGCCCCGAATACGAACAGACCCGGCATAACGCAGGGGCTCTTTTCGTTGAACGCATTGCCAGCGCCCAGCGTGTTTCGCTGACCGCTGACAAAAAGTATTTCGGCCTGACGGCTAAATTCAGCCATCAGGGCAACGACGTTCGTTTGTTGATCCCCACCACCTACATGAACCGCAGCGGCCAGTCCGTAGCGGCCTTGGCCAATTTCTTCCGCATCAAGCCGGAAGCGATACTGGTGGCACACGACGAACTCGATCTGCCCCCGGGCGTTGCCAAGCTCAAGCGCGGCGGCGGCCATGGTGGGCACAACGGCCTGCGCGACATCATCGCGCAGCTCGGTAACCAGAACGACTTCCACCGCCTGCGGCTTGGCATCGGCCACCCGGGTGACGCCAAACTGGTATCCAACTTCGTCCTGGGCCGCGCGCCGCGCGCCGAGCAGGAGAAGCTCGACGCCAGCATCGATTTTGCCCTCGGCGTGCTGCCGGACGTGCTCGCCGGCGATTTCGCCAAGGCGATGCGCGAGCTGCACAGCCAGAAGGCCTGATTTCCTTTAGAGAGGGGAATACCCATGGGTTTCAATTGCGGCATCGTCGGCCTGCCCAACGTCGGCAAGTCCACCCTGTTCAACGCCCTGACCAAGTCTGGCATCGCGGCGGAGAATTTCCCTTTCTGCACCATCGAGCCAAACAGCGGCATCGTACCTATGCCCGACGCTCGCCTGGCTGCGCTGGCTGAGATCGTCAAGCCAAACCGCATCCTGCCGACCACCATGGAATTCGTCGACATCGCCGGCCTGGTTGCCGGTGCCTCGAAAGGCGAAGGCCTGGGCAACAAGTTCCTCGCCAACATCCGCGAGACCGACGCCATTGCCCACGTGGTGCGCTGCTTCGAAGACGAGAACGTGATCCACGTTTCCAACAGCGTCGATCCCAAGCGTGACATCGAGATCATCGACCTCGAACTGATCTTCGCCGACCTCGACAGCTGCGAAAAGCAACTGCAGAAGGTAGCCCGCAACGCCAAGGGCGGCGACAAGGAAGCCTTGGCGCAAAAGGCCATTCTGGAAAAGCTGATCCCGCACTTTACCGAAGGCAAGCCAGCGCGCAGCCTGATGAAGCACATGGCTGACGATGAAAAAGCCGTCATCCGTGGCTTCCACCTGCTGACCAGCAAGCCGGTGATGTACATCGCCAACGTGGCCGAAGACGGCTTCGACAACAACCCGCACCTGGACGTGGTCAAGGCCATTGCCGAGGAAGAAGGCGCGGTAGTGGTGCCGGTGTGCAACAAGATCGAAGCAGAAATCGCCGAGCTGGAAGACGGTGAAGAGAAGGACATGTTCCTGGAGGCCCTGGGCCTGGAAGAGCCTGGCCTGAACCGCGTGATCCGCGCCGGTTACGAACTGCTGAACCTGCAGACCTACTTCACTGCCGGCGTGCAGGAAGTACGTGCCTGGACCGTACGCGTCGGTGCCACTGCCCCGCAGGCAGCCGGCGTTATCCACACCGACTTCGAAAAAGGCTTCATCCGCGCTGAAGTGGTGGCCTATGACGACTTCATCCAGTTCAAGGGTGAAGCCGGTGCCAAGGAAGCCGGTAAGTGGCGTCTGGAAGGCAAGGATTACATCGTCAAAGACGGCGACGTGATGCACTTCCGCTTCAACGTCTAAGCAGTAGCCTGCAGCACACACAAACCCCTTGAGGCTTGCGCTTCAAGGGGTTTTGTTTTGCCCAGGCATGCGCGCCCCTTGCAGGGGCGGCCTTGTGTCGCGCTGTGCCGCAAAGCGGCCCCCGCCCCCAGCATCTAAGCTGAGGTTCAGCGCCCTTCTCGCCCAGAGCCGACACCATGCCCCAACCCACTCGTTTCGACTGGCAACGCTGGTTACCCGGCCTGGTCACCCTGCTCCACTACAAGGCAGCCTGGCTACCCAAGGACATCGCCGCCGGCCTGGTACTCACCACCATGCTGGTGCCTGTGGGCATCGCCTACGCCGAGGCTTCCGGCGTCCCCGGCATCTATGGTCTGTACGCCACCATCATCCCCCTGCTGGCCTACGGCCTGTTCGGTCCCAGCCGCATCCTGGTGCTGGGCCCGGACTCGGCGCTGGCCGCGCCTATCCTGGCTGTGGTGGTGCAGTACGCCGCCAGCGACCCGCAGCGGGCGATCGCCATCGCCAGCATGATGGCACTGGTCGCCGGGGCGTTCTGTGTGATTGCCGGGCTGTTGCGCCTGGGCTTTATCACCGAGTTGCTGTCCAAGCCCATCCGCTATGGATACATGAACGGCATCGCCCTGACCGTATTGATCAGCCAGTTGCCCAAGCTGTTCGGCATCAAAGTCGACAGCGAAGGGCCCTTGCGCGACCTTTGGTACCTGGGCCAGGCGCTTTTCGCCGGCCAAGGGCACTGGCCAAGCTTCATCGTGGGTGCCGGTAGCCTGGGGCTGATTCTGCTGCTCAAACCGTTCAAGCGCCTGCCAGGCATCCTGATCGCCGTGGTACTGGCGACGCTGGCAGTGAGCCTGTTCAACCTTGATCAGATGGGCGTCAAGGTACTCGGGCAATTGCCCCAGGGCCTGCCCGGCTTCGTCTTCCCTTGGGTAAGTGACATTGATCTGGTCGAGGTGCTACTGGGCGGGATTGCCGTGGCGCTGGTTTCGTTCGCCGACACCAGTGTGCTGTCGCGCTCCTATGCCGCGCGCCTCAAGATGCGGGTAAACCCCAACCAGGAAATGTTCGGCCTGGGCGTGGCCAACCTGGCCTCCGGGCTGTTCCAGGGCATCCCGATCAGCAGCAGTTCATCGCGCACTCCAGTGGCCGAAGCTGCCGGCTCGCAGACCCAACTCACCGGCATCATCGGCGCCCTGGCGGTGACCCTGTTGCTGCTGGTAGCGCCCAATCTGATGCAGCACCTGCCCAACAGCGCTTTGGCTGCGGTGGTGATTGCCGCTGCACTGGGGCTATTCGAATTTGCCGACCTCAAGCGTATCTTCCGCATGCAGCAGTGGGAGTTCTGGCTGTCGTTCACCTGCTTTGTCGGCGTAGCGGTGTTTGGCGCCATTCCCGGTATTGGCATTGCTGTGGCGGTGTCGGTGATCGAGTTCCTGTGGGACGGCTGGCGGCCGCACTACGCGGTGCTCGGCCGGGCCGATGGGCTGCGCGGATACCATGACATACAGCGTTACCCACAGGCCCGGCGTATTCCAGGGCTGGTGCTGCTGCGTTGGGACGCGCCGTTGTTCTTTGCCAACGCCGAGCAGTTCCAGAACACAGTGATGGCGGCGGTGGACGCGTCGCCAACGCCTGTGCAGCGGGTGGTGATTGCCGCTGAGCCCGTGACCAGCATCGATATCACTTCGGCGGACATGCTGGCCGAGCTGGACTGGGCACTGGAAGCGCGAGGGGTGGAGCTGCAGTTTGCCGAAATGAAGGACCCGGTGAAGGACAAGATGCGGCAGTTCGAGTTGTTCGAGCCTATAGGGGAGAAAGCCTTTCATCCGACGGTGGGCGCAGCGGTGGATGCCTATCTGGAAGAGAGTGGGGTTGATTGGCAACCCTGAATTCCCTGGGAGCCGGGCTTAACCGCTAAGAAGCCCGCGCCGACTCCGAAGCCGGTCAATCCAGATCAACATGGCGCTGGCATACACCGATACCGCCAGAAACAGCGCCATACGCACCGCAAACGCCTTGTACACATCCTGCCCGGCAGCACTGTCCTGCACCGACTGCCCCAGCAAGATCAGCATGGTCGTCAGGCAACTGACCCAGTACGCCGGGCCCTGCCGGCTCAGCACCGCCTGGTACAGGCGTCGAGCCTGCCAGAGGGCGAACAGCAGTACCCACAAGAAGAACATCCACAGGTGAACGAACAGGCTCAGCGCCACCCACAGCACTATCGCCAACACCCCGGCAAGCAAGGTTGAACCGATCAGCTCCCGGCTGGCGTGTCGCGCGCGGGTTTCACCGGCTTGTTGCCCCACGCTCACGGCCTTCATGATCAACGGCATGTACTGGTCAGGGGCGATCAATGCCAGCAGAAAGGCCGGCATCACGATCAACGTGGCACGCAGCGCCACCCAGCTGACATGCTCGCTGCCCAGCAGCGGCGGCACCGGCTGTGCTGGCGCATTGGCAGGTTCGGGGAACAACGTATGCGCCACCGACGTGCCCAGCACTGCCAGCAGCATGCCTTTGGCCAGCGCTTCGACCACCGACAGTGCCAGGGTAAAGTCACTGGTGCCGGCAGCGGCGATCATGGTCAGGCCGATCACCAGCAGGTTGGCCAGCAGGCCGTTGCCACCCTTCAGGGCATAGCGCAAGGTCAGGAAAACCCCCACCCCGACCAGTAACACCCCGGCCAACGGAGCATGGCGCAACAACGGAATCAGCAGCAACCCGCTGCCGCAAGCGAGCAGCACCAGTAGCGCCAGGGCCGGTGCCGCACGCAGGGGCAATGGCTGACTGCGCATGGCCAGCAACAGCACCGCGAACACCGGCGCCAGAATCGGCACCGGCAAGCCGATACCAAAGCTCACCGCCAGGCACAGCGCCACACCCCAGGCCAGGCGCAGTGCGCGCAAGCGGCGCAATTCAATAGGCATACGACAGCCAGCTCATCAGCCACATGAACAACCGGCCCAGCAGGTTCAGCGGGTTACCTTCGCTGGGCAGGGCCATGACCTCGGCCTGACCACCGACCCGCAGCACGGTCTTGTCCTGAAGCTGGTCGCGCTCCAGCTCGACAATCACCGGGAAGCGCTGCGCCGAACGCAGCCATTCGCGGCTGTTCTTCACGGTCGGCAGCGTACCCGGCGGCGTGCTCTGCCCCACGCTAACGCCGTAGCCAATGCTGCGTATGCGCCCCTTCAACACGGTGCCAGGTAGCGCATCGAGCACCACCAGCACCGGGGTATCAGGGCGCAAGCGCCCGAGGTTGTTCTCGGTCATGTCGGCACTTATCCACACGTCATGGATACTGATCAGGGTCATCATCGGGCTACCCGCCCCGACATAATGGCCAACGTCTGTGCGCAAGTCGGTGATCAGCCCGTTCGCGTCGGCACGCACCACGGTACGGGCAAGGTCCAGGCGAGCCTTTTCCACATTGGCCGCAGCACTGCGCAGCTGGGCGTTGTCATCCTGTGCCCCGCCCTGCTGCTCACGGGCGCGCTCCACCTCAGCACGGGCCGCCGCCACTTGGCTGATGGCCTGGTCGCGGTTGGCCTGGGCGCCTTCCAGGCGGCGCACCGACACCGTACCGGGGTCTTCGTCAATCAACCGTTTAAGGCGCTCGGCGTCCTGCCGCGCCTTGCGCTCATTGGCCTGGGCTGCCACCAACGCTGCCTGCGCCGAATCGATGCCGGCGGTACTGGCCCCAATCTGCCGGCGCACGGTATCGAGGTCGGCTTCGGCACGGGCCAGGGCAATGCGGTACTGCTCCTGATCGAGTTCGAACAGCACATCGCCCTGGCGCACCTCCTGGTTGTTGCCCACGGCCACACGCTTGATCTGCCCGGCCACTTCGGCGGCCACCGGGACCACGTAAGCCTGCAGGCGGGCTTGCTGGGTGTATGGCGTAAAGCGGTCAGCCAGCAAGTACCAGAGCAGGCTGATGGCAATCAGCAGCAGCACCCAGCGCATGCCGCGATCCGGGGCTGACGGGGGCGGCGTTGGCGTGGCGTCGCTCATTCGGTTTCACCTTGTGCATGCGCGGTGGGGGCTGGCTCGTCGAGCAACTCGCCCCAGTCGGTGCGTTGTTGCATTTGTTGGCGGGTGGCTGGGTCGATCGGCGCGCGGCTGGCGTCCCAACCTCCACCCAGGGCCTTGTACAAGGTCACCAGGCTGCTGACTGCGTTGCCACGGCTGACCAGGTAACCGTCCTGTTGCTGCAACAGCAGTTGCTGAGCATCGAGCACCCGCTGAAAATCGGCGAAGCCTTCGCGGTACTGCGAGCTGGCCAGATTCAGCGAGCGTTGCGCAGCCTGAGAGGCCTGGTCGCGAATGGTTGCACTCTGCAGCGAGCGCACCAGCCCGCTGGCTGCATCGTCGGCCTCACGGGCGGCTTCGCGCACGCCCTGCTGGTACAGCTCGATCAGTTGCTGCAAGCGGGCATCTTCCACGCGTACGGTGTTCTTGCGCCGGCCATAGTCGAACGGGTTCCAGATCAGGCTTGGGCCAGCAGCCAGGTCGAAGGTGTCGGGCAAATGATTGGCAGATAGAAAGGTCCAGCCGATACTGCCGAGCAAGTTCAGTTGTGGATAAAGATCGGCCTCGGCCACCCCGACCAGCGCCGACTGCGCCGCCACAGCCTGCTCGGCGGCGCGAATGTCCGGGCGGCGCTGCAGCAGGCTGGCAGGTACATCCTGCAACACTGCCCGCTCTGGCAAGGGCAGTTGGCCACGGCCGGCCTCCAGTTGCGGCAGCGGCCCGGGCGGGCGGCCGAGCAGCGAACACAGCACATTGCGCAGGGCGTTGAGCTGGTTCTCGAACTCGGGAATGGTGGCCAGAGTCGCCAGGTATTGAGTACGCGCCTGCTGCCAGTCGAGTTCGTCATTTTCGCCGTGGCGGAACAACCGCTCGGTGATCTCCAGGCTACGCGCCTGGCGCTTGGCGTTCTCTTGTGCGATAGCCAGCCGCGCCTCGGCGGTACGCAGGGCAAAGTAGGTGTCGGCCACTTGCGCACGCAGCAGCAGCATGGCATCGGCGTAGTTGGCCTGGGAGGCGAAATAGACGGCATCGGCGCTTTCGATGGCGCGACTGAAGCGGCCCCAGAAGTCAATTTCCCAGCCGATGTCGAAGCCCACACTGGATTGCCAGAACACCGAATCACGGGCCGAAGGCGTACCAGACTGATTCTGCTTCAGGTACAGGCTTTGCGCACTCAGCTGCTGCAGCTGCGGATAACGCCCGGTCTGCACGATGGCCAACTGGGCACGGGCTTCAGCGATACGCAGGCCAGCCACGCGCAGGTTGGTGTTGTTGGCATCGGCCTCGGCTATCAGCGCGTCCAGCGTCGGGTCGGCAAACACCGCCCACCACTGGCGCAGGTCGGGCGCCGCCGCGCTGCGCCCTGCCTGCTCCAGCATTGGCGTGCTCCAGCCGTCCAACCACGGCGTTTGGGGCTTCTCGAAATCCGGACCAACCTGAGTGCAACCGGCCAGCACCATCAGCAGCCCCAGGCCATAGCAGCGGTTGGGCATGGCTCAAGCGGCAGGCGGTGCCGGTTGCTCCGGCACCTGCAGCGCAACCCATTGCCAGAACAGCACGTACGCCACGCCGAGGATTACCGGGCCGATGAACAAGCCGATGATGCCTTTGACCACCATGCCGCCCAATGCCCCGATCAGTACCACCGGCATCGGTACATCAACCCCTCGCCCCAGCAGCAGCGGCTTGAGCACATTGTCGGCAAGGCCGGCGACGAAGGTGTAGATGGCAAAAATGATGGTCGCCACGGTAAAACCTTCGACGTTGAACATATAGATGATCACCGGCACGGTAACCAGCGTCGCCGGAGCCTGTGCAATGCCCAGCATGAGGATGGCGATGGCCAGCATCCCGGCACCGGGAACCCCTTTGACGACAAAGCCGACACCGATCAGCAACATCTGGATGAAGGCAATGCCGATCACCCCTTGTGCCACCGCGCGAATGGTGGCCGTGCACAGCGTGGCCAAGGGTTTACCGCGCTCTGCGCCTGAAACCCGCATGGCGATGCGTTGGGTAGCGATTTCACCTCGTTCACCAAAGGCCATGATGACCCCGGAAATGATGATTGCGCCGATGAACAGAAGGAAGGCCCCACCGGCGCTCGCCGCAGCGCCCAGCACCGTTAGCCCGGCCCCCTTGATCTGGGGCATCCACTGATTCAACACACTGGCCATGTTTTCGGAGGCCGCCAACCACAGCGCATGCACCTTCGGCCCGATCAGTGGCCAGGTCGCCACGGAATCAGGCGGGACCGGCACGCTCCAGGCGCCGCTTTTGAGCAGCGTCACCAGGCTGTCCACCGATTCGCCGATGGACATCACCACCAGGTAGATAGGCACCAGCAGCACTACCAGAACCAATAGCACCAACAGCGTCGCCGCATAACCTTGCCTGAACCCGGTGCGGCGCTGGATGCGGCAATGCAGTGGGTACAAGGTGACCGCCAGAATCACCGCCCACAGCATCAACTCCAGGAACGGCTGGAACACCTGAAAGGCGAAGGTCACCAAGACTGCCACCAGGCCTGCCTTGATGAGCACATCGAGCAGGCCCCGCGACAGGGCGCTGTCCAGCTTGATACCTGGCTGCATGTTTGACCTCCGAACATTCAATGCGCCAGCAAGGCGCAATTCACTGATCCGTCCCAGAGCTTGCCTGCGTAAGGCTGTCGTCTCGCAATTGCCGCGCCAAAGCCATCATTACCAGGGGCACCACCGCCATCGACAAGGTGATGGCCAGCACCAGCAGGTCGTGTACCGCTTGCGTGAGCACTTGGTGCTCCAGCGCCAGCTTGAACACCACGAAGGCGAACTCGCCCCCCGAAGCCAGCACCACGCCCAGGCAGAGCGCCTGGGCCTGGTTGAGCCCACCCATCGTGCGCCCCAGGCCATACAACAAGGGCAGCTTGATGGCGACCAGCAGCAATGTCAGGCCCAACACCATCAGCGGCATGCCGAACAGCAGGCGCAGGTCGGCACTCATACCTACGCCAACGAAGAACAGTCCCAGCAACAGGCCTTTGATCGGCTCGATCTGGGTTTCCAGTTCGTGGCGAAACGGCGACTCAGCCATCAGCACGCCGGCCAGGAAGGCCCCCAGCGCCATTGACACTCCCACATGCTCCATCAACCAGGCGGTGCCCAGCACGACCAGCAATGCCGTGGCAGTCGACAGCTCAGGCAGGCCCGAACCCACCGTCCACTTGAATATCGGGGTCAGCAGATAACGGCCAAAAACAATCAGCACACCAATGCCGACAACCACAGCCAACAAAGGCCAGGCACCTTCGTCAGCCGTGCTGACATCGCCACCGAGCAGCGGCACCACGGCAATCAAGGGAATGGCGGCAATATCCTGGAACAGCAGGATGGCCACGGCCAGGCGGCCATGAGGTTTGCCCAGGTCCTTGCGCTCGGCCAGTACCTGCAAGCCAAAGGCGGTGGACGACAGCGCCAGGCCCAGGCCCAGCACGATGGCGGCAGGTTTCGATTGGTCGAACAGCCAGAATGCCAGTAGCCCAAGCAGCACGGCGGTCAGCCCCACTTGCAAGCTGCCGACGCCAAATAGCGACCGGCGCATGGTCCACAGACGCCTTGGGGACAGCTCCAGGCCAATCACGAACAACAGCATGACCACGCCCATTTCCGACAGCCGCGCCACGTTGTCCGGGTTGCCAAGCAGACCAAACACCGACGGACCAATCAGGATGCCCGCCAACAGGTATCCTGGTACTGCGCCCATTTTCAGACGCTGCGCCAGCGGTACCAGAAGCACCACAGCCAAAAGGAATACCACCGTCGCCTGCAACAGGCTACCGTCATGTGGCATGAGCTCGTACCTTCGCAGCTCCCTGCAGGGAGGGGTTCAGAAACGTTCTTCGACGAACTTGAACGGGTAGGCGACCGCCTTGTACTTGCCGATCTTGCCGCGTTTGGGCAGCTTCACGTGCTGGTCGCGGGTTATATCCTTGTAGGGAATACGGCTGAGCAGATGGCTGATGATATTCAGCCGGGCGCGACGTTTGTCGTTGGAATTGGCCATGAACCACGGCGCCCAAGCGGTATCCGACGCCTGGAACATTTCGTCACGCGCTTGGGTGTATTCATCCCAGCGGCTATACGACTTGAGGTCCATCGGTGACAACTTCCACAGCTTGCGGCCGTCGTTGATGCGATCCTGCAGGCGCCGGGTCTGCTCATCGGCGCTGACTTCAAGCCAGTACTTGATGAGGATGATCCCTGAATCGACCATGACCCTTTCGAACCCGGGTACTCCGGTCAGAAACTTGTCCACTTGCTCGCCAGAGCAAAAGCCCATTACCCGCTCAACGCCCGCACGGTTGTACCAACTGCGATCGAAGATCACCACTTCACCCGCCGCAGGCAGATGGCCCAGGTAACGCTGCACGTACATCTGGGTCTTTTCCCGCTCGGTCGGTGCGGGCAGCGCCACTACACGAAACACCCGCGGGCTGACACGCTCGGTAATGGCCTTGATGGTGCCGCCCTTGCCGGCGCCATCGCGGCCTTCGAAGACGATGCATACCTTCAGGCCCTTGGCGACCACCCACTCCTGTAGCTTCACCAACTCTACATGCAGGTTCTTGAGCGCTTTTTCGTACGCCTTACCGCCCAGCTTTTCTGGCTGTTTTTTGGAGGGCTTCCTGGACGGCTTCGACATGACACGCTCCTGAAGGCGAATGAAGAGTGAGTATGGTCGATTAATGCCAGTTTGCCGCTTCGCTTGCAGATTGATGTGGGGGCTGTCGTGCAGCCCCCGGGAGGCATTATTTGGCCAGCTTGTTGTAACTGGTCATCAGGTTGCGGTAGTCCGGGATATGGTTGGAGAACAGGGTACCCAGCCCTTCGATGTCGTTGCGCCAGTCACGGTGCAGTTCGCAGGCCACGCCGAACCAGGTCATCAGCTGCGCCCCGGCAGCCTCCATGCGTCGCCAGGCCGAATCACGGGTCAGTTCGTTGAACGTGCCAGAGGCGTCGGTGACGACGAATACCTCGAAGCCCTCCTCCAACGCCGACAGGGCCGGGAAAGCCACGCATACTTCAGTGACCACGCCAGCAATCAGCAGCTGTTTCTTACCGGTGGCTTTTACCGCTTTGACGAAATCTTCGTTGTCCCAGGCGTTGATGTTGCCCGGGCGTGCAATGTAAGGGGCATCAGGGAACTGCTCTTTCAGCTCCGGCACCAGCGGGCCGTTGGGCCCCGTCTCGAAACTGGTGGTGAGGATGGTCGGCAGCTTGAAGTATTTGGCCAGGTCAGACAGGGCCAAGACGTTGTTCTTGAAGCGGTCGGGGTCGATGTCCCTTACCAGCGAGAGCAAGCCGGTCTGGTGGTCGACCAGCAGTACAGCTGCGTTGTACTTGTCCAGACGCTTGTATTGGAAGGTCACAGTGGATCTCCTTGCTTCAGCGGGTTGGGAATATCAGCGTAGGCAAGGATGGAGGGTGGGAGAGACCGTCAGTCGGCTTGCCTGTACTGCCATGTGCCCCATCACTTCACAAATTCCTGAACTGATTATTTGCCGCCAGCGATTTTTCCCCTCGCCAACCGCCACCAGAATCGCTTCACCACAATCACAAAAAACCGTGAGGCCACTCCCGTGGACCAGACACTCCAAGTGCGGCAAGCTGCCGCCGACCTCGTCGCGGCGTTCGCCAGCAACGACACCGCCCGCTATTTCGCCTGCTTCAGCGAAGACGCCACCTTTCTGTTCCACACCCTGCCGCATCCGCTGCTGTCGCGTCGCGCCTATGAAGAGCTCTGGGCCCAGTGGCAGGCCGAGGGCTTTACCGTGCTTGCCTGCGAATCGGGCAACGCCCATGTAAGCCTCCACGGCGACGTGGCTATTTTCATGCACGATGTGGCCACGCGTATCCGCATCGCCGGTGAAGAACAGCACTTGAGCGAGCGCGAGACCATCGTCTTCCGCCGCCATGGTGAACAGTGGCTGGCCTGCCACGAGCACCTGTCGGTCGTAACGCCGGCCTGATCACCTTTTACGCGGCGCTGCCGCCCTGCCATCGCACCCACAAGAAGGCCCGCGCACTGCGCAGGCTATAACAACCGCGCTGGAGTACCACCATGAGCCACTCGACCGGTATCGAGACCAACGGCGTCGAACAGATCCCCGCCGATCAACGCGACGCCTCCCCGCTAGACCTGTTCCGCCTGATCTTCGGCGGTGCCAATACCTTCGCTACCGCCGTACTGGGCAGCTTCCCGGTGCTTTTCGGGTTGTCATTCCAGGCGGGTGTGTGGGCGATTCTGCTTGGCGTTGGCATCGGCGCACTGATCCTTGCCCCGATGGGGCTGTTCGGTGCGCTTAACGGCACCAACAACGCCGTTTCATCAGGCGCGCACTTTGGCGTACACGGGCGCATCGTCGGCTCGTTTCTGTCGCTGCTCACGGCGGTGGCGTTTTTCTCACTCTCGGTATGGAGCTCGGGCGATGCATTGGTCGGTGGTGCCAAGCGCCTGGCCGGCCTGCCAGAGACCGACCTGACCCTGGGCCTGGCCTACGGCTTGTTCGCGGTGCTGGTATTGGTGGTATGCATCTTTGGCTTCCGCTTCATGCTGTGGGTCAACAAGATTGCCGTGTGGGCCTCGAGCCTGCTGTTCCTGCTGGGCATCGTCGCCTTTGCCGGGCCCTTCGATGCTGGCTACGCAGGCAGCGTCAACCTTGGCCAGGCAGGTTTCTGGGCTGCGTTCGTCGGCGCGGCGATCCTGGCCATGAGCAACCCGGTGTCGTTCGGTGCTTTTTTGGGTGACTGGTCACGCTATATCCCGCGTGAAACACCCAAGGCGCGCATCATGCTGGCCGTCATCGCGGCACAGGGGGCGACGCTGATTCCGTTCCTGTTCGGCCTGTGTACGGCCACCCTGGTCGCCACCCAGGCACCGGACTACATTGCCGCCAACAACTATGTCGGTGGCCTGCTGGCAGTTGCCCCTAGCTGGTTCTTCCTGCCGGTGTGCCTGATTGCGGTGATTGGCGGCATGTCCACCGGCACCACCGCGCTGTATGGCACCGGCCTGGACATGTCCAGCGTGTTCCCGCGCCTGCTCAGCCGTGCTGGCGCTACGCTGCTGATCGGCGTGCTGGCGATCGGCTTCATCTTCATCGGCCGCTTTACCTTCAACTTGGTGCAAAGCGTATCGACCTTTGCCGTGCTGATCATTACCTGCACCAGCCCGTGGATGGTGATCATGATCCTTGGCCTGATTACCCGCCGCGGCTTCTACCACGCCGATGACCTGCAGGTATTCACCCGCGGCCAGCGTGGTGGCCACTACTGGTTCCTGCACGGCTGGAACTGGCGCGGTATGGGGGCGTGGATCCCCAGCGCGTCGGTCGGCCTGTGCTTCGTCAACCTGCCGGGGCAGTTCGTCGGCCCACTGGGTGACCTGGCTGGCGGCATCGACCTGAGCCTGCCGGTCACGCTGGGGCTGGCTGGCGTGCTGTACCTGCTGTTGCTCAACCTGTTCCCTGAACCTGCTGGCGTGTATGGCCCCTCGGGCCCGCGATGGGTGCGTTGCAAAAACACCGCGCATACGCCTGTGACCACTGCCGAAATGGCCTGACTGGAAACCGACCATGACCACCTCCCACTATATCGCCGGCCATTGGGTCGAAGGCCAAGGCAGCGACTGCATCAGCGTCAACGACCCTGCGCTGGGGCAACCGTTCGCCGAGCTGATGGCCGCCAGCGTGAGCCAGGTCGACCAGGCCGTCGCCGCTGCCCGCAGCGCCCTGCCCGCCTGGAAAAGCACCGGCGCCAGTGACCGTGCCGCCTTCCTGCGTGGTTTTGCCGAACAGCTCGGGCAGCGCCGCGAAGCGCTTGTCACCGTGCAGATGCGCAATAACGGCAAACCGCGTCACGAAGCGGAAATCGACCTGGATGACGCCATCGCCACCTTTGGCTATTACGCCGAGCTGGCCGAGCAGCTGCCATCGAAAAACCGCACTGTGCCGCTGGCTGCGCCGGGTTTCACCGCCCGCACCCGCCTTGAACCGGTGGGCGTGGTCGGCCTGATCGTGCCGTGGAACTTCCCGTTGGTGACCAGCGCCTGGAAACTTGCCCCGGCCCTGGCCGCCGGTTGCACCGTGGTGCTCAAGCCTTCAGAGGTCACCCCGCTGATCGAGCAGGCCTACGGCCAGATCGCCGACGCCCTTGGCCTGCCCGCCGGGGTGCTGAACATCGTCAACGGCAAGGCCGAGACCGGCGCCGCGCTGAGCAATCACAACGGCCTGGACAAGTTGTCCTTCACCGGCAGCAACAGCGTCGGCAGCCAGGTGATGCGCAGCGCTTCGGCGCAGTGCCGGCCGGTGACGCTGGAACTGGGTGGCAAGTCGGCCATCGTGGTGTTTGATGATTGCGATGTCGACCAGGCGGTGGAATGGATTGTTGCCGGCATCAGCTGGAATGCCGGCCAGATGTGTTCGGCCACATCGCGGCTGCTGGTACAGGACGGCATTGCCGATACACTGCTGCCGCGCTTGCAGGCGGCACTGGAAAACCTGCGGGTGGGTAATCCTTTGACCGAAGAGGTCGACATGGGCCCGCTGACCAGCCAGGCGCAGTGGCTGAAGGTGGCCAGCTACTTTGCCACGGCGCGGGAAGAAGGTTTGCAGTGCCTGGCTGGCGGCCATGCACTGGACCGTGAAGGCTGGTTCGTCAGCCCAACGCTGTATACCGATGTGCCGAAAGACAGCCGCCTGTGGACCGAGGAAATCTTTGGCCCGGTGCTCTGCGCACGGCGCTTTGCCACCGAGGAACAGGCCATTGCCGAAGCCAATGACAGCCGCTTCGGGCTGGTCGCCACGGTGTGCTCCGCCGACCTGGAACGCGCCGAGCGGGTAGCCGATGCGCTGGAGGTTGGCCATGTGTGGATCAACTCGGTGCAGGCGGTGTTCGTCGAAACGTCATGGGGTGGCACCAAGGGCAGCGGGATCGGCCGTGAGCTGGGGCCTTGGGGGTTGTCAGCGTATCAGTCGGTCAAGCATGTAACCCGCTGTCTGGGCTGATATCGCAAGGGGCCGGTATTCGCGGGTTCACCCGCGAATACGTTGGCGGCGGCAACGGTGAACGGGGGTGGAGATTGGCCAGCAGGCCTGGCCCTTTAGCGGGTAAACCAGCTGGACGCCCCCCCCCCGATGCCTACACCGACTCGACAGCCGGCCGCGCACCTTCCTGCACCAGCACCATGCTCTGCGGCGAAGACAGTGGAATGCCTTCATCACGCAACCGGCCAAGAATGGTGAACAGAAGGTCGCTGCGGGTGCCGGACACCTGTCGCGGCCCGGCCACGTAGCCACTTACACCAATCACCATACCGCTGGCCGTCAGGTCCTTGAATGACACCGAGGCAGCGGGCGCGTCCAGAATCGCCTCATGCTCATGGTAAGCCGCCAGCAGCAACTCCCGCACACGGTTGGCATCAGTCTCCAGCGGCAGAGTCAGGGTAATGCTGACCACGCCCAGCGCATTGCCCATGGTCACGTTGCGCACGTTCTGCGAGATGAACTGCGAGTTGGGCACGATCACCGTGGAACGGTCAGACATCTGGATCTCGGTGGCGCGCACATTGATGCGGCGGATATCGCCCTCGACACCCGCCAGGCTGACCCAGTCGCCTACCTTGACCGGGCGCTCGGTCAGCAGGATCAGGCCGGAAATGAAGTTCTGCACGATCTGCTGCAAACCGAAACCGATACCGACCGACAGGGCACTGACCACCCAGGTCAGGCTGGTGAGGTTGATGCGCAAGGTCGACATCACCAGCATGGCCAGGAACAGGAAACCCAGGTAGCCCACCAGGGTTACCAACGAGGCCCGCATGCCGGCGTCCATGTCGGTTTCCGGCAGCAGGCGATCGCTTAGCCAGCGCTTGACCACACGGATGGCGAACAGGCCGCCGAGGAAGATCGCCAGGGCCAGCAGGATGTCCTGCGGCACGATGTTCAGGTTGCCGAGTAGCTTGCCCCCGGTCCCATCCCAGTCGCCAAGGCTCAGCAGCAATTCGCTGGGGCTGGTGCCTGACGGCATCAACACCAGCAACAGCGCCAGGAACAGCACGATGGTGCGGCCGACACCGGCCAGTATGGTGCTGACCTGCGCCTGGTGACGAGGCGCCAGGCCCAGGGTCGAGGCCAGTGCCAGGCCACCGGGCTGGCGGGGCGACAGCAGGGTTTCGCACAGGTCGCCGAGGAAGGTGGTCAGCAAGTAGGCACAGGTGATCACCAGGCTGACCCACAACAGCTTGGCGGTGAGGAAATAGGCGAGTGTCAGGTAGCCGGTGAACAGTGCCAGCAGAATCAACGTCAGCCAGATGACCATCACGAACGGGATCAGCCCGGCCAGGCCCGTCGGGCGCTGCAGGTCATGCTTGCGCAGGGTGCGGCGATAACACAGCAGCGCGCTGGCAAAGGTGGACGCCACCACCAGCGCGGTCAGCCCGTTGACGGCCACCGTCAGCGCCAGACTGACGCCGATCACGCTGTTCATGCGCTCCATGGTCATCATGACCATCAGTGCCAATGCCAGCACCTTCGGGAACCAGCCCAACGCACTGGCGACTTGGTCGTGGATCGCCGGCAGCCGCCAGGACGGGCGCTGCAGCATCAGCATGGCGCGGCCCAGGCCGGTAATGAAGGCACTGAACACTACCAGGGTGAGGATGTGGTTGGTCAGGCTGGCGATGTCCGAACCCAATTGCGCATTGCTTTCCAGCCCCCAGCGCAGCAACGAAACCGAGCCGGCGATGGTACCCAGGGTGGCCAGGCTAACGCCCAGAGCCAAGGCGCTGCGGCGCAGGCGGCCGTCGGGCAACCAGCGGACCATGGCACTGGCCAGCATGCGTTCAAGCACGCGCCGCACCAACGTCCACACCAGAATCGCTGCCACCAGGCTGGCAACGAACTGCCAGCGGTTTTCGGCGCTGAAGGCGCTGCCGATGGCATCGGCCGCCTCGCCGCGCAAGTCACGCAGGCGCGCCACGTCATCCTGGGTGGGGCGGATGATGCTCTGCCAGAACGCCGGGCTCAGCGGCGAGGCTGCACGGCTGGTGATTTGCGAGTTGAACTGGCTGCGGCGCAGGTTGACGATTTGCGTGGACAGGTCGCGGGCCGACTGGGTCAGCTTGGTGGCCTGATCCTGCTGGGCTACCAGCGCCTTTTTCTCGGCCTCCAGCGCTTTGCGCTGCTGTGTCAGGGTAGCGGCCTCATCCGGCTGGGCCGGGCCGATGACCTTCAGCTGGTCGTCGAGCCTTCCCACATCGGCAGTGCGCTGTGCACTCAATGCATCAGCTTGACGCTGAACCTGCATCGCTGCGAGGCGCAGTTGCGACAGCGCGTCGTCGTTGGCGTCGCTGGTGACGCCCTGGCGGATGAGGTCCAAGTGGTCGCTCAGCTGTTCGAGGCTGGCGTTTTCGTCCAATGCTGGCGCTTCGGCAGCCGCCAGATTGGACAATGGCGTGGCTGGTGCCGACCAGGCCGGGCTGGCAAGTACCAGCATCAGGGCCAGCAGGACCAGCAGGCCCGGGCAATAACGGTCAAGGCTGACACGCCTCATCGAATATTCCTCTTAGCAATTCGATTTGGCGGGGGATTCTACGCGGCTTCGGGCAGTCAGGAGAGTGCCGTTTCTCGCTTCAGCAACTGCTGTTTGCGCTCCACGCCCCAGCGGTAGCCGCTGATATCACCATCCCGGCGTACCACGCGGTGGCAAGGGATGGCCACGGCAATAGGGTTGGCCGCGCAGGCCATGGCTACCGCCCGCACGGCCTTGGGGGCGCCAATGCGCGCGGCGATGTCGGTGTAGCTGACCCGGCTGCCGGCCGGCACCTCACGCAGCGCCTGCCACACTCGCTCCTGAAACGCGGTACCTTGCACATCCAGCGGCAAGGCCAGGCCCAAAGCCGGCGCTTCGACGAAACCGATCACTTCGGCGACCAGCTGTTCGTAAGCGCTGTCACCGCCAATCAGGTGGGCCTTGGGGAACTGGTCCTGCAGATCGTGCAACAGGGCCTCGGGGTCGTCACCCAGCAAGATTGCGCAGATGCCCTTGTCACTCTGGGCTACCAGTATTGCACCCAGCGAGCACTGGCCAAGGGCGAAGTGAATGGTTGCCCCGGCGCCGCCGGCGCGGTATTGCCGGGGGCGCATGCCCAGGCGCTGGTCGGCGCTTTCGTAGAAGCGGCTGTTGGAGTTGTAGCCGGCGTCGTAGATAGCATCGGTGACCGAACGCTGGCCATCTTCCAGGTGCGCACGCAGCCGCCGGGCACGGAAGGCCGTGGCATAGGCTTTGGGGGTGACCCCGGTTTCAGCCTTGAACAGCCGATGCAGGTGGAAAGGGCTGACGGCCAGCCGTGCACCGAGTTGGTCGAGGCTTGGCGCGGGGTCGCTGGCCTCGATCAAGCGGCAGGCATGGGTGACGAGCTGGCTGTGTCGGGTGGCACTGGCCTTGCTGATACAGCGTTTGCAAGCACGGTAGCCGGCAGCCTCGGCGGCCGCGGCGGTGTCGTAGAACTCGACGTTCATGCGCTTGGCCTGGCGTGATTTGCAGCCGGGGTGGCAGTAGACGCCGGTGGTACGTACGGCATAGACAAAGTGGCCCGTAGCGGCAGTGTCTCGGCACGCTACGGCTTGCCAGCGTTGGTCGGGGGTGGTGTACAGGTTCATCTATGATTCCCGGATATGTTGTTGCCTGTACAGGCGATGCAAAAACCTCAGGCCCGCCACAGGTACCAGGCCGCCACGGTACGAAACGGCCGCCAGGCGCCGCCCAGCGAGCGCATTTGTGCCGGTGTCGGCGCCTTCTCCAGCCCCTTGAGCCGCCGATACCCCTCGCGCACGCCAAAATCGTCCACTGGAAGAATGTCGGACCGCCCCAGGCTGTAGATCAGCAGCATCTCCACCGTCCACCGCCCTACTCCACGCAGCGCTACCAGGCGTTCGATCAACGCCTCGTCAGCCATGGCTAACGCCTGCTCCCGCGTGGGTACCAGGCCCTCCAGGGTGGCTTGAGCAATGCCCTGGACCGTCTCCAGCTTGCTCGCCGAAAAGCCGCAGGCACGCAGGGTTTCCGGGTTTACCGCCAGCAACTGCTCTGGCTGCGGAAAATCATCTGCCGGAAACAGCGCCAGCAACCGCCCCAGGATCGCCTCGGCGGCACGGGCGTGCAGTTGCTGGTAGGCAATCGCCCGCACCAACGCCTCATAAGGCTCACGTCCCGGCGTAGCCTGGTGCAGGCAGGGCCCGATCGCTGCGATGTGCCGCGACCAGTCCGGGTCGAGTGCTGCCAGGTGTTGTGTGGCCTCGCGATAGGCCTCGGGCGAAAGGTCGGCCAGCATCATGGCACCTCCATCAAATCGATTGCAGGTCCAGCTTAGCGCAGCCGTTCATCGGGCAAACGCCGGTTCTTGCGCAGCTAATCTTTGGCATGCCATTGCTCGGCGCCATCTTCCCCGCATAGAATTGAGAACCATTCACAATCGCAAACATCACTGGACTGGGCCTTCTCTACGATGCAGATCAACGACACGCTCAAGCCAACCGAGGTTGCTCTGCTCTACCAGTCTCACCATGCCTGGTTGCGTGGTTGGTTACGCAGCCGGGTCGGTTGCAGTGAACATGCCGCAGACCTGGCCCAGGATACCTTCGTGCGGTTGTTGCGCGCCCGCCAGGTGTCGCCGCTCAAAGAACCGCGCGCCTACCTCAGCAGCATCGCCCGCGGCTTGATGATCGACCAGTTCCGCCGCCGTGCGCTGGAGCGGGCCTACCAGGAAAGCCTGGCTCACCTGCCCGAAGCAGAAGTGCCCAGCGAAGAGGATAAGCTTGTCATCCTCGATAGCCTGGAACGCCTCGACCGCGCCTTGCACCAGTTGAAACCGCGCGTGCGCCAAGCGTTCCTGCTGGCCCAGCTAGACGGTTTGAGCATCGCGCAGGTTGCCCTACGTCTGGAGGTGTCCAGGGCCACCGTTGAACGCGACCTGGCCAAGGCCCTGGGCGTCTGCTACCGGTTGCGCTATGCCGATGCCTGATGATACGCCCGCACAGGCTCAGGTCGATCAGGCCATCGACTGGCTGGTGAAGCTGCGTTTCGACAGCCCCAGCCCGCGCACCGAGCAACAGTTTCAACACTGGCTGGCCAGCCACCCACACAACTGCCTGGCCTGGCAGCGGGTCAGTAATCTGGGCGATGAACTGGCCGGGCTGCCCAAGGACCTGAGCCGGCGCACCCTGGACGCGAGCCAGCCCCCCAAAGCCAGCCGCAGGGACCACCTGAAGTTGCTGGGGCTGTTGGCTGTGGGCGGCAGCCTGGGCTGGGCCGCGCGCGAACCGCTAGGCCTGCCACAACTGCTGGCCGACACCAGCACCGCCACAGGCGAGCAGCGCCAATGGCAAGGCAGTGATGGCAGCCGTATCCAGCTCAACACCGCCAGTGCCATCGACTTGCACTACAGTGCGGAACAACGCCAGCTGAAACTGATCCATGGCGAGGTCAGCCTGGACAGCAACCCCAACGACAACCGCCCGTTCCACATCGCCACCCGTGTCGGCCCGCTGACCACCTTCGATGGCCAGCTGTTGCTACGCGAAAACGGCCAGGGTCTGCTGCTGTCGGTGCGTCGTGGTGAAGTCACGTTGTTCCCTGCCTTGGCCTCAGCGAGGCAAGTGCTGCCAGGTGAAACCCTGCAAGTCGGAACCAACGGCAGCATTCAGGCCAGAACGCTGCACAACGACCCCTGGGGCTGGACCGAAGGTGTACTCAGCGTGCAGCAGATGCCACTCGCCGAGTTTGTTACCGAACTTGGCCGCTACCGACCGGGCCTGCTGCGCTGCGCTCCAGAAGTGGCGGGCTTGAAGGTTTCAGGCACCTATCAGTTGGCTGACACCGGGCAAATCCTGCAACTGCTCACCCGCAGCCTGCCCGTGCGGGTCGAGTACAGGACGCGCTATTGGGTAAGCATCGGCGCGGCGTAAAGGGATATCACTGCGCCACAGCCCGCATCCGCCCACGTCGCCGGTATGACTGCCTGGCAAAGCACACGAACAGCCCGGCCATCAGCGCCAGCGCCATGGGCAAACCGTGGGGCGCGACATTCATGGCTGCCCCACTGACCAGCGGCCCTACCAGGCTGCCCACACCCCACAGCAAGCCCACACTGGCATTGGCAGTGACCAGGTCCTGGCCCTTGAAGCGCTGCCCGATCAGCACCAGCGCCAGGGTATAAATGCCACCCGCCACCGCGCCCAGCACTACCAACAGC
Source organism: Pseudomonas sp. YQ_5 (assembly GCF_043103305.1). Taxonomy (NCBI): domain Bacteria; kingdom Pseudomonadati; phylum Pseudomonadota; class Gammaproteobacteria; order Pseudomonadales; family Pseudomonadaceae; genus Pseudomonas; species Pseudomonas sp. YQ_5. The sequence continues at coordinate 6,764 of NZ_JBICJS010000081.1, read as the reverse complement.
GGCCACAGCAGCCAGGTCAGGTTCAGCAGCCAGGGCAAACCGATGCCGATCACCATCGCCACCAGCCCGCACGCCAGGTGCAGCCCGGTGCGCTCAACCCGGTCGGCCAACCAGCCCAGCGGCAGCTGGAACAGCATGTCGCCGGCAAACACCACCGTCACCATCAATGCCGCCACGCCAACGGCAAAGCCATGGCTGGTGGCGTACACCGGCAGCAGCGACAGCACCACAGCATCGAAGAACGAGAAGAACAGCACCGCCATGCACAACGCCGGAGCCACCCGGAAGAATCCGGCCAGGCCGAAGCTTTTTTCGCCCTCTTCGTGCTCGACATGGTCGTTGGGCACGGTCAGCACGATGCACAGCAACGCCAGCCCATAACAGACCGTGACGACACCCGTGATCCAAGGGCTATCGGCGCCCAGCACTGCCAGCATGGCCGGGCCGAGCACCTGAAAGCCCGTAAAGCTGGTGGCGTACAGGGCCATGATCTTGCCGCGGTTATGCTCGGGGCACAGTTCGTTGACCCACGACTCGCCAAGGATGATGGCGATCCCCATGCCAAGCCCCAGGCTCAGGCGCAGCAGCGCCAGCAGCCACAACGAGCCGAACGCCGACTCGAGCAAGGCGATGCTGACCGTGCACAGGCTGAAACACAGCAGATAGATGGTGCGGCGGGTGAGATGGCGGCAGCAGACGTCGACCAGAAAAGCAGAGAGCATCATGCCGGCGGCAGGGATGGCCGAGATGATGCCGATTTCCAGTGTGCTCGCCCCCGCTTCATGCAGGCGCAACGACACCAGCGGCAAGCTGGCCCCCAAACTGAAACCCACGACAGAAACGGCGAACAACAAGCCCGCCAACAAACGCATGTTCATGTACCACTCCTGGCAAACCGAAAAGACGTGCAGAAACAGGCGCGCACGCCGGGACGGCGAGCGACGCGAAAGCGCAGATCAGTTCAGGCGAGGTGTGGCGAGAAGGTGAAGGCAAACAGCACGCTGCGGCGGCGCTTGAGCACCGTGTCACTCGGCCATGCACGACGCAGTGCCTGGAAGGCAGGCTGGCGGGCGTGTGGGAGGGACTGGGTACGGCGCATTGCTTTGGCTACTACGCAGGTGATTGAAAAAGAGGCGGCACTCTAGCCACCTCCGGGGGGCGAGTCAATTGCCCGGGGGCCTGGCAGAGGCCCCCGGCGCTCTCAGCGTTTACCTGTACTTGGCAGGAACACCGCCAACAACCCGAACAATGGCAGGAACGAGCACAACCCGTACACATACTCGATACCATGCAGGTCTGCTACGTACCCCAACAGCGCAGCGCCAATGCCACCAAAGCCGAACATCAGACCGAAGAAGATCCCGGCAATCATGCCCACGCTGCCCGGCACCAGTTCCTGCGCATACACCACGATCGCGGAAAACGCAGAAGCCAGGATAAAGCCGATCACCACACTCAGTACTGTGGTCCAGAACAAATCGGCATACGGCAGCGCCAGCGTGAACGGCGCCACGCCCAATATTGAAAACCAGATGACTGCCTTGCGCCCGATACGGTCACCGATCGGCCCGCCAAAGAAGGTGCCCGCCGCCACCGCGCCGAGGAACAGGAACAGGTGCAGCTGCGAGCTGGCCACCGACACACCGAACTTCTCGATCAGGTAGAACGTAAAGTAGCTGGTGAAGCTGGCCATGTAGAAGTACTTGGAGAACACCAGCAGGCCCAGCACGATCAACGCCGCAATGACCCGATTACGCGAAATGCCGTGGGTAGCCTGAACCGCCTTGCGCGCCTTGGCCTGATTGAGGTGCTCCTTGTACCAGCCGCGCAGCATCAGGGTGACGCCGAGGAAGAACAGCCCAGCCACGCCGAACCACGCCACATGGGTCTGGCCGAACGGAATGACGATGGCCGCTGCCAGCAGCGGGCCCAGAGCGGAACCGGTGTTGCCACCGACCTGGAAGGTCGATTGGGCCAGGCCGAAGCGCCCGCCCGAGGCCAACCTTGCAATACGCGAGGTTTCCGGGTGGAAGGTCGACGAGCCGATGCCCACCAGCGCCGACGCCAGCAGGATCATCGGAAAGCTGCCAACGAAGGCCAGCATCACAATCCCCACCAACGTGCACAGGGTGCCTAGCGGCAGCAGATTTGGCGTGGGCCGGCGATCGGTGAAGAAGCCGACCCAAGGCTGCAACAGCGAGGCGGTGATCTGGAACGTCAGGGTGATCATGCCGATCTGGGCGAAGCTCAGGTCGTAGTTGGCCTTGAGCATCGGGTAGATCGCCGGCAGCACTGACTGGATCAGGTCGTTGATCAAGTGCGCCAAGGCGCAGAAACCGATGATACGCATCACCAACGGCGTGGCTTGGCTTGCCGCTACCGGGGTGGGTGCGGTGGAGGCACTACTGGTGGCCATTTACCTAAATCTCCGTCCTCAGGTTTGGGATCCGATTATCGGGAAACAAATAGATACATAGCTACCTTTTTATTCGCCTGTTGCCACACGCTTGAAAACGACTGCATCTGGTGCAGGGCACTCGCTTGCAGATAGCCCGCCATGCAGGGCGAGCAGCGGATGGTCTCGGCGGGTGTGCGGCGACTTCTACCTCGACCGGCGTGGCCAAAGCCTGCAATCCCTGGCTGCAACCCAGCAGCTGCAGTTGCTGGACGTGCGCGGGCACTGGCTTCTGGTGCACTGAAACCGGGGCTGGCCGCTAAGTTTTTGAAAGCGTGCAAATTTTTTTTGAAATGAGTGTTGACAGAGGGGGCGTTCAAGAGAATAATGCGCGCCATCGGCTACATAGCTCAGTTGGTTAGAGCATAGCATTCATAATGCTGGGGTCCGGGGTTCAAGTCCCTGTGTAGCCACCAAACAAGACGAAGGGCTTACCGCAAGGTAAGCCCTTTTTCTTTGCCTGCAAAAAAGTTCGCTGGCACCAGCGTAAAACCCTTCCAGCAGCAACCTCGAATCTCAGCTTGGCTACTGCAATCGCCGCCTCAACGCATTCCGGTCACCGCCACAGCCAGGCCCAGCCCGATCAATGCCAGACCAATGGCCCGGTCCACCAGCACTTGCCGCTCGATCATCGCCTTGCGCAATGCCGTACTGGAGAAAAATACCGCCACCAGGCTGAACCACAGCCAATGGGCAACGGACATGAACGCACCGTAGGCGAAGTTCAGCGTCAACGGGCTGCCAGGCTGTACCACCTGGGTGAAGGCACTGATGACAAACAACATGGTCTTGGGGTTGAGGGCATTGGTCAGAAAGCCGGTGCGCAGCGCTTGCAGTACGCCGGCAGCGGACCGGCCAACCCCGTCCAGGCTGATGCGCCGGGTGTTGGTCAATGACTTGTAACCCAGGTAGATCAGGTAGCCCGCACCCAGCACTTTCATGATCAGGAACAGCGCCGGGCTCTGGCTGATGATTACGGCAATGCCCAACACCGTGTACAACACATGCACCTGCACCCCCAGGGCGATGCCTACGGCAGCAGCCAGCCCGGCCTTGCGCCCCTGTGCATAACTGCTGCGGGTGACCATGGCGAAGTCTGCGCCGGGGCTTATGACGGCGAGCAAGGTGAACAGGGCGACGGCAATGAGTTCGGTCATGCTGAGGGTTCTCGATAGGCGATGGAAATGCACAGACCGCCAATTATCGAGCGCTTACCGACGCGGAAAAATCGATTTATGCTGAGATAAATCTGATAGTTTTTTTCACAGACATTTACAGCCTGCCTGGGCCTCTTCGCGGGTAAACCCGCTCCCACATGCCACCTATTTACCCGCGAAGAGGCCGGCACAGCTGAACCGGGATATCATGAAACTGCCGCCACTCAACGCCTTCCGCTACTTCGACATCGCCGCCCAGACCGAGAGCTTCGTGCGCGCCGCCGAGCACTTGCACGTCACTCACGGCGCGGTCAGCCGCCAAATACGCCTGCTGGAAGAAAGCCTTGGTGTGGAACTGTTCGAGCGCCGCAACCGGGCCATTTTCCTCACCCCCGCCGGCCGTGCCCTGCAAGGCACCACCCAGGCGATCTTCGAGCAGCTGGAGGGTGCCGTGCAGCGTTTGCAGCACCAGGTCCGCGACAATGTGCTTGTGCTGTCCTGCGAGCCGACCATCGCCATGCGTTGGCTGATCCCGCGCTTACCGAGATTCCATGCCGCCCACCCCGACCTTCAGTTGCACCTGGTAGCCGCAGGCGGCCCGCTGGACTTCGCCCGCAGCGGTATCGACCTGGCAATTCGCCGCGACGACTTCCACTGGGACAACCAGCTGTACAGCCAGAAAATCTGCGACGAATGGATCGGCCCGGTTTGCCACGCCGCCTCCCCTGCCCTCCTTGAAGGCCAACGGCTGCTGCACAGCGCCACCCGTCCCACTGCCTGGCCCACCTGGCTGCGGCTGAGCGGCCAGCAGGCACGACACAGCGAACGCAGCGACTACGAACATTTCTACCTGTCGATTCAGGCCGCCAGCGCCGGCCTGGGCCTGGCCATTGCCTCAGCCCTGATGGTGCGCGACGAACTCGACAGCGGGCAGTTGCAGGCGCCGTACGGTTTTGTGCGCGATGGCTCGGCCTACCACCTGCTCAGCCCACAGCCCCTGCCCGACAGCGACAAGTGCCAGCGCTTCGCCGAGTGGATAATGGACGAATGCCGGGGTTGCCTGGCTCATTTGGGCTTGATGCAGAACGACGACCCGGCACTGCCATCGCCACCCCAGGTGCGATAGCCGGCGGTATCCACATGAATGCGGCCTGATGGGTAGCGGCCCAGGCCCATGTTCCAGGTTTGGCCGTGCTGCTGCCAGAAACGGCACAGCGGATTGGGATCGGCCCACGCCGGCAGCAGTATGTCGACGGCGAACGCGCGGGCATGCGCACTGTTGGCTGCCCCGCCCGCACAGGCGTTCAGACGCGGCTCACGGTAAGCCGAAACCACCTCGAACTGGCGCAGGATGCCTTGGTCGTCGAGTGCATTGATCAACGCGAGGGTCGAGCGTACAGCCGCCCAATTGGCGGGGGGCGGTACGGCGAAAGGCGATGCGTGGCACTGTTTCCAGTCCGATGCCGAGCGCAGCAACTGGTGAATTGGCACTACACCGTAAAGCCGGGCATCTACCAGCATTTCACGGAAGGGGCGGGTTTGATGATCACCCGCCCACTGGGCGAACATCCAAACGTCGCGCTCGTCTGCGTGGGCCGCGCTTGCTACACACAGGCCCGCTGCCAAAAGCAGTTTTCTCATTTTTTATCCGCCCCTGCCGAGAACAAAGCCTGCGCGCCCGGGTACACCCCTGCAAAGTCAGTCTTCGAACAGGGTGCAGGCCATCACCAGGGCGTCTTCACGGCCGCCGGCGATCGGATAATAGTCGCGGCGGCGGCCAATTTCGTTGAAACCGTAACGTTCGTATAAACGATAGGCCGACTGATTGCTGGCGCGCACTTCCAGGAAGCATTCGCGGCCATTGAGCTGATAGGCCCGGGCCATCAGGTGCTCGAGCAGACGCAGGCCCAGGCCGCAGCCTTGGTTTTCCGGTTTTACGGTGATGTTGAGCAGGTGCGCTTCGTCGATGATCACGTTGATCACGCCATGACCCACTTGCTGCTGGCCGTCGAACATCAGCCAGACTTCGTACGATTTGAGCGCATCCTGAAAGATTCCACGGGTCCAAGGATGACTGAACGCGGCATATTCGATCTTAAGTACGGCATCCAGATCCGCCTCGGTCATCGGGCGGAAGCTGATTGAGTCACTCATTCAACGCTCTTCCAGCGCGCCATCAGCTGGCGCATGGCTTTCCAGACGTCCGCCTTGCGTTGCGGCTCGTCCATCAACAGTTCAAGGCCCGGCAATGCCCAGGCGTCGCCCAGGCTGTCAAGCGTCAGGGTTTGGTAGTAGGCCTCGGCGTCGGCATTGGCGGCAAAACGCAATGCAGGCAGGCCGACCAGCCACAGACAGGTACACGGGGCGTCTTCCAGGCGGGCCTGAACGAAGCCCTGGACGAAATCGCGCGCAGCCTCCGGCCCCTGGTCCATGTTGCCGCGCACCAGCAGTGGCCAGCGAACCGGTTCGCCGATGATCTGCGGGGCGTCGGGCAGGCCGGCGGCGCGCAGCATGTCCTTGAGCAGCAGGTAGGAGGGGTCGCGGCTTTGGAACGGCTGGCCGGTGGCCAGCTCCACCAGCAGCAAGCAACTGCCGGCGCGCAACAACTGCAGCGAGAAGCGCGGTGGCGGCACGGGCACCGGGCGCGGAGCTGCGGGCTCTGGTGCTTCGGCGGGTTTGACGGCGGGTTTGGGCATACTGCCCGGGCGCGGGATCTCGATTTTCGGCCGCTCGCCGGAACGGGCCTGGGGGATGACGGGCGTTTCGTTGGTTGCCGACGCCGGCCGGACTTCGAAATCGATGTCCTCGAGCGGCGCAACCGGCAGCAGCAGTTCGGGCCGCGACGGTGCGGCGAACGGCAGCTCGGCGCGCGGCAGCCAGTGCACCACTTGCATGGCGGAAAGGTAGGCGCGGCGACGGGGTTCGGTCAGCAAGGGGCGGGTATCCGAGGGGGTGACGGCAATTGGGCATTCTAACGTGTACGCCGTGGTTTTTGCAGCGCCTATCAGACCGAGCGCCGCCCGCGCGGCGCATCGCGAGCTACGCTCGCTCCTACGTTTGTTTTTGGCCAATTATTCCTGTGCCATTTGCGCGCGAACGCTTTGGCGCATGGCGCAATATCACGTCTTACAAACAAGGCGGTCGCGCGCGCC
>NZ_JBICJS010000080.1:0-72965 GCF_043103305.1 Pseudomonas sp. YQ_5 | reverse complement strand
ATTTTGTACTCATACCTGCAAGCGTTTGCCGCAGCTTCAGCCACGACGTTCCTCCTCCCGCAATGTCAGCACCTCATACCCACCCTCAGTCACCGCCACGGTATGCTCCCACTGCGCCGACAGGCTGTGGTCACGGGTAATCACCGTCCAGCCATCCTTCAGCGTGCGCGTCCCACGCCCACCCTGGTTGATCATCGGCTCGATGGTAAACACCATGCCCGGTTTCAGTTTCATGCCCATGCCACGTTGGCCAATGTGCAGCACCTCTGGTGCTTCATGCATCTGCTGGCCAATACCGTGCCCGCAATACTCGCGCACCACGCTGTAACCCGCCGCCTCGGCATGTGCCTGCACGGCATGGCCGATATCGCCCAGCGTGGCTCCGGGGCGCACCTGCTCGATGCCTTTCCACAGTGCGTCATAAGTAGTGTCGACCAATCGCCGGGCTTCTTCGCTGATTTTGCCGATGCCATACATCTTCGACGAATCGGCAATGTAGCCGCCCTGTTCCAGAGTGATGTCGACGTTGATGATCGAGCCTTCCTTGAGTACCTCATCGACCTTGGGGATGCCGTGGCATACCACGTGGTCCACCGACGTATTGAGCGAGTAAGGGAAACCGTACTGGCCTTTGCTTGCAGGCCGTGCCTTGAGCGTATCGACGATGAACGCCTCGGCGCGGTCGTTGATCTGCATCGTGGTCACACCGGGGCGGATGAAGCTGTCGAGTTCGGCGAACACCTGGGTCAGTAGCTGGCCGGCGCGGCGCATCAGGTCGAGTTGGGTGGGGGTCTTGAGGATCACCTGGGACATGGGGGGAGGGTAGTTGCTCATGCTGGAAATTGCCCCAGCATAGCGCCAGCGGGTACCGGCTTGCCACCGCATGGTGCGTAGCCTGTGCAGGCCTCTTCGCGGGCGTGCCTGCTTCCATAGGTACGGCGCCGCCCTCAGGCCTTGCGATATCCCTGTGGGAGCGGGCATGCCCGCGAAATGGCTGGTATAGCTGGCCCATAAATTGCTGATTTACCCTCATCCCGGGCTATCAACGTCGACAGCCCTCACCACTTCACGACAAAGGCGCCGTGTTGCCCCGCGTGCATCAGCATGCCGAGGCAGCCGGCGCCTTTTTGCGTTTTTCACAGGAGCCCGCCCATGGCCAACAGCCAAGTACGCAGCGTCTGCCCCTACTGCGGCGTGGGCTGCGGCATCGTCATGAGCGTTGCCGATGGCAAGGTCGGCAAGATCAGCGGCGACAAGCTGCACCCGAGCAACTTTGGCCGCCTATGCACCAAAGGCCTCACCGCACATCTGCCACTGAGTGCCAGCGGGCGCATGGCCGATGCCTACGTGCGCCAGCAACGCAGCCAGCCGCCAGTGCGCACCAGCATGGACCAGGCCATCGCTGCCACCGCCGAGCGCCTGCGCGGCATCATCGACCAGCACGGCCCGGATGCCGTGGCGCTGTATGTGTCCGGGCAAATGTCGCTGGAGGCCCAGTACCTGGCCAACAAGCTGGCCAAGGGCTTTATCCGTACGCGCCACATCGAGTCCAACTCGCGCCTGTGCATGGCCAGCGCCAGCAGTGGCTACAAGCTGTCGCTTGGCGCTGATGGCCCACCTGGCAGTTACCAGGACTTCGAGCACGCAGACGTATTTCTGGTGATCGGCGCCAACATGGCCGACTGCCACCCGATCCTGTTCCTGCGCCTGCTTGACCGGGTCAAGGCCGGCGCCAGGCTGATCGTCGTCGACCCGCGGCGCAGCGCCACGGCCGACAAGGCCGACCTGTTTCTGCAGGTGCGTCCCGGCAGCGACATGGCCTTGCTCAACGGCCTCTTGCACCTGCTGCATCGCAACGGCCACACCAACCCCGACTTCATTGCCCGCCATACCGAAGGCTGGGACGAACTGCCGGCCTTCCTCGACGACTACACCCCCGAGCGCGTAGCCGCCATCACCGGGCTGGCCGAGGCCGATATCATCAAGGCCGCCGAATGGATCGGCAGCGCCAACAACTGGATGAGCTGTTGGACCATGGGCTTGAACCAGAGCATTCACGGCACCTGGCACAGCAACGCCATCTGTAACCTGCACTTGGCCACGGGGGCTATCTGCCGCCCCGGTAGCGGCCCGTTCTCGCTGACCGGCCAGCCCAATGCCATGGGCGGCCGCGACATGGGCTACATGGGCCCTGGCTTGCCAGGCCAGCGCTCAGCGTTGGTGGAAGATGACCGCGCATTCGTCGAACGACAATGGCAACTTCCACCCGGCAGCCTGCGCAGCGAGGGCGGCGAGGGTACGGTGGCGCTGTTCGGGCAGATGAAAACCGGTGAAGTGAAAGCCTGCTGGGTCATCTGCAGCAACCCGGTGGCCAGTGTCGCCAACCGCCAGCAAGTGATCGACGGCCTGCGCAAGGCCGAACTGGTCATTACCCAGGACGCCTTCCTCGACACCGAAACCAATCGCTACGCCGACATCCTGCTGCCGGCCGCGCTGTGGGCCGAAGGCGAGGGTGTGATGATCAACAGCGAGCGCAACATGACCCTTATGCCACGCGCTGTCGAGCCGCCCGGGCAAAGTTTGCCGGACTGGCAGATCATTGCCCGCGTGGCGTGTGCCATGGGCTATGCGGACGCCTTCGACTACCCCAATGCCGAAGCGGTGTATGAGGAAATACGCCGCTTCCACAACCCCTCAACCGGTTATGACCTGCGCGGTATCGGCTATGCCGAATTGCGTACGCAGCCGCGCCAGTGGCCCTGTGCGCCGGGCAGCCAACAGCAGCGCAGCCCGCTGCGCTACCTCAACGACGGCAGCAGCCAGGCGCTCCTGCTCGATGCCCAAGGTGGGCGGCCGGCACTGGCTTTCCCCACCGCCAGTGGCAAGGCGCGCTTCTTTGCGCGGCCCTGGTTACCGGCAGCGGAATTGCCGGACGATGACTACCCCATGGTGCTGAACACTGGCCGTGTGCAGCACCAATGGCACACGTTGACCAAGACCGGCAAGGTGCCGGCACTGAACAAGCTGGAGCCCGGCCCCTACCTTGAGATTCATCCCGAGGATGCTGCCCGGTTGGGTGTCGCTGAAAAGGACCAGGTGGCCGTTCGCTCGCGTCGGGGGGACGCCGTGCTGCCGGCGCGCATCAGTGACCGGGTCATGCCGGGCAACTGCTTTGCGCCGTTTCACTGGAATGACCTGATCGGCGAGCAATTGGCGATCAATGCCGCGACCTGCGATGCGGTCGACCCGCTGTCGCTGCAGCCTGCCTTCAAACACTGCGCCATAGCCTTGGAGCGGGTCGCAGGCGAGCGCATCGACGCCCTTGATCTGAACACTGCCACTGTAGAGCCTGTCCGCATGCCGATCGCCACCCTGTCCCGTCTGCTTGGTCTGCACACCCTGCCGGTTCCGGTGCTGGCCGAAGAAGAGCGTCATTACCTGCAAGGTTTCCTGCTGGGCCTGGACCAGGCCCGCGCCGAGGGCGTACCCCGCCTGCCAGCCAGTGCGCCGCTGGCTGCCAGCCGTCGTTTGTTTGTCGACGGTTTGCTGGCCGGGCTGTTCGCCCAGCCTGCAACTGCGCCCATCGCGGCACAGGCCGCGCCATGGCATCAGGTGCTGTGGGCCTCGCAGACCGGCACTGGTGAGCAACTGGCCGAACGCTGTGCCGCGCGCCTGCGCGATGCTGGTCTGAACGTGCAACTCAGTTGCCTGGAGGTGGTCAGTCCAAGCCAGCTGCAGGGCGCTGCCAGTGTGGTGTTGATCGCCAGCACCTTTGGCGATGGCGACGCGCCCGACAGCGGCGCGGCATTCTGGCAGGCCTTGCAGGGTGAGGAGGGCGCTCACTGCGCCGGGCTGTCCTATGCCGTACTGGCCCTGGGCGACTCCAGTTACGACCAGTTCTGCGGTTTTGGCCGCAAGCTCGACCAGCGCCTGGCCGAGCTGGGAGCGCGGCGCCTACTGCAACGGGTGGACTGCGAGCCAGACTTCGACGAAGCCTTTGCCGGCTGGCTCGAAGCGCTATTGCCTGCACTGGGCAGTGCTGCGGCACCACCACCGGCGAGTGAACCTGCACCCTTGGCGGTCTATAGCAAGCAGCAACCCTGGATGGCCACTGTGCTGGAAAACCGCCTGCTCAATGGCCCCGGCGCCAGCAAGGAAACCCGTCAGTTGGTCTTCGACTTGGGCGGAAGCGGCTTCAGTTACGCTGCCGGCGATGCCCTGGGCGTATGGCCGCGCAACTGCCCGGCCCTGGTAGAAGAGCTGCTGACGCTGATGCAGCTCGATGGCCAGGCGATGGTCGAGCTTAAAGGTCATTGCGCCATGCCATTGGCCGAAGCCCTGCAAGCACATCTGGAAATTGCCAAGGTCACTGCGCAGCAACTGCAGGCACTTGCCAGCAATGCGCCTGACCTGCAGCGTTTGCTGCAGCCCGAATGCAAGGCCGAGCTGCAAGACTGGCTGTGGGGCCGGCAGTTGGTCGATGTGCTGCGCGCCTTCCCTCAGCAATTGTCGCTGGCCAGCTGGCTGGAACTGCTCAAGCCATTGCAGCCGCGGCTCTATTCGATCAGCTCCAGCCCGCTGGCGCACCCAGGTCAGGTGCATCTGACGGTTTCGACGGTGCGTTATGGCGAACGCAAAGGCGTGTGTTCAAGCTTCCTTGCCGACCGTGCGCAGGTGCAGAAGGTGGCGATCTTCCCGCAGGTGTCGAAGCACTTTCGCTTGCCCGAGGACGACGGCGTGCCGGTGATCATGGTTGGCCCGGGTACCGGCATCGCGCCGTTCCGTGCGTTTCTTGAAGAGCGAGCAGCACGGGGGGCAAAAGGCGGCAACTGGCTGTTCTTCGGCGAGCAGTACGCAGCGACCGATTTCTATTACCAGGAGCAGTTGCAGGCCTGGCAAGCGGCAGGACACCTGCGGCTGGACACCGCGTTCTCGCGGGACCAGGCCGAGAAGATTTATGTGCAGCAGCGCATGCTCGAGCAGGGTGCGCAGCTGTGGCAGTGGCTGCAGGCGGGGGCGTACTTCTATGTCTGTGGCGATGCCCAGCGCATGGCCAGGGATGTAGATACGGCGTTGCGGGTGATCGTCGCCGAGCATGGCCGGATGGATGCGGCGGCGGCGGCGGCTTATGTCGAAGGCTTGAGCAAGGCCAGGCGTTATCGGCGCGATGTGTACTGACGTGCTCCAAGATGGGGTGTTGTGCACCTTGAATGTGCATTGGCTGGGCGGGCCCAGCGCAAGTGTAGGAGCGGGTTTACCCGCGAAGAGGCCGGCACAGGCAACCCAGGCATCCCGCGCAGCCCAATTGGCACGCTCCCTGCTTAACCTCGGATACAACAAAGCCCCCTGATCAACGGCGATCAACCCGGGCCCCCTACCGTGATGAATACAGGCAAAGGCGCCTGGAGCTTCGGCTCCAGGCGCTTTTTTTTTGATCGAGGATCGGCTTATGAAGGCAACAGCGAGCAGCGGGCAACGAGAGCGACTGGTCATCGTCGGCAACGGCATGGTCGGCCACCATTGCGTCGAACAACTGGTCAGTCGCGGCGCCCTGCAGCGCTTCGAGGTGCGGGTATTCGGCGAAGAGCGCCAACGCGCGTATGACCGCGTGCACCTGTCCGAATACTTCGGCGGCAGCTGTGCCGAAACCCTGGCCCTGTGTGAGCACGATTTCTACGACGCCAATGGCGTGCACCTGCACCTGGGTGAGGCCGTTCTGGAGATCGACCGCGAGCGCCGCGAAGTCGTCACTGTCGAAGGTTGTTACGGCTACGACCAACTGGTGCTGGCTACCGGCTCCTATCCCTTTGTGCCGTCAATCGAAGGCTCCAGCGGCAATGCCCGCCTGGTCTACCGCACCCTGGACGACCTCGATGGCATTCGTGCTGCCGCAGCCGGTGCCCGCCGAGGGGTGGTAGTCGGCGGTGGCCTGCTTGGCCTGGAAGCGGCCAACGCCCTCAAGTCGCTGGGGCTGGAAGCCCACGTGGTGGAGTTCGCCCCACGGCTGATGCCGGTACAGCTGGACGGCGAGGGCGGTGCCGCGTTGAAGGCGCAGATCGAAGCGCTGGGTGTGGGGGTGCACCTGTCGCGCGCCACCCAGTCGGTCAGTGCCGGTGAAACCTACCGCTACCGCATGAACTTCGACGGCGGTGAGCACCTGGAAACCGACCTGATCGTGTTCTCCGCCGGTATCCGCCCACAGGATGCACTGGGCCGGGGCTGCGGCCTGGACATTGCGGCGCGCGGTGGCGTGGTCATCGACAACCACTGCCGCAGCAGCGACCCACGCATCTTCGCCATTGGCGAGTGCGCCTCGTGGAACGGCAGCGTGTTCGGCCTGGTCGCCCCGGGCTACAGCATGGCGCGCAACCTGGCTGGGCTGCTGATGGGCGAGGCGGCGGTGGCGTTCACCGGCGCCGACATGTCGACCAAGCTCAAGCTGCTGGGGGTGGATGTCGGTTCGATCGGCGATGCCCACGGTGCCACGCCGGGCGCGCGCAGCTATCGCTTCATCGATGAAGCCAACAGCGCTTACCGCCGTTTGGTGGTGGATGCCAGCGGCAAGCACGTGCTCGGCGCGGTGCTGGTCGGCGACAACAGCTATTACGACACCCTGTTGCAGTACGCCCAGAACGGCATCGCCCTGCCGGCCGACCCGGCAGCGCTGATCCTGCCGCAAGGCGGTGGTGCGCCGGCCTTGGGCGCCGATGCGCTGCCCGACAGCGCGACCATCTGCTCCTGCCACAACGTCAGCAAGGGGGCGGTGTGCGCCGCGATCGACAGTGGCTGTAGCGACTTGGCTGCGGTCAAGGGCTGCACCAAGGCCGCGACCGGCTGCGGCGGTTGCGCGGCCCTGCTCAAGCAAGTCTTCGAGCACGAACTGACGGCCCGCGGCGTGGCGGTGGACAAGAGCCTGTGCGAGCACTTTGCCTACACCCGGCAGGAGCTGTACGGGTTGGTGCGGGTGGAGGGTATCCGCACCTTCAGCGAACTGCTCGAGCGCCATGGCAAGGGCTATCTGGGGTGTGACATCTGCAAGCCGGCGGTGGGCAACATCCTTGCCTCGTGCTGGAACCAGCCGATCATGGACCCGGCGCTGGTACCGCTGCAGGACACCAACGACACCTTCATGGCCAACATGCAGAAAAACGGCACCTATTCGGTGGTGCCGCGCATTCCCGGTGGTGAAATAACCCCCGACAAGCTCATCGTCATCGGCCAGGTGGCCAAGAAATACGACCTGTACACCAAGATCACCGGTGGCCAGCGCATCGACCTGTTCGGCGCCCAGTTGCACGAGCTGCCGCTGATCTGGGGCGAACTGATCGAGGCCGGTTTCGAAACCGGCCACGCCTACGGCAAGTCGACCCGCACGGTGAAGTCTTGCGTGGGTAGTACCTGGTGCCGTTACGGCGTGCAGGACAGTGTCGCCATGGCCCTGCGCCTGGAAGACCGCTACAAGGGCCTGCGCAGCCCCCACAAGCTCAAGTTCGCGGTATCGGGTTGCACCCGTGAATGCGCCGAGGCGCAGAGCAAGGACATCGGCGTTATCGCCACCGACAAGGGTTGGAACCTGTACGTGTGCGGCAACGGCGGCATGCGCCCGCGGCATGCCGAGCTGTTCGCCACCGACCTGGACGACGAAACCCTGGTACGCCTGATCGACCGCGTGCTGATGTTCTACATCCGCACGGCCGACAAGCTGCAGCGCACCTCGGTGTGGCGTGAAAACCTGGAAGGCGGGCTGGACTACCTGAAGCAGGTGATCATCGACGACAGCCTGGGCCTGGCGGGCGAGCTGGAAGCGCAGATGCAGCATGTGGTCGACCAGTATGAATGTGAGTGGGCCAATGCCCTCAATGACCCGGAGAAGCTCAAGCGCTTCCGCACCTTCGTCAACGACCGTCGTGCTGACCCGGACGTGCACTTCGTGCGCGAACGCGAACAACGCCGGCCCGCTGCACCGCTGCACCTGATCCCAACTGTCGAGGAGGCTGTCTGATGAACCTGGCCAATGCTGCTGTGAACACGCAAGAAAACTGGCAGGCGGTGTGCCAGGCACAAGACCTGGTGGCCGACTCTGGCGTCGTGGTTTGGCTCGATGGGGCCCAGGTGGCGTTGTTCTACCTGCCGGGGCAGGCGCAGCCGCTGTACGCGGTCGACAACCGTGACCCGCGCTCCGGTGCCAATATCATCGGCCGTGGGCTGGTGGGCAGTGTGCAGGGCGAGCTGGTGGTGGCGGCGCCGTTGTACAAGCAGCACTTCAGCCTGCTGAGTGGGGAGTGTCTGGAGGATGCCGGGCAGCGGTTGCGGGTATGGCCGGTGCGGTTGAAGGGGGAGGCGGTGGAGCTGGCGGTGGCTTGATAGACCGCTGGGGGGCGCGACGCAATACCGCTCCCACAGGTACCGCGTTGCAATCGAGAGAGGCGCATTCCTGTTTGAGCGGCGGGCCTGCGAATAGCAGGAAGGTGCTTATTGCAACTGGCATATTCGCCAGTACATTTGTTTCTATCAAGTGTCCACAATGGGGGTAATGTAGGAGACAAGGGCAACTGACAACCATGGCCATAACCAGATCTACAACCCAAATGTATTTCTATGGACGCAATGGCGTGTCAACGCTAGTCAGCGGAGATGAATTTATCACCTGCATGCGTTTTGATACGGGGCTATTAGCCATTCGCTCGTCAGCCGTTTCAACCAGAATTGTTGGCTGCGATGCACAAGGTTCGGTGCTCTCCGAAATTGGAAGCGCGGCTTGCGCTCATCGGTGTTTCTCTGTTTACGGGCTGGCGACACCTCGGCCGGTCAAGGATATTGGCTTCAAAGGTGAGCGCTGCGACATGTGGATGCAGTGCTACGCTCTGGGAAATGGTTACCGTACCTACAGCCCCGTGTTGATGCGCTTTCAAAGTATCGATAACCAATCACCGTTTGGCAATGGCGGGTTGAATGCTTACGTCTTTGTCAAAGGCGATCCTGTCAACTTGAGTGACCCCAGCGGTCATTCACCAATCGCTGGAAATAATGGGGGTTTCTATTACAAAGGCCCCATCAAAGTGATTGAAGGTATGCGAGTTTTCCTCTCTCAGAATGATTCTGGAACGCGGGTTTTGAATATCGGGGCTCATGGTTTTACTGGTAGGATCGGAAGTCAGCGGGTCAACTATCCTGCGCGTACAGTTGTGCAGACCTTGCAAAAACATGGCTACGTCATGAACGGGCAGGAGACACATATACTGGCATGCAACTCCGCCAACGGCGCACCCTCCTTTATTCAAGACATGGCCAACATTACTCAGGCGCCCTCGACAGGCTATCGGGGCAGTTTGTGGACGGATGATAATCGGCCGGCCATGATCAATGGCAGCATGGACAATTACTGGGTCAAGCTGATCAAGACGATGGCTACTGATGATTCCGATTACGAGCGGTTCGCCTATGCGCCTGTCACGGTCAAACCGGAAATAGTGGTGCGCAAACCACAGGATGAGCCGAAAGACTTGGCCGCCAAGCTGAAGCAATGACCACCTGAAACCTTTATTCATGTGTTGTCTGTCCCGGCCCTTTCGCGGGTAAAACCGCTCCTGCGGGGATCGCTTCCCTTTGTAGGAGCGGGTTCACCCGCGAAGAGGCCAGCCAAGCTGACTACATAACTAACCCCTGCGGCGTGCGCCCGGCAAATACATCCACCATCTTGCCCATGCGCGTGCGCGTTTGCGCCGTAGCACTGGCCTGATGCGGCTGCAGCACCACATCTTCGCGCGCGATCAGCGCCTCAGGCGCCCGCGGTTCATCGGCAGACAGGACTTGTGGTTTCATCGGTCACTCCATCAGAAACAGGGGGCAGGCACGGCCAACGAACGGCATGTTGCTGGCCATCACGGTCATGTTCAGTAGTTTGGCCTCCAGCGGCACTGCAGCGTGCACCGCACCCTGGGTCATGCGCTCGGACAGCTCGGTCAGCGCGTTGCCGATGTCTACCTGGCTGTAGACGATGTTGCCCGGACGGCCATCCAGCGCCCTGGTCAGGCCCAGGACCGCATGCTGTCCAAAGCGGCAGACCCGGATACGCCGCAGGTAGCGATGCGGTAAGCTTGCTGCCATGAACCTCGACACCCGCATCAAATACCGCCACCTGCTGTGCTTCCTGGAGATTGCCCGGCAGGGCAGCCTGGCCAGGGCGGCCGATATCCTGTCGATCAGCCAGCCGGCGATTTCCAAGACCCTCAAGGAGCTTGAGGATCTGCTCGAGGCGCGCCTGTTCGAGCGTAGCCGCCAAGGTGTCGAGCTGACCCCGGCCGGCACCCGCTTCATGCGTTACGCCGGGCCCAGTGTGCAGGCGCTGCGCGATGGCGTCAGCAGCCTGCGCGGTGAAGCGCGGGCGCCGTCGCAGGTGCGCATTGGCGTGCTGTCCACGGTCGAAGGCCTGCTCATGCCCGAGGTGCTGTGCCGCCTGCATCAGCGCCATGAAGCGCTGGTGATCAGCGTGGTCACCGGGGTCAGCGCGCAGTTGCTAGGCCAGCTTCACCTGGGGGAGCTGGAACTGGTGGTGGGGCGCATGACCGACAGTCCGCAAATCCAGGGGTTGTCCTTCGAGCACCTGTACAGCGAGTCGATGAGCCTGGTGGTGCGCCCGGGTCACCCGCTGCTGGCCTGCACGCCCGTGGAGCGGGGGCAGGTGGGGCGTTACCCGCTGGTGCTGCCACCCGTCGGCACCACCATCCGCCAGCACGCCGACAGCCTGTTTGTGCAATGCGGCATCCAGATGCCGGCGCAGCGGCTGGAAACCCTGTCGCTGGCCCTGAGCCGGCGCTACCTGCTGGGCAGCGATGGCCTGTGGGTGGCGCCGCGTGATGCCGTGCTGCTCGACCTGCGCCGTGGTGAACTGGTCGAGCTTGACCTGGGTGTGCGCGAGCCGGGAGGGTCGGTGGGGATTTGCCGCAATGCCGCCTTGCCGTTGAGTTTGCCGGGGCAGTGGGTGGGCGAGGTGCTGCGGGAGGTGGCGGGGGAATATCGAGAGGGTCGGTATCCTTGAGGTTTTCGGGGGCTGCCTGCCCTGATATTTCCGCCCTCAGAACCCGCAGAAATAAAAGGCCACAAAAACCCGGCGAGCCCGGCACAAAGGGTCAATACTGGCCAATGGCTGCAACGCTTCGATGAAGAAGCTTTTAACGACTGAACTTCCTTACGAAAACCCGCTCCTATGCCGGTAGCCATTGGTCATGGCCGCCTGCTAAGCTCGCGGCTTTACCCTGATTGCCCTCATGGCGCATGAACAAGGAAATAGCATGAAACAGCATCGTTTGGCGGCTGCGGTTGCCCTGGTAGGCCTGGTACTGGCTGGCTGCGATCAACAAGCCAGCAGCCCCGAGCTGAAGACTCCGGCGCAGAAAGCCTCCTACGGTATCGGCCTGAACATGGGCAAGAGCCTGGCTCAGGAAGGCATGGAAGACCTTGATTCGAAAGCAGTCGCCCTCGGCATCGAAGACGCCGTTAGCAAGAAAGAACAACGCATCAAGGACGAAGAGCTGGTAGAGGCCTTCACCGCATTGCAGAAACGCGCCGAGGAGCGCCTGGCCAAGGCCAGCGAAGAAGCCGCCTCCGCCGGCAAGAAGTTCCTCGAAGAAAACGCCAAGAAGCCAGGCGTGGTCACCACTGCCTCGGGCCTGCAGTACGAAGTGGTCAAGAAGGCCGACGGCCCGCAGCCCAAGCCGACTGACGTGGTCACTGTCCACTACGAAGGCAAGCTGATCGACGGCAAGGTATTCGACAGCTCCGTCGAACGTGGCAGCCCGATCGACCTGCCGGTCAGCGGTGTGATCCCAGGTTGGGTCGAAGGTTTGCAGCTGATGCACGTCGGCGAAAAGTACAAGTTGTTCATCCCGGCTGAACTGGCCTATGGCGCACAAAGCCCAAGCCCGCTGATCCCGGCCAACTCGGTACTGGTGTTCGATCTGGAACTGATCGCCATCAAGGACCCGGCCCAGTTGCAAGGCGCCGAGCCGCAAGCCGAAGCCCCTGAAGAAGCACCTGCCAAGTAACATTGGCTGATTGTCGAAAACGCCCCACATTGATGGGGTGTTTTCGTTTGTGCCGATTGGACGAACCAGCAACAGCTGATACTGTCCGAAGAAATGCAGCGTGAAGAAGTAGGATGTTTCTGACGCAAATCGTTTGCGGCGCAGGTAGCCATGGCGTGAAACGACTGTGTAAAAAACGCCCGATCTGACTGGGCCCCTTGCCTGGCAGGCACCTGGGGTCGGAAACCTCGCCCTGTTCACAAGGTTATCCACAATAAATGTGGATAACCTTTTCCTCTCGGAGGCTCCATGAGCGCACCCTGGAATTTTGCCCGTTTCCTGCCATTGGCCGAGCGCCTGCTCAGCCGCGGTCGGTTGCCGGCCTTGCTGTTCGCGGTAGCGCGCAAAGGCCCGCGCCTCGGCCAACTGCGCGAAGACGTGAAGCTGCTGCAGTCGCTATGCCTGGCCTGGTGGAGGGGGGAGTACCGCGCCATCAGCCCCAAGGCACTGGTCACTGTCGTGGCTGGCCTGCTGTATTTCGTCAGCCCTATCGATGCCATCCCGGACTGGTTGCTGGGGGTGGGTTTCCTTGATGACATCGCGGTGCTGGGCTGGGTGCTGAAAACCGTGGCCGACGAGTTGGCGCGATTCAAGGCTTGGCGCGATAGCCAGGCACCCGAGCGGCTGCGCGTGGTCGAGCGCCTGCCGGCTACCCTGGAAGCGCTGCGGCTGGAGCGCAACAGCTGATGAAACTGGCCTGAATCTCACCTCAACTGCACAGACCTCGGAGTTGGTAATATAATTGGCATAAGGGTTATGCCTACGGATTACATGCTGTAATCCTTTTTAAAGGGGTTTGTAATGGGTATTCAGGTCATCAGCCGGGACGGTCAACCCGAGTACGCCGTCGTTCCCTGGGAGCAATATCAGGCGTTGCTCAGGGCTGCAGGGCAGGCACCTGTCGACGCGGCTTCCAGTGAGGCGCAGGGCGTTGTTGCCAGTGCACCTCTGCCAGCCTTCAGCGAAGTCGCCCATATTCGTCAGGCCAAGGGCATTGCCCCTGAGCAACTGGCGCGCAACGTCGGGGTGAGCCCGGCGTATCTGGCCATGATCGAATCGGGTGAGCGCCAGCCAGATGCTGCCATCCGCCGTGCCTTGGCCTGGCATCTGGGGGTGGCTGGCTGGAGCGAGCCATCATGAGCCAGGTCAGGATCAGCCGTCAGCACTGGGATAACCTGCTGGGTGAGCTTGACCTGGCCCGTCGTCAACGTCACTTGCTGACCTACCGAGCACTGATCGAGCGCTTGCAGTTGCCCAGCCCGGCCATGCAAACGCTGACTGCCGCGCTGGAATACCTGGCGGTGCTGGATGCCCGTGCCGAGCAGCCATTGCGCAGTTCGCTGGTGATCAGCCAAGGCGCCAGCCGTTTGCCGCGTACTGGGTTCTTTGAGTGTGTCGAGCGCCTGGGACGGTTTACCGGGCCGGTCGATGGCCTGGAGGCCGCCTCGTGGCATGCCTCTGAGGTGGTTCGGGTGTTCGAGTACAGCTATCCCGAAACAGCCTGAGTCGCTCCCGTTCCAGTCTATTCGCTACAGGTGGTGACCCTGCAGGAGCGGGTTGGCCCGCGGATAGGCCGGCACAGGCAGCGCATCTCTGTGAATCAACCCGCACACTCTGCCATCGGCATCCACCACTTCCAATGCCTCCAGGTGCTGGTGCCGGCCAAACAGCTCCAGCAGCTGCCCGATCGTGGCATTCAAGCGCACTGTCGGTTGTTCGGCCAGTGGCACCTGCGTCAGTGCTGGTAAAAGCCCGTTGTCGCGTACCCCCAGCTCCTGTGGCCGCCCTAGCAAGTAGCCCTGCACCAGGTCCACGCCCATCTCCACCAGCACCGCCAGCTCTTCCGCCAGCTCGATGCCCTCGGCAATCACTTGTGCCTTCGACGCTCGGGCGATCTGCAGAATGGAGCCAACAAACTCGCGCTTGAGCGGGTCACGGTGGATGCCGTCAATGAAGTGCCGGTCGATCTTCACGTATTCGGGGCGCAGCTCCGACCACAGGCGCAGGCTGGAATATCCCGCGCCCAAGTCGTCGATGGCAATCGAGAAGCCCATGTCGCGATAGTGGTGCAGGGCATTGGACAGCAGCTGGAAGTCGTCGGTGGGCGTGTGCTCGGTCAACTCGATCACCACCCGGCTTGGCGGCAGGCCAACCTGTTCGAGCAGTTTCAGGGTCAGGCCGGAGGGGTAGTGCGGCTCCAGCAGCGACTCGGGCGAGATGTTGAGAAACAGTTTGCCCTGCAGTTGCTGCTCGCTGAAGCGTCGGCAGGCGCTTTCTCGGCAAGCGGCTTCCAGCTCGGTCAGGCGGCCGGCCTGGCGGGCGATGGTAAACAGGTTGAGCGGCGCATGCAGTGGGCTGTTGGACGGGCCACGGCTCAGCGCCTCATGGCCGAACACCCTATGTTCACTCAGGCACACGATTGGCTGGAACAGACTGTGAATACTGCGTTGAGCCAGGATGGCACTCAAGGCACTGAGCTGTTCGGCAACGGTCATGACGTATTCCTGAAAATGAAAGGGCCGGGCATCTGCATGCCCGGCCCCCATATTTCACGACAGCACGATGACTGTTTGATGACAGGTCGCATTATTCTGCCATCATTGCTGACGTGCCTTACTTCTTGGCCACCTTGGTGCTGGCACTGAGGTAGTCGATCAGGATGCGACCAGTCTCGGCGAGGTAAGCGTCGTCTTCCGGTTTGGTGTTTTCATCCTCGACCGGCAGAGCGTCTTCGTCCTCTTTCTTCAGCTCTTTCAGCGGTTCTTCACCCTTGGCCTTGCGGCGGATGTTTTCCAGCGCCAGTTGCTTGGTCTCGATGCTGTCGTGGCGTGCACGGCGTTCCTGCTCGTTGAGGCTGACGGTTTTCTCGTTCATCAGCTTCTGGGTCAGGGCCAGGCGGTCGCGTATGTAGGTGAACTCGGCATCCTTGACGCTACGTGCCTCATGCTGCGCTTTGAGCTGGGCCAGGAACGGCCTGAACGGATCGGCGGCAGGCTTGACCACCGGGCGGATGGTGTCCCACGGCATGGCCTCTGGCAGGGCGCTCTCGCCGATTTCCTTGGTGTCGATGATCGATGGGTAGTCGATGTCCGGCAGTACCCCCTGATGCTGGGTGCTCTGCCCGGAAACCCGGTAAAACTTGGCCAGGGTCAGCTTCAGCTCGCCATGGTTGAGCGGCTGGATGGTCTGCACGGTGCCTTTGCCGAAGGTCTGGCCACCGATGATCAGCGCGCGGTGGTAGTCCTGCATGGCACCGGCGAAGATCTCCGATGCCGAGGCCGACAGGCGGTTGACCAGCAGTGCCAGCGGGCCCTTGTAGAAGGCCCCCGGGTTTTCGTCTTCCAGCACGTCGACGCGGCCGTCGCTGTTGCGCACCAGCACGGTCGGGCCTTTTTCGATGAACAGGCTGGTCAGCTCGGTGGCTTCCTGCAGCGAGCCACCGCCGTTGTTGCGCAGGTCGATGACCACGCCGTCGACTTTTTCTTTTTGCAGTTCGGTGAGCAGCTTCTTCACGTCACGCGTGGTGCTCTTGTACTCCGGGTCGCCAGCGCGGTAGGCCTTGAAGTCCAGGTAGAAGGCCGGGATCTCGATGATGCCCAGCTTGTAGTCACGCCCGTCCTGCTTGAGCTTGAGCACCGACTTCTTCGCCGCCTGCTCTTCAAGCTTCACCGCTTCACGGGTGATCGACACAATCTTGCTGGTCTGGTCGCTAGGCGCATTGCTGGCCGGGATGATTTCCAGGCGCACCACCGAGCCTTTCGGGCCGCGGATCAGCTTGACCACTTCGTCCAGGCGCCAGCCCACCACGTCGACCATTTCCTTGTTGCCCTGGGCCACGCCGATGATCTTGTCGGCCGGGGCCACCTGCTTGGTCTTGGCTGCCGGGCCGGCCGGCACCAGGCGCACGATCTTGACCTGGTCGTTGTCGCTTTGCAGCACCGCACCGATGCCTTCGAGCGACAGGCTCATGTTGATGTCGAAGTTCTCGGCGTTGTCCGGCGACAGGTAATTGGTGTGTGGGTCGTAGGACTGGGCGAAGGTGTTGATGTAGGCCTGGAAGATGTCCTCGGCACGGGTCTGGTCCAGGCGCGCGAGCTGGTTCTTGTAGCGCTTGATCAGGGTTTCCTGGATCTGCTTGGGTTCCTTGCCGGCGATCTTCTGGCGCAGCACTTCGTCTTTAACGCGTTTGCGCCACAAGTCGTCGAGCTCGGCCTGGTTCTTCATCCACGGTGCGTCCTTGCGGTCGATCAGCAAGGTTTCCTTGGTGGTGAAGTCCATCTTGTCCACGCCCTTGTTCAGCTCGGCCAGGGCGAAGTCCAGGCGTTGCTTGACGCGGTCGAGGTAGCGTTTGTAGATGGTGAAGCCCGGGTCCAGGTTGCCGCTCTTGAGAAAATCGTCGAATTGCGTTTTCCATTTATCGAATTCGGCAATGTCAGCAGCGGTGAAGTAGCTGCGCGCCGGGTCCAGCAGCTTGATGTAGCTGTCGTAGATAATGACCGAACGGGCATCGTCCAGGGGGGGCTTGCTGTAGTGGTGGCGCTTGAGCAACTCCACCACGTTGAGGCTGGCGACGATCTCGTCGCGGTCCGGCTGCAGGCTGTCCCACTTGTTGGCGGCCACTGCATTGCCGCCGAGCGTGAGGCTGCCCAGGCCGATCATCACAGCCAGTGCGGTGCTTGGAAGGAAATGCTTCATGCTGATTCGACGTGGAGGCAATTGATCACGCATAGTAGGCCGTCTTTTCCGTTGCCGGTTCCATGGAGCCGGGCAAATACTGCAAAAGGCCTGAGGTAAGCGACCTCAGGCCCAGTCATGATTCAACTATGGAGGCACTGTGAAGGCATTGCAAGGCGTTGACGGACATGTGGAGTGGGTCGAGGCCGAACGCCCGACCTGTGACGCGGGCCAAGTGCGCATTCGCGTGGCCGCTGCGGGGCTGAACCGCGCCGACCTGCTGCAGATGAAAGGTTTGTACCCGCCACCGCCGGGTGCCAGCCCGTACATGGGGCTGGAGTGTGCCGGGGTGGTCGAAGAGGTGGGGGCTGGTGCCGATTGGCGCGTGGGTGATCGCGTTTGCGCCCTGCTGGCCAGCGGCGCCATGGCCGAGGAAGTGGTGGTGGATGCCCGTCATGTGCTGCCGGTGCCCGAGGGCCTTGGCCTGCATGAAGCGGCAGCGTTGCCGGAGGTGTATGCCACCGCCTGGCTGAACATCTTCCAGCTCGGTGCAGTGAAGGCTGGCGAGAAGGTGCTGGTGCACGCCGGCGCCAGTGGCGTTGGCTCGGCCGCTATCCAGCTGTGCAAGGCGTTCGGCAGCCCGGTATGGGTCAGCGTCGGTTCGCAGGATCGTCTTGCCTACTGCCAGGCGCTGGGCGCTGCGGGTGGTGTGGTACGTAACGAGAACCTGGAAGCGCTGGAAGGTTTTGGCCCGTTCGATGTGATTCTCGACCCGGTGGGCGCCAGCTACGGTGAGCTGAACCTCAAACTGTTGGCCCGCGACGGTCGCTGGGTGATCATCGGCCTGATGGGCGGACGCAAGTTTGAGCTGGACCTGGCCCAAGTGCTGGGCAAGCGTCTGGAAATTACCGGTTCCACCCTGCGCAACCGTGACGACGGCTTCAAGGCCGAGCTGCTGAGCGAACTGCAGCAGCACGTATGGCCACTGTTTGCCGAGGGGCGGTTGTCGCCGCAGCTGGTCGATACCTATCCGGTGGAGTTTGCCCAGGCGGCGTATGCCGAGCTGGAGACCAACCAGGTGTCGGGCAAGCTGGTGATGGTGATCGACCCTAGCCTGGTGTAAGCAGGCCTGGCCTCTTCGCGGGGTCACTCGCGAAGAGGCCGGCACAGGCCATGAAGACCTTCAGCTCCAGCTCAGAATCGGCCACCCGTTGATCTCGGCATGCTCGCGCAACACCGCATCCGGGTTCACTACATGTGGGTGATCCACCTTCAACAGCAACGGCAAGTCATTCCTCGAATCGGAATAGAAACTCGCGCCCTCCAGGTTTTCCTGCTCCTGATCCAGCCACTCCAGCAATCGGGTGATCTTGCCCTCACGATAGGTCAGCACCCCGTGGGTCTTGCCGGTGTACACCCCGTTCACTGCCTCCAGCTCGATGGCCAGGTATTCATCCACGCCCAGTCTCGCGGCAATCGGCCCGACCAGGTGCGTACCCGAAGCGGAAATGATCAGGATGCGATCCCCACGCTTGCGGTGCTCGGCGATGCAGCGGCAGGCGTCACCGTAGATGATCGGTTCGATCACTTCTTCGACCCACGGTGTCACCAGGTGCTCGACTTCTTCCAGGGTGCGCCCGGCAATCGGCTCCAGGCTGAAAGCCATGTAGTCCTCCATCTGCAGGTGGCCCCTGCCATAGGCTTCCATCAGCTCATGGTCGCGGCGCAGGAAGTCCTTGCCGTCGACCCAGCCCAACCGGGCCATCTGCTCGCTCCACAGTGATGCGCAGTCGCCGTGGATCAGGGTTTCATCCAGATCGAAAATTGCCAGTGCCATTGTGGTGAGTCTCCTTAAGCCACTTCCCGCAGCGCAGTGGGGTCGATCGACACGCTTACCCGTTTCCCGTCCGCGTGCAAGTCGGCCGGCGAGCGGTTGAGCACATCGACCACCAGCTCCACTTCACGCACCCGCACCCGGTAGCGGATCACGTTGCCCAGCAGGCTGTGGCTGCGTACCTCGGCGTCAAGCTCGCCGTGCTCGCCAAGGGTGATCGACTCTGGGCGGATCGCCAGGCGGCTGGCCACCGGGCGCTGTAGCAGGCGGCTGGCGCTGTCGGCGTCGAGCAGGTTGTAGTTGCCGATAAAGCCGGCGGCAAACAGGTCCACGGGTGCGGTGTAGAGGGTTTCGGCATCGCCGCTTTGGACGATGCGCCCCTGGTTCATCAGGAAGATGCGGTCGGACATGGTCAGCGCTTCCTCCTGATCGTGAGTGACGAATATGGTGGTCAGCCCCAGTTCGCGCTGGATGGCGCGAATCTGCTCGCGCAGGTGCTTGCGGATACGCGCATCCAGCGCCGACAACGGTTCGTCGAGCAGTAGCAGGCGCGGGCGTGTGACCAGTGAGCGGGCCAGGGCCACACGCTGGCACTGGCCGCCGGAAAGCTGGTGTGGGTAGCGCCCGGCGAACTTGCCCAGCTCCACCAGCTCAAGCGCCTCGTGTACCCGCAGTTGGCTTTCATCGGCCTTGACCTTCTGCATGCGCAGGCCAAAGGCGACATTCTGCTCCACGGTCATGTTGGGGAACAGCGCGTAGCTCTGGAACACCATGCCGATGCCACGCTTTTGCGGGCTTAGCGGCACGATGTCGTGGCCGTCGAGCAGTATCTGCCCGCTATCCACCGAGGTCAGCCCGGCAATGCAACGCAGCAGGGTGGACTTGCCGCAGCCGGACGGGCCGAGCAGGGTGACGAATTCGCCGCGTTCGATGTGGCAGTCGATACTCTCGAACACCGGGCTACCGGCGTAGCTTTTCTGCAGTTTCTGTACGCTGACGAAGCTCATGTCAGGTCTTGTCCTTGTTCAGGCGGTTGGCGACCCAGGTCAGTACCAGCACGAAGGCGAAGTAGGAGATCACCAGTGCGCTGTTGAAGTGGCCGCTGCTGTTGCGCATGTTGTTCAGGTACACCTGCAGGGTCTCGTAGCGGGTGCCGACCAGCAGGTTGGCAAACACGAATTCGCCGAACAGGAACGAGAACGACAGCAGCAATGCCACCATCAGGCCCTGGCGCAGGTTCGGCAGCACCACCAGCAGTGCGGCCTGCCAGGTGCTGGCGCCAAGCAGTTGCGCGGCGTCCATCAGGTCGCGCAGGTTGATGGCCTGAAGGTTGTTGGTGATGGCCCGGTACATGAACGGCAGGGCGATGGTGAAGTAGCAGCCGATCAGGATCCACGGTGTGCCGACCATGGCCATCGGCCCGCTGCCATACAGTTGCAGCAGCCCCACCGACGACACCACCGGCGGCACCGCAAAAGGCAGCAGGATGAGGATGTTCATCAGCGCGTCGAGCCGCGGGAAGTGGTAATGCACCACGAACAGCAGTGGCAAGATCAGCACCACCGACAGCAGCAGTGCGCCAACGCACACCAGCAGCGACTGGCCGAAGGCCGCAAGGAAGCGCGGCTCGCTCCACAGCGCCGCATACCACTTGAGGGTCAGGCCACTGGGCAGCAGGCTCGCCGACCAGCTGGTGGCCAGCGAGTAGAGGAGGGTGCCGGCCAGGGGCAGCAGCAGGATCAGGAACAGCAGGTAGACCACGAGGCGGTGGTACCAGCCGCCGGAACGGATGTCAGCGCGCATGGTAGCTCCTTTTCAGCAGCCATTGATGCACCACCGTGACCAGCGTCATCAGCCCCACCAGCACCATCGCCAGGGCGCTGGCCAGGTTCGGATCGAGGCTGATGTCGCCCGCCACCAGGCCGGCGATGCGGATTGGCAGTACGTTGAAGTTGCCGGTGGTCAGTGCGTACACGGTGGCGTAGGCGCCGAGGGCGTTGGCCAGCAGGATGACGAAGGTGCCCAGCAGTGCCGGGGCCAGTACCGGCAGGCCGATGTGTCGCCAGTACTGCCAGTGGTTGGCGCCCAGCAGCGCGGCTGACTCGCGCCAGTCTTCGCGCAGGGCATCGAAGGCGGGGTACAGCAGCAATACGCCCAGCGGGATCTGGAAGTAGGTGTACACCAGGATCAACCCGCTTTTGGAATAGATACTGAAGTCTTCCAGCAGGCCGACCTGCTTCAGCAGCAGGGTCAGCGCGCCGTTGAAACCGAGCAGGATGATGAAGGCAAAGGCCAGCGGTACGCCGGCAAAGTTGCTGGTCATGTTGGCGAAGGCGCTGACGAAGTCGCGCAGCTTCGAGTCCACCTGGCGCAGCGAGTATGCACCGAGGGTAGCGATGACGATGCCGAACACGCTCGACCAGAAGCTGATTTCCAGGCTGCGTTGCAACGCCTGCAGGTAGAACTTGGAGGCGAACACCTTGCTGAAGTTGTCGATGCCCCAGCCGGCTTCCGATTGCAGGCTGTTGATCGCCACCCAGGCCAGTGGGGCGACCTGGAAGATGACGAAGAACACGGCGAACGGCAGCAGGCAGAGCAGGGCCAGGTAGCGGCCACGTATGCCGCCACTCACTTCAGCAGCTCCCGGCAAACCGTCTTGTCATGCGCGGCGCCCAGCAGTTCACAGATGGTGCCGCACAGTTCGGTCTGCAGCGGCTTGGCGGCCGGGTCCAGGCTGAAGGCGTCGCCGAAGACGAACAGCGGCACCTCACGTTCTTCAGCCAGCAGGCCGTTGTGCGAGCGGTCGTTGTTCATGCCGTGGTCGGCGGTGACCAATACCTGATAGCCCTCCTCGAGCCAGCCGGGCAGGTAGTCGGCCAGCAGGATGTCGACGCTGCGCGCAGCGTTGCGATACTGGCTGCTGTCCAGGCCGTGGCGGTGACCCACGTCGTCAACGCTCATCGGATGCACCAGCAGGAAGTTGGGTGCGTGGCGGCGGCGCAGGTACTCGCCATCGGCCAGAAGGTGCGAATCGGGGTAACGGTCGTCCCAGTAGAACAGCCCGTGCTGGATCGGCAGCTTTGGCGCGTGGGTGTGGCGGTCACGCTGCGGGTCGAAGGGCGAGCGGTTGTACAGCTCGCTCATCCAGTGGTACGCGGCCGCTGCAGTGCCCAGATTGGCCTCGCGTGCGTAGTGAAACACGCTGCGCTGGTTGGACAGGCGGTTGATGTTGTTGTGCACGATGCCGCTGTCGATTGGCGGCACGCCGGTAAGAATGCATTCGTACAGCGGCCGCGACAGCGATGGCAGCTCGCATTCCACGCGGTACAGCGCGGCACGGTCGGCCTCGACGTAGGCGTGCAGGTGGCCCATCGCGTGGTGGGCGACCTGGTAGTTGAGGCCGTCGAGCAGGACCAGGATGACGTTGTGTTGCATGTTTTCTCCAGTCATGAACCGCGTTGGCACCTTCGCGGGTAAACCCGCTCCTACATGTATCGCGTATCCCTGTGTAGGAGCGGGTTTACCCGCGAAAGGGCCGGATCAGGCGCTACAAAGCCCGGCCCCTTACTCCATCTCGATGATCACCTGCTCCTGCCACATCTGCGGCAGTTTCTTCGAGGTGGCTTCCCAGGCCTCGGCATTCTTGATCGGCTGGGCGGCACCGTACTGGTCGTTGGGCAGCAGCTTGGCCTGCACATCCGCCGGCAGTTTCAGGTGCTCGGCCCGGATCGGCCGCGCGTGCCCCTTGGCCAGGTTGATCTGCCCGGCATCGCTGAAGATGTATTCACGGGTCAGTTTGGCCGCGTTGGGGTGCTTGGCGTACTTGTTGATGACCGTGGTATAGCCGGAAATCACCGAGCCGTCCGAGGGGATCAGCACTTCAAAACGCTTGGGATCGATCTGTTCACGGTAGCTCAGGCCGTTGAAGTCCCACACCACGCCAACTTCCACTTCGCCCTTTTCCAGGGTCTGGATGGTCGGGTTGGCCAGCGACAGGCGCTTCTGCTGCGCCAGTTTGGTGAACAACTGCAGGCCCGGCTGGATGTTCTGCTCGTCACCTTTGTAGGCGATGGCCGCAGCCAGCACACCGTTGGCGGCCTGGGCGGCGGTGCCGACGTCGCCAATGGCAACCTTGTACTTGCCTTTTTCCAGGTCATGCCAGGTTTTCGGCCGTTCTTCTTCCTTGACCAGGTCCTTGTTGATGATGAAGGCGATGGTGCCGGTATAGGCCAGCGCCCAGTGGCCGTCCTTGTCCTTGGCCCATTCCGGCACCTGGTCCCAGGTGCTTGGCTTGTAAGGCTGGCTGACGCCCTTGGTCACCGCGATCGGGCCGAAAGCGGCACCCACGTCACCGATGTCGGCGCTGGCGTTGTCTTTCTCGGCTTCGAACTTGGCCAGTTCCTGCGCCGAGCTCATGTCGGTGTCGCTGTGCTTGAGGCCGTACTTGCTGGCCAGGTCTTCCCAGGTGCCTTTCCAGTTGGCCCAGGCGTCGGGCATGCCCACGCTGTTGACAGTGCCTTCCTTGCGGGCGGCGTCTTCCAGGGCCTTGAGGTCAGTGCCGGCGGCCATGGCCGAGGTACACAACGCGATGGCCGAACCAAGCAGTGACGCCATGAAGAACTTTTTCATCCGAAGCTCCTTTGGGTGGGTGCCTTGCGATCATTATTCTGGGTAAAGCCGTTGCAAGCCTTTGACTGGCACCTTTGGTCTAGGTCAGCAAACCTTGAGCCAAGGTAGGCCGCTTGCGTGACAGTTTGATGTAGGCAGGGGGCCGGCAAGGGCCCTGAAGCTACAGCGTAGACCAGGTAATCGCCCCGGCTCTGCTGGCTTGGCTCGTTTCTGGCAATGGCTGGCCTAAGCTTTGTCACAGGATGTTCATCAGCCCTGCATAGGCTTGCACTGTTCTCCAAATGCCCTGTGATGGGGCTGGACTAGTCCAGATAGGTAACCTTTTGATGCAGTCGACGCCCCCGCGTGCGGTAACAGCCATCTGTCATGCCCTGCAGGAGCAGATCGAGCATGGTCTGCTGGCGCCGGGCGGCAAGCTGCCGGCCGAGCGGCGGCTCAGCGAGGTGTTCGACACCACGCGCATTACCCTGCGTGAGGCGTTGGTGCAGCTGGAGGCCCAAGGCCTGATCTACCGCGAAGAGCGCCGAGGCTGGTTCGTTGCGCCGCAGCGCTTGACCTACGACCTGATCGAGCGCAGCCACTTCCATGCCATGGTGCGCGATCAGGGGCGGGTGGCCAGTACCGAACTGCTGTCGGCGAGGCTGCAGCCGGCTTCGGCGGCCATTTGTGCACGCTTGCAGCTGCCGGCGTTGTCCAGCGTGGTGCGCGTCTGCCGGTTACGGCGGATTGACGGGCGGGCGGTGCTGTATGCCGAGCACTACCTCAACCCCCGGTACTTTCCCGGCATTCTTGAACACGACCTGGCGCAGTCACTGACCGAGATTTATGGGCGGGTGTATGGCATCGAATACGGGCAGGTGTGCTTCGAGATCCTGCCGACAGCGTTGCCGGTGGAGGCGGCCAGTGCCTTGAAAGTGTCGGCGGGCAGCCCGGGGTTGCACATTACCCGGGTCAACAGTGACCAGCATGGGCACCTGATCGACTGCGACCTCGAGTATTGGCGGCATGATGCCATTCGCATCAGGGCGCAGGCAGGCTAGCGTGCTGGCTGCTCCTGCGAACCAGCCTCTGTCATTCCACCCCCACCGGCTGTCACCACCTGCACCGACAACCGCGGCGTTGCCAGGTCAAGCCCGGCCTCGTCCAGTTGCCGCTTCAAGGCCAGGTTGAAAGCCCGCGACACCTCCCACTGCTTGATCGGCGCGGTCTTGAACCGCGCCCGCAAGATCGCCGAGCCTGACTCGAAGCTCTCCACCCCCTGCAGCTCCAACGGTGACCAGATGTTGCGGCGCATCAGCGGGTCATTGCGCAGCTTCTGCCCCACTTCGCGAATCAGCGTGATCGCCTGGTCGATGTTCATGCTGTGCGGGATTGCCACGCGGAAGATCGCGTAGCCGAACTCTCGCGAGTAGTTCTTGATGCTCTTGATCTCGCTGAACGGGATGGTATGCACAATGCCGTCGATGTCGCGCAGGCGCACGGTACGAATGGTCAGCCCTTCCACCGTGCCCAGGTGGCCGCCGACATCCACATAGTCGTCGATGGCCAGCGAATCCTCGATGATGATGAACAGGCCGGTGATCAGGTCGGCCACCAGCGACTGCGCGCCAAAACCGATGGCCAGGCCGATCACACCGGCACCGGCCAGCAGCGGAGTGACGTTCATGCCCATGTTGGCCAGTGCGACGATGACCGCGATGATGAAGATGACCACGAACATCACGTTGCGGATCAACGGCATCATGGTTTGCGCGCGGGCGTTGGCCAGCCCCCGGCGCGAGCCCACCAGGGCATGGTGTACGGCGGTGTCGGCAAGGATCCACACCAGCCAGGCCACCATCAGCGTGCCGGCCAGGCCCAGCAGGCGCAGGCTGACGTCATGGCCGTCGCCCTCGGCGAAGCTGATCATCGACACGCCCCACACGCGCAGGCCCAACTCGATGAACACCAGCCAGATGAACAGGTGCACCAGCAGGTAGCCGAAGTTGCGCAGGCGCTCGGTGTACACCGCCTGGCGCTTGCTGGCCCGCTTGGGGTTGGCAGTATGGCGGCGCACCAGGCCGTTGAGCACCATGCACACCACCACCAGCACCGTGCACATCAGCGACTGGCGTAGGGCGGTGCTGGTGTCGCCGGCGGAGACGAAGGTGGCGAACAGCGAAATGGCCACAAGGATCAGCGCCGGAATGAACCAGAAGCTGCCGAGGATCTCGATGGTATCGCTGAGGGTGCGTCGGGTCAGTCGCCTCGACAGTGGCTGGTTGCGGATCAGGTGGGCGATCGGGCGGCGGAAGCGCAGGATGAACAACCCGGTGCACAGCGCCGCAATCACATTGGCCAAGGTAGCCAGGGCGTGGGCCAGGTGAGTACCGAGGGCCACCAGCATGCGTGGATCGCTCATCGCCTCGCCAAACGCGGCGAAGCTGCCGATCAGCCACAACGGGCGAAACGCCTGGCGCCGCAGGATGTGCAGGGCACGGTGGCGGTGTGGGCCGTCCAGCAAGGAAAAGGCGATGACGCAAATGGCCGAAAAGCAGGTACCGACCACCAGTGCGTAGGCCAGCACCATGGCCAGGGATTTGCCCAGCGATGGCGGCAGCACGAAACTCAGGTAGACCGTGAACACCAGCGCGACCAACCATGGGCCGAGCTTGCGCAAGGCAAAGCGCACCAGGTCCCAGGTACGCGGGTGCTGTGGCAGTTCTTCGCTCAGGCCAAAGCGCAGGCGTACCCGATGGCCTACCCAGTTGAAGGCATAGGCCAGCACGCTCCACACGGCAATCACTGCAGCAAAACCGAACAGGATCGCCGGCCATTGGTGCACGGGCACCACCAGTTCCGCCAGTTCGGCCTGGGCCTGTTCGATTTCCGCGGCCCAGCGGTGGAATGGACTGGCATCGCCGCTGAACTGTTTTTCAAAGTCGTGCAGGGCACCGCCGATCAGGCCGAGCACACCCTGTTCAACGCTGGGTTGCGATTGCCGGGTGGCGTCGCGCAGCTTTTTCAGGTCGGCCAGCAGCTTGGCCCGTTGCTGATCGTTTTCGAGGTTCTTGATCACCTCGTCCAGCGATTTGCCCAGCGGCTCGGTGGCCTCTGGCTGCGCGGGCGCGCTGCCGCCCAGCAGGCCAGGCAGGCCCGCCGCTTGTGCCGGGGCAATGAAAAGCAATAGCAGCAGGAACAGGTAACGCAGGAGGGCAGGCACTGGAAAATCTACCTCAGGTCAAACGATTGACCGAGTGTAGAGGTTTATGTCGGCAGTTTCTCGAGGATCTTCCAGCAGGTGAGGCCGAAAATACCCAAGGTGCCGATCCACATCATCAGTACACCGATGTTGCGTTCGCGCATGCTGAAGCCGATGGTCAGCAGCATCAGGAACAGGAACACCGGCACGAACAGAGACAGGAACGGGGACATGGACAGCAATCCTTTTGCAGTGGGGCCATGTAACAAGCATAGCGCTTGGCAAACGAGGCGTGATTGACCTTGAGCATGTGTAAGCAGGCTCGGCCTGTTCGAGGCGTCGAACCGCCGCGAACAGGCCGGGCCTGCTTACATCAAGGCAGCTCGCGGCTACGGTAGAACGCGGTCAGTACCTTCACCAGGTGCGCCAGGTCATGGCTGCCGCACAGCTCGCGAATGGAATGCATGGCAAATGTCGGCAAACCGATGTCCACCGTGCGCACACCCAGGTGGCTGGCGGTGATCGGCCCGATGGTCGAGCCACAGCCCATGTCGCTGCGCACCACGAAGCTCTGCACCGGTACTTCCTCGGCCATGCACAAGTGGCGGAAGAACCCGGCCGTCTCGCTGTTGGTGGCGTAGCGCTGGTTGTTGTTCACTTTGATCACGGGCCCGGCGTTGAGCTTGGGGCCGTGGTTGCCGTCATGCTTGTCGGCGTAGTTGGGATGCACGCCGTGGGCGTTGTCGGCCGACACCATCAGCGAGCGCTGGAGGGTGCGCACATAGGTGTCGCCATCGGGCAGCAGGCGCTGCAGGGTCTGCTCCAGCATCGGGCCATCGGCACCGCAGGCCGAGCAACTGCCGACTTCTTCGTGGTCGTTGCACACCAGCACACAGGTTTCGTCGCTATCGGCGGCCAGCAGGGCCTGCAAACCGGCGTAGCACGACAGCAGGTTGTCCAGGCGGGCGCCGGCGATGAAGTCGCCATTCAGGCCGATCAGCGCGGCGTCCTGCGTGTCGTAGAAGCTCAGCTCGTAGTCCAGCACCACGTCGGCGATCAATTCGTGCTCGCGGGCCAGTTGCTCGGTGAGCAGGGCGCGGAAGTCGACGCGCTCGTCACCAGCCACTTGGGCGAGGATGGGGGGCAGTTCGTTCTGCGGGTTGATCGCCCAGCCTTCGTTGGCGGTGCGGTTCAGGTGGATCGCCAGGTTGGGGATGATCGCGATTGGCAGCTTGAAGTCGATCAGCTGGCTTTCGACCTTGCCGTCACGGCGGTAGGTGACGCGGCCGGCCAGCGACAGGTCGCGGTCGAACCAGGGTGCCAGCAACGCGCCGCCATACACTTCCACGCCCAGTTGCAGGAAGCCCTGGCGCTGAAGCTCGGGCTGAGGCTTGACCCGCAAGCACGGGCTGTCAGTGTGGGCGCCGACCATGCGGATGCCATTGAGCAGCGGCGACTGCGTGCCCAGTTTGATGGCGATGATTGAAGAATCGTTGCGGGTGACGTAGTAGCGGCCGTCAGCCTCGGGGTCCCAACTGTCGCGCTCGTCCAGGCGCTTGTAGCCGGCCGCCTCAAGGCGCTGGACCAGGCTGGCGGTGGCATGGAAGGGCGTGGGGGAGGCCTTTAGAAAGTCGATAAGGCCGGTATTCAGTGCATCGCGCATAGCTCACTCCAGACAGCAGTGGCGCGAGTTTAACGCAGAATGTCGACAATTGGTGTCTGCATCTTCGCGGCCAAAGCCGCTCCCACAGGTATTACACAGCCCCTGAGAGCAGCGCGGTACCTGTGGGCGCGGCTTTAGCCGCGAAGAGGCTGGTACAGGCCCTGAAAAATCAGAACGGCGCCGGGCACTCGAACTTCAACCGCTGCCCGGACACCGGGTGGGTAAAGCTCAGCATCGAGGCATGCAGACAAAGCCGCTCATGAGCTGCCAGGGCTTGCGGGTTGGCGTATAACCGATCACCCAGCAGCGGGTGCCCGATCGACAGCATGTGCACGCGCAGCTGGTGCGAACGCCCGGTAATCGGTGTCAGCTCCACCCGACAGTGATCGCCGCAGCGCTCGACGATACGCCAGAAGGTCAGGGCGTGCTTGCCCTGCTCGTGGTCCACCACATGCCGTGGTTTGGTCGGTGGGTCGTAACGCAGCGGCAGGTCGATGCTGCCGCTGTCGAGCGCCGGCTGGCCCCAGCACAGTGCGGTGTAGGCTTTTTCGGTTTCACGGTCGTGGAACTGGCGCGACAGCTCGCGGTGGCTGTCGGCATCGCGTGCCAGCAGGATGATGCCGGAGGTTTCCCAGTCCAGACGGTGCACGATCAGCGCATCGGGGTAGCCGTTTTCCTGCAGGCGGGTGATCAGGCAGTCCTTGTTGTCCTCGGCACGGCCAGGGACCGACAGTAGCAGGGTCGGTTTGTTGATCACCAGGATGGCGGCGTCTTCGAAGAGGATCTGGACATTCGACAGCGGCATTACAGGTCTCACGAAAATAGCAGTAAACGCTGGGGCCGCTTTGCGGCCCTTTGCGGGCAAGCCCGCTCCTACAAAGGATATGCATTCCCCTGTAGGAGCGGGCTTGCCCGCGAAGGGCTGCAAGGCAGCCCCAAATTGTCGACTACGCGGATCAGCGATCCGGCAGAGTGATGTTCAGCTCCAGAATCGAGCAGCTGCCCTGGTTTTCCAGTTCGATATGCACGTCATCGTTGCCGATGTTCACATATTTGCGGATCACTTCCAGCAGTTCTTTCTGCAGCGCGGGCAGGTAGTCCGGTTCGCTGCGTTGGCCGCGCTCGTGCGCCACGATGATCTGTAGACGCTCTTTCGCTACCGACGCGCTGGACTGTTTCTGTCTGCCACGAAAGAAGTCAAAAAGGTTCATGGTTTATTTGCTCCCGAAAATGCGCTCGAAGAATCCCTTCTTCTGTACATCGATGAAGCGCATCGGCTTCTCTTTGCCCAGCAGGCGGTCGACCGCATCACTGTAGGCCTGGCCGGCATCGCTCTGGTCATCGAGAATGACCGGGATACCTTGGTTGGACGCCTTGAGGACGGCCTGCGATTCCGGGATCACACCCTTGAGCTTGATCGACAGGATTTCTTCGACGTCGGCCACGCTCAGCATTTCACCCTTGACGACGCGCTCTGGGTGGTAGCGGGTGATCAGCAGATGCTCCTTGATCGGCTCTTCGCCGTTTTCGGAGCGGCGCGATTTGCTCGACAGAATGCCCAGCATGCGGTCGGAGTCACGTACCGAAGAAACCTCCGGGTTGGTTACCACGATGGCTTCGTCGGCGAAGTACATGGCCAGGTGGGCACCTTTTTCGATACCGGCCGGCGAGTCGCAGATGACGTACTCGAAGTCTTTCTTCAGGTCCATCAGTACCTTTTCCACGCCTTCCTGGGTCAGCGCGTCCTTGTCACGGGTCTGGCTGGCGGCCAGCACGTACAGGTTCTCGAGGCGCTTGTCCTTGATCAGGGCCTGCTGCAGGTTGGCTTCGCCGTTGACCACGTTGACGAAGTCGTACACCACGCGGCGTTCGCAGCCCATGATCAGGTCGAGGTTACGCAGGCCCACGTCGAAGTCGACAATGACGGTCTTGTGGCCGCGCAGTGCGAGGCCGGTACCAATGGCGGCGCTGGTAGTGGTCTTGCCCACACCCCCCTTGCCGGAAGTAACCACGAGAATCTTGGCCAAGGTGTTTCACCCCTAAAAATAGTCGGGACACTTGTCCCTGCAAAAAACTGAAATAGCTAAATAAAGGCAACGGTAAAAAAGTTGCTCTAAAAATGCTGGCAAGTATCCGTTAAAGACGGGTGATGTTCAACACGTCACCAGACAGGCTGACTTGCACGCTGGTACCCCACAGTGGATCCCGGCGCAGGTCTTCGCAGACCTTGTACTGGCCAGCGATCGAGACCATTTCGGCGGTCATCTGCTGGCAGAAGATACGCGCCTTGGTGTTGCCTTTGATGCCGGCCAGGGCGCGGCCGCGCATGGCGCCGTACACATGGATGTTGCCATCGGCCAGAAGTTCCGCACCTGGGCTGACCGAGGCGGTAACAATCAGGTCTCCCCCCTGAGCATAGATCTGTTGGCCACCGCGTACTGGCGAAGTAATGATGCGGGTCGGGCGCACCTCGGGTTCGGGGGGCGGTGGTGGCGCCGGGGCCGGTTCGGGCTTTTTGACCACCTCGGGCTCTGGCTCCAGCGGCCGTTCGCGGGCCCCTGACGGCGGCAGCACCGGCAGGTCGATGGCGATGGCGGCGGCGATGTCCTCGATGCGGTTGGCGCGGATGGCCAGGGTACGCAGGCCGTGGTGGCGGCAGATTCGCATCAAGCCGGGCAGGTCGACCGCCCCTTCGTCGGCCGGCAGCTTGTCCAGCGCCAGCACCAGCGGTGTATTGCTGAAGAAGTTCGGGGCCTGGGCGACTTTGGCCGCCAACTGGCGGTCGAGGGCTTCAAGGTCATTGCGTGCCAGTTCCAGTACCGTAATGGCGAGCATGCTGCCCTTGAGCTGGAACACGGAGGCGGTGTCGGGTGTGTGGTTTGGGCTCATGGTCTGCATAGACGGCTTGTTGCGAAAAAAGTGCCCTGACTTATAACGAGAACACCGGTTGCCCGCAACATGCGCTGATCCGTTGTAGAATGCGCGGCCTTTGTCTTTCCGGATGCTTCAATGGAACGCCCGCGTTTTCGTCCCTATTACCTTCACCCCAAGTTCTGGGGCCTGTGGCTGGGCCTGGGCCTGCTGTGGCTGGTAGTCCAGTTGCCGTACCGGGTGCTGCTGAAGATCGGTGCCGCGCTGGGCGCCGTCATGTATCACTTTGCCGGTGAACGTCGGCGCATTGCCGCGCGCAACCTGGAACTGTGCTTCCCGGAGCTGTCGGTCGACGAACGGCTGCGTTTGCTCAAGGCCAACTTTGCCTCAACCGGCATCGCCTTCTTCGAAATGGCCATGAGCTGGTGGTGGCCCAAGGCCAGGTTGGCGCGCCTGGCCCATATCGAGGGCCTTGAGCACCTGCAAGCCGCCCAGCAGGCGGGGCAGGGCGCGATCCTCATGGCGGTGCACTTCACGACCCTGGAAATCGGCGCCGCGCTGCTCGGCCAGCAGCACACCATCGACGGCATGTACCGCGAACATGGCAATGCGCTGTTCGATTTCATCCAGCGCAGCGGCCGCGAGCGGCACAACCTCGACTCGCTGGCGGTGGAGCGTGAAGACGTGCGCGGCATGCTCAAGCTGCTGCGTTCGGGCCGGGCGATCTGGTACGCACCGGACCAGGACTATGGCGCCAAGCAAAGTATCTTCGTGCCACTGTTCGGCATCCCGGCAGCGACGGTAACGGCCACTACCAAGTTCGCCCGGTTGGGGAAGGCGCAGGTGATTCCGTTCACCCAGAAGCGCCTGGAGGATGGTAGCGGCTATCGGCTGGTCATCCACCCGCCGCTGGCGGATTTCCCCGGGGAAAGCGAAGAGGCCGATTGCCTGCGCATCAACCAGTGGGTCGAGAGCGTATTGCGCGAGTGCCCCGAGCAGTACCTGTGGGCGCACCGCCGTTTCAAGTCGCGGCCCGAAGGGGCGCCGCGGCTGTATGACAAGAAAAAGCGCTGAACCTTGTAAGCAGGCCTGGCCTCTTCGCGGGTAAACCCGCTCCTGCAGGATTACCACAGGTTCTGCATATTGCGGGGCCCTGTGGGAGCGGGTTCTCCCGCGAAGAGGCCAGGCATGAAAGCACCTTGACCCCAGGAAGGACTCCATGGCTCCACCCCCGGTAACCGGTCTCATCCTTTCTGGCGGCGGCGCCCGCGCCGCCTATCAGGTCGGCGTGCTGGCAGGTATCGCCGAGTTGCTGCCCGCCGGCGCGCACAACCCGTTTCCGGTCATTGTTGGCACCTCCGCCGGGGCCATCAACGCTGTCACCCTGGCCAGTGGTGCGGTGCACTTCAACGACGCCGTGCAGCGGCTCACTGCCTTCTGGCAGAATTTCCGCAGCCATCTGGTCATCCGCAGCGACTGGCCCGGGGTCGTGCGCCAGGCCAGCCGTTTCGTCGGCCACAACCTGCTGGGGCTGGGTGGCCAGGCCCCCGTGGCGTTGCTCGACAGCAGTCCGTTGCGCAGCCTGCTGCAAACGCACCTGAACCTGGATGGTATCGGCCACGCCTTGGCCGCCGAGCAACTGCGCGCCGTGGCGGTGACCGCCTTTGGCTACGAGTCTGGCCAGGCGGTGACCTTCTACCAGGGCCGCGGCACCATTGAGGCCTGGCTGCGTCACCGGCGTATTGGTGTACCCGCACCGCTGACCATCGACCACCTGCTGGCCAGCGCGGCGATTCCGCTGCTATTCGCCCCGGTGCAACTGGGCGGTGAATATTATGGCGACGGTGCAGTGCGCCAGTCGGCACCGATCAGCCCGGCCTTGCACCTGGGCGCCAGCCGGGTGCTGGTGGTCGGGGTCAGCGGAAACCCGCAGCGGCCAGCGCCACCGGTGCCGCCCCAACGTGTGTTCAGCGGGCAGCAACCGAGCCTGGCGCAGATCGGCGGGCACATGCTCAACAGTACATTCATCGACAGCCTGGAAGACGATATCGAACTGCTGCAGCGCCTCAACCACTTGAGCGGGCTCTTGCCGGCGCACCTTGATGCCCGGCGCCTGGGGTTGGCACCGATCGATGTTCTGGTGGTGGCGCCCAGCCAGCCGCTGGATGAGATTGCCGCTCGGCACCGCCGTGAGTTGCCGGCGGCGTTGCGCCTGTTTTTACGTGGGCCGGGGGCGACGCGCACCAGCGGGGCGGGGGTGTTGAGCTATTTGCTGTTCGAGGCCAGCTATTGCAGTGAACTGATCGAATTGGGGCGGCGCGATGCCCTGGCCAAGAAGCGCGAGCTTTGTGAATTCCTGGCGATTTGATGTTGTCTGTGCGGGCCCTTTCGCGACAAGGGGGGCTCCAATACCTGTGTAGGCGCGGGTTCACCCGCGAAAGGGCCGCAGCAGGCTTACTCGGCTATCTGCAACTTGCGCGCCTGGGTATATACATACCGCACCTTTTCATACTCGAACGGCGAGTTGAGCTGGCCATAGCGGAATTTGGTCGTATAGCGCTTGTCCACCACGCGCAGGGCGAAGATTTCCGGGTGGTCGCTGCTGACTTCAGCCACGTTCAGGTAGTTGACTGCCTGCTCTCCCGCATAGTCCACCACAATCCCGGTGGTATCGCGCAGGTTCGATGGCCCTAGCACCGGCAGCATCAGGTACGGCCCCTCCGGCACGCCATAGAACCCCAGGGTCTGGCCAAAGTCCTCGCTCTGGCGCGGCAGGCCCATGCTGGTCGCCGGGTCCCACAGCCCACCCACGCCGATAATGGTGTTGAACATCAGTCGCGCAGTGATTTCTGCCGAGCGCTTGGCTTTGAGCTGCAACACGCTGTTGAACAGGTTCGGCACATCGCCAAGGTTGTTGAAGAAGTTGCTCACCCCCGTGCGCACGAAGCTTGGGGTGACATACTGGTAGCCATTCACCAGCGGCAGCAGTACCCATTGGTCCAGTCGGTAGTTGAAGTGATAGATGCGCCGGTTGATCGACTCCAGCGGGTCGTACACGTTAAGCGCCGCCAAGGTTGAGCGCTCGAACTCGCGCTGATCCAGCCCAGGGTTGAATTTCAGCTCACGCAGCGGGTCGAGGAAGCCATCGGCTTCAGGCACCAGGGGCGCGGTACCGATCACCTGCGGGTCGGCCTCGACCACGCTGGCTCGCGGTGCGGTTTCGGCGGCCAGGGTGTGACCAGCGGCAAGCAGGGCAGTGGCGAAGAGGAGTTTGTTAACCACGGAAGAACTCCAGCATGGCGTCACTGTTGACGCGATAGTTGAGGTTGCCGCAATGGCCGCCATGGGGGTAAAGGGTCAGTCGGTCACCGAACACCTTGCGTAAAAAGCCAATGTCGCCCGGACCGAGAATGACGTCATCGGCGTTGTGCATCACGGCGATCTTGTCACTGCTGCGCAGGTAGTCTTCCAGCGCATACAGGCTGACCTGGTTGACCAACTGCAGGATGCTGTTGCCGTCGGTGCGGGCGCGCCACATCGGAATCACCTGTTCGGTCATGTAGCAGTCGAAGTCGCACTGCAGGGCGCGCTTGAAGAACGGCGTGAGGCTGCTGCCTTCGGTGATCGGGAACTTCGGCGGAATGATCAGGCCGCGGCGGTTGATCAGGTCGGAAGTAAAAGCAATGTCCGCTGCCGAGAAGCGGAACGAAGTACCGATCAGCATGGCCATCTGTTCGTTGGACAGGTGCTGGCGCGACTGCTGGAAGTCGTACAGCAGGGCGTCGTTCAGGTCGATGTAGCCCTTGTCCTGGAAGTAACGGGTGAGCTTTTCCAGCATCAGCTCGTAGAACGTGGTGCTACGGTCGATGCCCTTGACCTGGGTTTGCACCAGTTTGTCGAGGTTGTTGATCGAGGTGTAGAGGTTGACCGGTGGGTTGAGCAGCAGCACACGCTTGAAGTTGAAGCTGCGGCGGGTTTCGTCCAGGTGGCTGACGAAGGCGGCGTCGAGCGCACCCAGGCTGTAACCGGTGAGGTAGAAATCACTGACCGGCAGGCGTGGATGCTGGGCGCGCACGGCCTGCATCACCCGGTACATGTCTTCGGCGTCTTCCTGGCTGATGCCGGGGGTAGCAAAGCGCGAGGCTGCACTCATGAAGTCATAGCTGGTGGGCGATGACAGTTGCACCACGTGGAAACCCGCCTTGTAGAACAGCTTTTTCAGGTATTCATTGATGCTGCTGCTGTAGGGCGCACCGGTGCCGGCGATGATGAAGATCAGCGGCGCTTCGCGATCCTGTCGAGCCAGGCGGTACTTGAGCTTCTTCACGGCCCAGAAGTTGTCGGGCAAGGTGAACTCACGTTCCGGGCGCAAGTTCAGGCTGTAGTCGGACTGATTGATTTCATCGTCGTTGGGCAAGTCAGGGCGCTTGTCCGGCGGCGTGGTGGCGATGGTCGCCTCGAACGGGTTGGTCAAAGGGTAGCCATAGCTGGCAGCGTCGATATCCCGCGCTGAAGCGGCCACAGCCATGAGCAGGCTGCCGAGCAGGGCAGCGAGGCGCAAAGATCGAAGCATTTAATCCCCCAAGAGAACGCAAGGTCGAGCAGTGTGCAGGCTAGGACCACAGCCAGGCGGGCAAAGTTGCCCGCTGCGGTGGCCTTTGGCGTACTTGCTATCTGCAACATAGCTGCCGGGGTGTGATTTTGCCTTAGAAACGGGCATAAGCGATCATGGACGTTTTCGATTACCGCTATTGGAGAACAGGATGTCTCGTTCGCTGCCGACGGTGCTGCTGTTGCTGTTTCTGGGGCTTTGGCTCGCGGCCAGTTATGGTGTGCGTTACGGCCTGATGGAGGATGGGCAGTGGGTAGGGCTGT
The DNA here is from genome assembly GCF_043103305.1 of Pseudomonas sp. YQ_5. Lineage (NCBI taxonomy): Bacteria > Pseudomonadati > Pseudomonadota > Gammaproteobacteria > Pseudomonadales > Pseudomonadaceae > Pseudomonas > Pseudomonas sp. YQ_5. Next base: position 37,155 of record NZ_JBICJS010000080.1, on the reverse strand, counting down.
GCGCAGTGCCGACGGCGTACTGGCAGTGCGAGGTGCGTTCGCTGCTGGGGTTGGGCATTCACCATCAGGTAATGGCCTGGGGCGGGCTGGGTCTTGCGCTGCTGGCGCAGGTGGCTCCCGGCCGCGCTGGCTGGTGGCTGGCGGTGCTGGCCCTGGTGTTCGCGGTGCCGGCGCTGGTGCTGTATACCGCCAGCATTGCAGTGTTTGCGCTGGTATTGGCGGGGTTGCGCCTGGTCAGGTAATTGCGGTGCGGCTGACAGGCGTCCGTTTTGGATTTTGTGGTGGGGCGGAGATCGAGCGCCGCCCGCGCGGCGCATCGCGAGCTGCGCTCGCTCCTACGTTTGTTTCGGGCCAATCAAGCCTGTGAGATCTGTGCGCGAACGCCTTGGCGCATGGCTCAATATCGCGTAGTACGAGCAAAACGGTCGCGCGCGCCTGTCACAGGCATAACTGGCCCGAAACAAACGTAGGAGCGAGCGCAGCTCGCGATGCGCCGCGCGGGCGGCGCTCGATCTCCGCCCCACCACAAAAATCAAGCCTGGCGTAACCGCACACTCCGCCACAACGCCGCGCGGGCGGCGCTCGATCTCCGCCCCACCGCAAAAATCAAGCCTGGCGTAACCGCACACTCCGCCACAACGCCGCGCGGGCGGCGCTCGATCTCCGCCCCACCGCAAAAATCAAGCCTAGCGTAACCGCAAACTCCGCCACAACGCCGCGCGGGCGGCGCTCGATCTCCGCCCCACCGCAAAAATCAAGCCTGGCGTAACCGCAAACTCCGCCACAACGCCGCTGTCATCAGCACACTCACCACAGCCCAGCTCCAGGCCTGTTGGTTCTCCAGCCCTTCCACGAACAACTGCGGCGCCACCCCGGCCCCGACGATGAACGCCAGCAACGCCACCTCCGGCCGCCGCGCCCGCACCGGCCACAACACATACACCAGCGCCGGCAACGCCAGCGCTGCGCTGGGGAAACTGCGGTAGCGTGGGTCGAACACCATTGCCAACATGCTCACCGCCGCCGCAAAGCCCGCCGCCAGCAACAGCCAGCCAGCTTGCACCTGTAGCCGGGCGAACAAGCGCTCACGCCAGCCGGCTCGCCGCGCCAGCGCCAACAACGCATGGGCCAGCACCAGCAGGTTCAGCCCGGCCAGCATCAGTGCCCATAACCACTCCGCGGCAAAGCGCGCATGGGTACGCATCAACTCGCCCCACAGGCCCACGCAAGCGGCGCCAAACGCCGCCAGCAATGGCAGCAGCAAGGCCGCCATCGGTGTAGCGGGGCGCCCGGCCAGCACCAGCATGATCACCATCAGCACGGCACTGGCCAGCAGCCACCGCGGCCAGTCATGCAGGTTGCTCACTGGCCCTTCGAGCACACCCTTGTCCTGCCGGTCCGCGTCGTATAACCCCCAGTAGCCGCCCACCGCGCCCTCATTGACGCGTTTCCATGGCTGATCGAAGGCTTCGATCAGGTTGTAGTGCCAGCCATTGCGCTCGGCCATGGCCACAAAGCCGCGGATGAAGCGCGCTTCATTGACCCGGCTGGGTACCGCAGTTTCGCGTTGGCGGCCTTCGCTGGGCCAGCCGGTTTCGCCAATCAGTATGTCCTTGGGCGCGAAACGTGTGCCGAATACCCGGCGCACGTCGGCGACGTGGGCCAAGGCCTCGTCGATGCCACGCGGGTCGTCCTCCCAGTAGGGCAGCAGATGGATGGTCAGGAAGTCCACTGCCGGGGCCACCTGCGGGTGCTGCAGCCAGAACTCCCAGACATCGGCGTAGGTCACCGGTACCTCGACCTGGCTCTTCACCCGCCCGATCAGCTTGGCCAGGTGGGCACCGGTCACCTCCTTGCGCAACAGTGTCTCATTGCCGACGATCACCGCGCTGACCACGTCAGGGTTGGCGTTGGCAGCGGCGATCAGCAGGTTGATTTCCTTCTCGGTGTCGGCCGGGTGGGCGTTCACCCAGGCGCCCAGCATCACCTTCAGACCGTGCTTGCGTGCCAGCGCCGGGATTGCCTCAAGACCGCTCATGGAATAGGTACGGATGCACTCAAACCGCTCGGCCAGTAACGCCAGGTCGGCGTCCATCCGCGCCGGGCGCAGGCGAAACGGCTGGTCATAAGGCGATTGGTCTTTGTCAAAAGGTGTGTACGAGGCGCACTGCAGCTTGTGTGCAGGGCTGGCCGCATCGGGCAGGTGCACTGGCTTGCCCAGCCCGTACCAGAGCCCCCCCAGCCCGAACAGGGCCAGCAGGCAGGCAAGCAGGTACAACGGTAACAACAGGCGGCTACAACTGGGCATCGGGCGGTCCATCGTCTGGCACAAAAGCATAGATAGTAGCCCGGCGCCAAACCTTTGGCATGCAAGGATCGCGCAGGCCGCTGCCGGCCGATGGCGCTAATGGCATAGTGCTGTCGCATATGGGGCGGGTACAGGTCGCAGCTGGATCAGGTCGTCTTGTGTTGCAGGAAGATGATGCAATCTCCAAGACCTGACGAGGGGATGCTTTGATGGCAACTTTGAAGAAAATGCGACGTTTACTGGGTGTGGGCACCGCCCTGGTAATGGCCATGAGCGCTGCACAGGCTATGGCCAAAGAAGTAAGCATTGGTTACGTGGATGGTTGGGCCGACAGCGTGGCGACCACCAACGTGGCTGCCGAAGTAATCAAGCAAAAACTCGGCTACGACGTGAAGTTGCAGGCCGTGGCCACGGGGATCATGTGGCAGGGTGTGGCAACTGGCAAGCTCGATGCCATGTTGTCGGCCTGGTTGCCGGTGACCCATGGCGAGTACTGGGCCAAGAACAAGGACAACGTGGTCGACTACGGCCCGAACTTCAAGGACGCCAAGATCGGTCTGATCGTCCCCGAGTACGTCAAGGCAGTGAGCATCGCCGACCTCAAGACCGATAACAGCTTCAAGGACAGGATCGTCGGCATTGATGCAGGCTCTGGTGTGATGCTCAAGACCGACCAGGCAATCAAGGACTATGGCCTGACGAGTTACAAGTTGCAGGCCAGTTCGGGCGCTGCGATGACTGCGGAGCTGGGCCGTGCCTATGCCAAGCACCAGTCGATTGCGGTGACCGGTTGGGTTCCGCACTGGATGTTCGCCAAGTGGAAGCTGAAGTTCCTCGAAGATCCGAAAGGCGTATATGGCGCGTCGGAAACCGTTAACAGCATCGGCAGCAAGGAACTGGCAACCAAGGCACCGGAAGTGGCGGAGTTCCTGAAGAAGTTCAACTGGCAGTCCAAGGACGAGATTGGCGAGGTGATGCTGGCGATTCAGGAAGGGGCCAAGCCTGAAGCGGCAGCCAAGGACTGGGTAGCCAAGCACCCTGATCGTGTGAAGGAGTGGACTGGCAAGTAACTTTGGGCGTTTCACGTTGTTTTTTTAACGCCAGTTAGATCGAGCGCCGCCCGCGCGGCGCATCGCGAGCTGCGCTCGCTCCTACGTTTGTTTCGGGCCAATTATACCTGTGGGTTTTTCGTGCGAACGCCTTGGCGCATGACGCAATATCGCGTCGCACAAACAAGGCGGTCGCGTGCGCCTGCCACAGGAATGACTGGCCCGAAACAAACGGAGGAGCGAGCGCAGCTCGCGATGCGCCGCGCGGGCGGCGCTGGTTTTATGCCCGACCGCAAAACCTGAACCGGTCCCTTGCCACCCCTGGCCAAATCTCTTCTTTGTTACGCAATCGGTAAAACACCGTTGCATCTAAGACTAAGGTCGTCTGGTTGGCGTCCGGCAGCCGCATAAAGTAAGGGTGTGGGTTCTTCCCCTACCTGTGCTGCTAGGACAAAAACAATGAACGACAGCATTTACCTCTCGATACAAAACAGCCCCCGTTTCAAGGAGCTGGTCACCAAACGCGAACGGTTCGCCTGGATTCTCTCGGCGATCATGCTCGGCCTGTACTGCGCCTTCATCCTCCTGATCGCCTACGGTCCTCATGTGCTGGGCGCCAAGCTCAGTCCTGAGTCATCGATTACCTGGGGCATTCCCCTGGGCGTCGGCCTGATCGTCTCGGCATTCGTCCTGACCGCCATCTACGTGCGCCGCGCCAACGGCGAGTTCGATGAGCTGAACAAGGAAATCCTGAAGGAGGCGCAACAATGATTCGCTCTGTCAAAGCCCTGGCCGTACTGGCCTGCGGAGCCTTTGCACCCGCCGTGTGGGCCGCAGATGCCCTGACCGGCGAGGTGCAGAAACAACCGCTGAACGTTTCCGCCATTGCCATGTTCGTGACCTTCGTCGCCTTCACGCTCGGCATCACCTACTGGGCCTCCAAGCGCAACAAGTCGGCATCGGACTACTATGCTGCCGGCGGCAAGATCACCGGCTTCCAGAACGGTTTGGCGATCGCTGGCGACTACATGTCAGCCGCCTCGTTCCTGGGTATTTCCGCGCTGGTGTTCACCTCGGGTTATGACGGCCTGATCTACTCGATCGGTTTTCTGGTCGGCTGGCCGATCATTCTTTTCCTGATTGCCGAACGCTTGCGCAACCTGGGCAAGTACACCTTTGCCGACGTGGCCTCGTACCGCCTCGGGCAAAAGGAAATCCGCACCTTGTCGGCCTCCGGTTCGCTGGTGGTGGTGGCGTTCTACCTGATCGCGCAAATGGTCGGCGCCGGCAAGCTGATCGAGTTGCTGTTCGGCCTGGACTACCATGTAGCGGTGGTCATGGTGGGTATCCTGATGTGCCTGTACGTGCTGTTCGGTGGCATGCTGGCCACTACGTGGGTACAGATCATCAAGGCTGTGCTGCTGCTGTCCGGTGCCAGTTTCATGGCGCTGATGGTCATGAAGCACGTGGGCTTTGACTTCAACACGCTGTTCACCGAAGCGATCAAGGTACACGCCAAGGGTGAGGCGATCATGAGCCCCGGCGGCCTGGTCAAGGACCCGATCTCGGCATTCTCCCTGGGCCTGGCACTGATGTTCGGTACTGCCGGTCTGCCGCACATCCTGATGCGCTTCTTCACCGTCAGTGATGCCAAGGAAGCGCGCAAGAGCGTGCTGTACGCCACCGGCTTCATCGGCTACTTCTACATCCTCACCTTCATCATTGGCTTTGGCGCTATCCTGCTGGTCAGCACCAACCCGGAATTCAAGGACGCCGCAGGCGCTCTGCTGGGCGGCAACAACATGGCTGCGGTGCACCTGGCCAATGCGGTGGGTGGCAGTGTGTTCCTCGGCTTCATCTCGGCGGTGGCCTTTGCCACCATCCTGGCGGTGGTGGCTGGCCTGACCCTGGCCGGTGCCTCGGCAGTGTCCCACGACCTGTACGCCAGCGTCTGGCGCAAGGGCAAAGCCAACGACAAGGACGAGATCCGCGTATCGAAGATCACCACTGTCGCCTTGGGTGTGCTGGCGATCGGCCTGGGGATTCTGTTCGAGAAGCAGAACATTGCCTTCATGGTCGGCCTGGCGTTCTCCATTGCAGCCAGCTGCAACTTCCCGGTACTGCTGCTTTCGATGTACTGGAAGAAGCTGACCACCCGCGGCGCCATGATCGGCGGCTGGCTGGGCCTGGTGAGTGCGGTGACGCTGATGATCCTTGGCCCGACCATCTGGGTACAGATTCTCGGCCACGAGAAGGCAATCTACCCGTACGAGTACCCGGCGCTGTTCTCGATGGCCATTGCCTTCGTCAGCATCTGGTTCTTCTCGGTCACCGACAAGTCCAAGGCGGCTGAGGATGAGCGCGCGCTGTTCTTCCCGCAGTTCGTGCGTTCGCAGACTGGCCTGGGTGCCAGCGGGGCGGTCTCGCACTAACGTCAACCCCTGCACTGAAAAACGCCCCGCCTGTCGGGGCGTTTTTTATTTTATGCAGTCAGAAATAGCCTACATACATACTCATGCTCTGCCCATAAAGTCTCCTCATGTCGTAAGTGCTCTATAGATGTCGGCACATTTGGGGAATGTTCAATGAAGTTACGCTGTTTGATCACCTTCGCTCTCCTTGGCGTGGCGGGCGCTGCCGGGGCGAAGGAAATACCGCAGGACATCAGTGTCCAGGCTGTCGTGTCGGTTCCAGAGTTTCAGGTGAACTCGGTTGACAGTTGGTGGGAGGACGTACTTCAGGCTGAATATGACCCGGACCGGGGTGTCTTCAAGCAAATTGAAAAAGAGGTGTTTGTAAAAAGTACCTACGGCCCGATCTACGCGAAAACCGACCGTTCGGAGTATCGGTTTACCCGGGTGGGCGGTGGAGAAGCGCCCCGTCGATACCACATCATGTTGAATCGCAAAAGAATGGGCACTGCACCGGTTGAAATCGTCAGTGCTGCTGAAGCCGCTCAGGGAAAAAGCATTCAATTCAGGTTCTATCCGATGCCGGAAGCGTCGTCGACTCGCATACCCGGCACCTATGTCACGCAAGCCACCTTGATGTTCGAAACAGGGGCGCCCTGATTCGCAATTCCATTCGGGTGCTCCAGTGTGCCCGCTATTTGTTGTGCAACCGTTAAAGGAAGTTTGATGTGAAATCCTATGTATTGGCTGTCCCGTTCCTTGCATTGTTTGCCGGTGCCGCTGTCGCGTCCGCCCCTGAGCCGATCACCCAGAATATTTCAGTGACGGCGATCATTCCCGGGAATGATTTTTCAGTGACCCCCGTAGGGGACTGGCTGGATAAAGGCGTGACACTTGAATATGAGTCGGAGCGCGAAGACTTCAAGGCGGTCAGTGAAAAGTTCTCGGCACAGAGTGATGTCGGCGCTATTCAGGCCCACCTGCTGCACACGGCATCGCTGCAAGACCCACAAACCGACGAGAAGATTGATCTTATCATCACTGTTGGGGATAAAAAGATGGAGTTGACGCCCGCGGAGGTCATGAGCGCGGAAGATGCTAAAGTTGGCAATGATCTTCCCATTACGTTTAATGCCATAAAGCCCGGCAATGGTTATGTAAAGGGTGAGTATGCCGGGACAGTGAGCGTGTTGTTTGAAACTTCCTCCAGCAGCCTTTGATTGAAGCAGTGCCGCCTGCCTCAACTTACTGGATGTTTACCAGTGTAGGGGCAGGTGTTGAAGTGGATTGAATCATGTTCCAGTTTGCTGCACCCGGCCGCGCACTCGCTGTCTGGCTGCTGGGTGCTGCCTGCCTTTTGCCCCTCGAAGTGTTGGCCGCGCGCGCGTCCAATGCCATTGATCTGAATACATTCGGGCGTTTGCCAGAAGACTTCGAGGCGCACTTTTTCGATGTGCCACTTGCCGTGCGAGTGGAGCTGGATCAACGCTACCTCGGCGATGCCATGGTGGTGCTGAGCCGTGATAACCGTGTGCAGTTGCTGGCGTTTACCGACACTGAGCAGAGCACAGAGCCGGCCACACTCAGGCAGTTATGGCAACAGCGCCTGGAGGGCGGGCGCATGCTGGGCGACTGCCTGCAAAACTGCCCGGACGGGTTGCAGGCTATCCATTACAGCCTGGCTAATTCCCAGTTGTCATTGCTGACGTCCAATGCCGAGAAGCGGGAGCAGGACGCGCTCTTTCACCGCCTCCCGGAGCAGAGTGACGCTGGGTTGCTGCTGCGTAACCAGCTCAACCTGGTCAATGATGGCAATCAGACCACGGGCAGAATCGGCCTGCTCGGTCAGGGCAACCTGCATAACTGGACGACGCTTGCCGATGCACGCGTGGATCGTAGCCCATCTGAGCAAGGCGATATGCGTTACCGCATGAACCAGCTTTACGCGCAGAGCCTGCATGAAGCGCATTTCTTTCGGCTGGGTTACTTCTCCACTGACTCACAAGGCCTGGTGCGCCAGCCAGCGCTGCTCGGGCGCCGCCCTGATAGCACGCTTGGCTTGATGCTGGGCAGCAGTGACAGCCTGCTGGTCGACAATGGCCAAGCCAGCGCCATCCCGGTCTATGTCACGCCGAACCGCCCGGGTATCGTCGAAATCTATCGCAATGGTTCGCTGATCAACAGTCAGCCGGTACAGGCCGGTTTACAGGCGCTCGACACGCGGGTATTGCCTGGCGGCATCTATGATGTAGAGCTGCGTTTGCTCGAAGACGGCCTGGAGACCTCGCGCAGCGAAGCGTCCATCTACAAGCCCAGCCGGTGGCAGAACATGGATAACCGCTGGCGTTACAACCTTTACCTGGGCCAGCAGGTCGAGCTGCTGAGCAACGGGGATGGCGAACGTGAACAGAGCCCGGTGTTCGGGGCCCTTTCCAACTACCTGATGCATCCTGCTGCGGTGCTGGGGCTGTCAGTGCAACAGGTCGATGCTGACCTGCAGTTGGGTACCTCGCTGGACTGGGACGTGCATGAACGGTTCAAGCTTTACGCCAGCCTCAATCAGACCCAGGGCCTGGGCAACGGCGGCGATCTGCAGTTGACCTACACCCATCCTTGGGGCTCGTTGCTGCTGAGCCACAACCAGACCTGGCTGGAACCTGGCAGTAGTGGTCGCGACGATACTTCACAGCGCCAGGTGCGCAGCCGCACCGCCTTTTCGATCAACCAGCGGATAACCGCGCGCAGTTCAGCGACGCTGCGCCTGGAACACAGTGCGGGCTCGGCAAGCGGCCTGGGTGCCGACCTGAGCTGGGCGTTCTACGGGAAGCTGCGGGGGCATCAGAGCAGTGTTCGCCTGTCACTTTTCGACAGGCCTGGAACGCGCAGCAGCGCTGGTGTCCGCAGCCGCGGCGTCAACGTTGCTGTAAGCATGAAGCTTGAGCGCGATGGCAGGCAGCTTGGGGTCGATGTGGGTAGCCGCGCCTCGCGTGAGGGGGGCAATGACCCCTACGCTTCGCTGTGGTATCGGCAGAACGTCGACCTGGGCCCCGTGCACAGCCTGGGGGGCAGCGCGACGCTCGACGGCTATGGCACCAGCCTGACGGCCAATGGGCGCTTCCACAGCCAGGCGCTGCAGGGCGATGCCTATGCCCAGAGTTCCTCTTTCAACAATAACCTCAGCGGTGGCCTCAACCTGGAAAGCACCCTGGCGCTTGGCGACGGGAAGCTGGCCATGGGTGGCAGCAGCCTGCCGCTCGAAGCCGGTTTGATCATCGATGTCGAAAGCGATCTGCACGGTGTGAAGCTGCGCGCCAACGATGGCCAGGGCATGAGTGCAGTGCTGCACCCCGGGCGCAATATCGTACCGGTGACGGCGTTCAAGTCTGGCCATGTGCGCTTCGACTTCGACACGAAGGACGTGCCGCCAGCACAGATCCAACCCCTTGCTGTGGACTACCACCTCAACCGCGGTGGGGTGGGGTACCACACAGTGAAGGTCATGCGAACGGTCACTGTGTTTGGCCGGCTGCTGGACGGGCAAGGCCAGCCACTGCACGGCGCGCATGTGGTCAATGACGCCGGGCGCACGGTTGTCGAGGCGGATGGCTATTTCAACGTGGAAATGAGTGAGTCACGGCCCACCTTGGAAATTCGCCATGGCACGGCAGGCAACTGCCTTCTGACATTACCGCCGGACAACTTTGATCGCGAGGATGACTTGCTGATTGTGGGTGATCAGCGGTGTGTGCCCAGTGTGGGCTGAGCCGCCATTCGGCATAACGCTGTAGAGGGCCCGATTCCCGGGCCGGTGGATTCGATATTGAGTAAACAGAGGTTGAAGATGCACAGGTTCACATTTCACTTGTCACCCTTGTTGTTCGTAGCGCTGATGCTGCCGTGGTTTGCCCAGGCCGGGCCACAGCTGGATGTCGGCGCGCTTTATGACTACCTCGAACCAGGCAAGGGCACCTATGCCAAACGTATCTACAACCGGGGGGACAGTACTGCGTTCGTCAAGGTCAGCGTGCTGGAGCTGGTCTACGACGGCCAGGCCGAACCCCGTGAGGTGGACGTCGATGAGCTGCCCTTCGATCAGCGCAGTGTTGTTGCCAGCCCTGCGCGGATGATCATCCCGGCACGTGGCATGCAGGCCGTGCGGCTGCTGTATCGCGGTGAACGAGACCAGGAGCGTTACTACCGGCTGCGCTTCATCCCGGTAGTACCGGAACGGGATGACAGCTTCGCGCTGGATGAAACGGAGCTTGAGTCTTACCGCAAAGAACTCAGTGCAGGTGTGCAGTTTCTGGCTGGCTACGGCACCATTTTGATTACCAAACCTGCTGCCACGCGGTACCAGACCTCGATCGAGCGAGCGGGGGGGAAATGGACCGTGCGCAACGAGGGCAATGCGACGGTGCTGCTCGACAACGTCCAGGTCTGTGTGCTGAACGAGGAGGAGTGTGAGCCTCCGGCCAAGCACCATCTTCGCCCCGGGCGTAAGCGCGAGTTCGTCGAGAAGCCCGGTGTCGAATACCGCTTCGAGCTGGTGGAAGGCGATGCACGCAAGGCCATGAGCTTCAAGGCAGAGTGAGAGGTAGGGGCATGTTTCGCAAGTGTGCAATGCTGGTACTGCTGTCTGGCATGTTGGGTTCGTCGTGGGCGCAAGCGGCCGATATTACGCTCAAGCTGCGTTACCGCGGCGAGACCCGGCAGTTTGAAAACCTGACGCCCCGGTCGTCCCCTGTGTGTACTCAGTTGCCGCAGCTTTGTGGCGATCCGCTGCAGGACCTGCTGGATGTGGGGGTCGAGTACTCGAAAACAGTCGATGGCGAAGGCGCCGACGGCTTCTACCTCTCGGCCCCTGTCCAGCCGACTACGCTACTGATGGTCCGTGACCAGACCGGTGAGCAAGTCAGCATGGACTTTGCCATTACCCACCTGGGCGGTGCGGTGACTTCGGACGATGGGGCACCGACGCTTGCGGCGCGCACGAGCCTGGACTCGAGTGGTTGCCAGGTTGCGTTGGCCAGCGCGGCCCATCGCCTGTTTCTGTGGTCGCCAGCCAGCAACGGGTGCTGGGCCAACGTCAACGCGGCGAATGCGAGCACTTACCACGTGAGTCACCTGACGCTGGGCTACAGGTTGAAGACGCCTTTACCGGCGAGCTTGAAGTCGGGCGTGTACCGAGGGCGCGTGGTCTATTCGATAGGCCCTGACAGGGATATAAGCCTGGGTTCGAGCCGAACGGTCTCCGGGCTCACGGACGATTCAGTGGCGATCAACGTCGAACTGGAGGTGGTGCATGACCTTGAGGTGCGTTTTGAGCCGGGTTCCGAGCAGGTGGCTCTGGTGCCGCGGCACGCGCAGGGGCATGGGAGCCGAGGGCGGGGTGCGGCAGACAAGCTGGAAAAAGACGTGACCTTCAGCCTGACTGCCAGTGGGCCTTTCAACGTCTGGGCGCTGTGCAGCACGGGGCTGGGCAGCACGTGCAATTTACGCTCGGCCAAGGGCCATGACATACCGCTGTATCTGGCCATGACTTTGCCAGGTGTTTCCTACCATGGCCGTTCGCTGTATCGGCAGGCAATGTCCTTTGGTGGAGCTGAGAACGCCATGAGCCTGGAAGTCCCGCCAGAGGGTGTGACCGGCAGCCAAGGGCAGTTGCATTTTCATGTATACCCTCGCGGCCACACCCAGGAACAGGACATGTTGCCTGGTATCGAGTATCAAGCTGTCGTGACGATGGTGTTCGATGCGAACCTGTAGGACGGCAACCGGGTGTTGCGACCCGCTTGCCATTCACCTCAAATGGTTGGATGAAGTGGCTATCCGCAGCGCGTCATATCATCCCAAGCAACAGCAGTACCAGCAGAATCACCAACACCACGCCAATAATGCCGGAAGGGCCATAGCCCCAGCTGCGCGAGTGGGGGAAGACCGGTAAGCCACCGATCAGCAGCAGAATCAGGATGATGATAAGGATCGTGGTCATGTCAAAGTCCTTGCATGATTAGGGGGCAAGAGCCTGAGAATGCTGGCCTCTCGATAATTCGGACCGGTGCGGGTTGGCAAAGATTCCATCCCCGTGCAGCCGTCTACCCAATCATGCCCGCCCATTCACTACCCTGATGAATCCTGCTGGATGGCAACGCCTTGATTAGACTCATCGGACTACCTGTCAGAACAAGGCCTGCGACCATGCAAAAACGCATCATGATCACCGGCGCCGGATCCGGCCTCGGCCGCGAGATTGCCCTGCGCTGGGCACGTGAGGGCTGGCGCCTGGCACTGGCCGATGTTAACGAAACCGGCCTGCGCGAAACGCTGGAGCAGGTTCATCAGGCCGGTGGCGACGGCTTCGTCCAGCGCTGCGATGTGCGCGACTATAGCCAGCTGACGGCCCTTGCCCAGGCCTGCGAAGAGAAATTTGGTGGGGTCGATGTGATCGTCAACAACGCCGGTATCGCTTCGGGCGGGTTCTTCGCCGAGCTGTCGCTGGAAGACTGGGACTGGCAGATCGCCGTCAATCTGATGGGCGTGGTCAAGGGTTGCAAGGCGTTCCTGCCGCTGCTGGAGCGCAGCAAGGGGTGCATTATCAACGTCGCCTCGATGGCTGCACTGATGCAGGGCCCGGGCATGAGCAACTACAACGTGGCCAAGGCCGGTGTGCTGGCATTGTCGGAAAGCCTGCTGGTGGAGTTGCGCCAGATTGAGGTGGCGGTGCACGTGGTGTGCCCGTCGTTCTTCCAGACCAACCTGCTGGACTCGTTCCGCGGGCCGAACCCGGCGATGAAGGCACAGGTGGGCAAGTTGCTCGAAGGTTCGCCGATCAGTGCGGCGGACATTGCCGACTATATCCATCAGCAGGTCGCTGCAGGCGAGTTCCTTATCCTGCCCCATGAGGCAGGGCGCCAGGCCTGGCAACTGAAACGCCAGGCCCCTGAGCGGCTGTATGACGAGATGGCCGAAATGGCGGTGAAAATGCGGGCAAAAGCCCAGTCGCGATGATAGGTCTGTAGGAGAAGTTACTCAAATGCGTAAGGGGCTTCTGAATCGCAGTGGAGCTATTGAGTAGCTGAATGCCTACGGGGCAGGCTCCGGTTTTCCCTTTTGCAGGAGGATCGGAACATGCTGGTAATAGGGCGTGAAGTGGGGGAGGTCATCATGATTGGCGATGATATCCGGATCATGGTGGTGGAGACCCGGGACGGCGTGGTGCGCTTTGGTGTGGATGCCCCGCGTGAGGTGCCGGTGCATCGAGCCGAAGTTTACAAGCGCATCAAGGCGTCCAAGCAGAACAAGGCCTGAACAGGCCAGACCTGCTATTCGAGCAGTTCGCGGGGCACATCATGCTTGGCCAGCAACTGGCACTGCTGGCTTTCCAGGTCGAAAAGGATGAAAGCCTGGCCTTTGGCCAACGCCTGGCGTACTCGCAGCACGCGGGTTTCCAGCGGGGTATCGTCGCCGTTGTCAGTGCCGTCGCGGGTGACGAAGTCCTCGATCAGGCGGGTCAGGGTTTCGGCTTGCAGTTGGTCGTAGGGGATCAGCATGGTCGGGTGGTGTCTGAAGTGGGTATGAGCATGCTACGCGAAACATTCGAGGTGTTGGGGCCGCTTTGCAGCCCCATGAGCGTTTAGCCTTTGTTTCCGACCAGGCTGTCCACCGCCGGTACCCGCGTGTCACTTTCCATCTGCGCATCATGTTCCAGCTGGTGGCTGAAGCGCTCGAGCGATGCATTGGCCGGCTGCGAGTCGCTGGCAAACACGGGCGGGCTCAGCAGGTAGGCTGACAACAGCCGGCTCAGCGCTGCCAGGCTGTCGATATGGGTGCGCTCGTAACCATGGGTGGCATCGCAACCAAAGGCCACCAGCGCGGTACGAATATCGTGCCCGGCGGTCACTGCCGAATGGGCATCGCTGAAGTAATAGCGGAACAGGTCGCGCCGCACCGGCAAGTCGTGGTCGCCGGCCAGTTTCAGCAGGTGCCGGGACAGGTGGTAGTCGTAAGGCCCCGACGAGTCCTGCATGGCCACACTGACCGCATGCTCGCTGGACGCCTGCCCAGGCGCCACCGGGGCGATGTCGATGCCGACGAACTCGCTGACGTCCCAGGGCAGGGCGCCGGCTGCACCTGAGCCGGTCTCCTCGGTGATGGTGAACAGCGGGTGGCAGTCGATCAGCGGCTGGCGGCCGCTTTCCACCACGGCCTTCAATGCCGCCAGCAATGCGGCTACGCCAGCCTTGTCGTCCAGGTGACGGGCGCTGATGTGGCCGCTTTCGGTGAACTCGGGCAAGGGGTCGAAGGCCACGAAATCACCAATGCTCACGCCCAGTGCCTCACAGTCGGCGCGTGTGGCGCAGTAGGCATCCAGGCGCACTTCCACGTGGTCCCAGCTGATCGGCATCTGGTCGATGGCCGTGTTGAAGGCATGCCCGCTGGCCATCAGCGGCAGCACGCTGCCACGGAATACCCCGGTATCGGTGAACACGCTAACCCGGCTGCCTTCGGCAAAACGGCTGGACCAGCAACCGACCGGCGCCAGGGCCAGGCGGCCATTGTCCTGCAACTGGCGCACGCTGGCGCCGATGGTATCCAGGTGGGCAGAGACGGCGCGGTCGGGGGTGGCCTGCCGACCTTTGAGGGTGGCGCGAATGGTGCCGCGGCGGGTCAGCTCGAAGGGGATGCCCAGTTCGTCAAGGCGTTCGGCCACGTAGCGCACGATGGTGTCGGTGAAACCGGTGGGGCTGGGGATGGCGAGCATTTCCAGCAGCACGCGTTTGAGGTAGTCGAGATCGGGTTCGGGGTGTCGCTCGGACATGTTGGGGACTCCTTTACTCCTGTGCTGGCCTCTTCGCGGGCAAGCCCGCTCCTACAGGTACAGCGCTGCCTTCGCGGGAAATCTGCTCCTACAGGTACAACGCAACCTTCAAGGGCGGTGATATCCCTGTGGGAGCGGGCTTGCCCGCGAAGAGGCCGGCACGGGTTTACGCCAAAGGCCGGCTATGGGGAAACAGCAGGTCGATAAAACGCTCGGCCGTGGGCTGCGGTTCATGGTTGGCCAGGCCAGCACGTTCGTTGGCCTCGATGATCACGTACTCCGGCTGCCCGGCATCACGCACCATGAAGTCCAGCCCCACCACCGGAATTTCCAGTGCCCGTGCCGCGCGCACGGCAGCATCGGCCAGCACCGGGTGCAGGCGTTCGGTGACGTCCTCCAGGGTGCCGCCGGTGTGCAGGTTGGCCGTACGCCGCACGGCCAGGCGCTGGCCGGCCGGCAACACGTCGTCATAACCAACGCCTGCTGCGCGCAAGGTGCGCTCGGTTTCGTCGTCCAGCGGAATGCGGCTTTCGCCACCGGTGGCGGCCTGGCGGCGACGGCTCTGGGCTTCGATCAACTGGCGCACGCTGTGTTTGCCGTCGCCCAGCACCTGCGCCGGGTGACGGATGGCGGCGGCCACCACCTCGTAGCCGATCACCACGATGCGCAGATCGAACCCGGCGTGGAAGCTTTCCAGCAGCACGCGGCTGTCGAACTGGCGGGCGTGCGCCACGGCACGGGTGATGTCGTCGATGCAGGTCAGGTTCACCGCCACGCCCTGGCCTTGCTCGCCATCGACCGGCTTGACCACCACCGCGCCATGCTCGTCGAGAAACGCCAGGTTGTCATCGGCATTGCCCGCCAGCTGTTGCGCTGGCACCTGCAGCCCAGCGTTGTGCAGCGCGTGCTGGGTCAGGCGTTTGTCCTGGCACAGGGTCATGGTCACGGCACTGGTCAGGTCGCTGAGCGATTCCCGACAGCGAATGCGCCGCCCGCCCAGGCTCAGGGTGAACAGGCCGCCAGCGGCGTCATCCACCTGCACTTCGATGCCGCGGCGTAGCGCCTCGTCGACGATGATGCGTGCATAGGGGTTGAGGTCGGCTTGCGGGCCAGGCCCGAGGAACAACTGCTCGTTGATACCGTTCTTGCGCTTGACTGCGAAGGTGGGCAGGTTGCGAAAACCCAGTTTCTGGTACAGGCGCTTGGCCTGGCGGTTGTCGTGCAGCACCGACAGGTCCAGGTAGGCCAGGCCACGGCTCATGAAGTGTTCGATCAGGTGGCGCACCAGCACCTCGCCCACGCCCGGGCGGGTGCAGTGTGGGTCCACCGCCAGGCACCACAGGCTGCTGCCATGCTCGGGGTCATCGAACGCTTTGGTGTGGTTCAGGCCCATGACGCTGCCGATCACCGAGCCGCTGTCTTCGTCCTCTGCCAGCCAGTACACCGGGCCACCCAAGTGTCGGGGGGTAAGCAGCTCGGCGTCGACGGGGAGCATCCCGCGCGCCTGGTACAGGGTGTTGATTGCCTGCCAGTCGGCGGGGTTCTGTGCCCGGCGCACGCGGAAGCCGCGAAATACCCGCTGCGCCGGGCGGTAGTCGGTGAACCATAGGCGCAGGGTGTCGGACGGATCGAGGAACAGCTGCTGTGGGGCCTGGGCCAGCACCTGCTGCGGTGCGGCCACGTACAGGGCGATGTCGCGTTCGCCCGGGTGCTCGTCGAGCAAATCCTCGGCCAGGGAAACCGGGTCGGGGTAAGTGTGGCCTATCAGCAGCCGGCCCCAGCCGCAGTGCACGGCACGCGGTTGGTCGTGGGGCTGGCTGCCGTCGCCGGCCAAGCGCGCTTGCAGGCGCTCATAAGACGGCGCCTGGCCGCGCAGCAGGCGCTGACCATAAGCGATTTCATGGGCTTTCATCGGTCAGATTCCTTGTTCGCTCAACCACAGGTTAAGCGCCGCCAGTTGCCACAGCTTGGAACCGCGCAATGGCGTCAGTTGGCCGTGCGGGTTGCTTAGCAGGCGGTCGAGCATGGCCGGGTTGAACAACCCTCGGTCCTGGCTGGGGTCGGTCAACAGCTCGCGTACCCAGCCCAGGGTGGCACCTTCCAGATGCTTCAGGCCCGGTACCGGGAAGTAACCCTTCTTGCGGTCGATCACCTCATGCGGGATCACCCGTCGCGCCGCCTGCTTGAGCACCTGCTTGCCGCCGTCGGGCAGCTTGAAGCGTGCGGGAATGCGTGCCGACAGTTCCACCAGGCGGTAATCGAGGAACGGCGTGCGCGCCTCCAGGCCCCAGGCCATGGTCATGTTGTCCACCCGTTTGACCGGGTCGTCGACCAGCATCACGGTGCTGTCCAGGCGCAGGGCCTTGTCCACGGCAGCCGGTGCGCCGGGGCGGGCGAAGTGTTCGCGTACGAAGTCGCCGGCGGCGTCGGTTTCCAGCAGCCAGGGGGCCTGCACGGTGTCGCGGTATTCGGCGTGGCTGCGGTCGAAGAACGCATCCCGGTAGGCAGCATAGGCGTCGTCGGCGCCGTCCACCTGCGGGTACCAGTGGTAACCGGCGAACAGCTCGTCGGCACCCTGGCCGCTCTGTACGCCCTTGCAGTGCTTGGCCACTTCCCGCGACAGCAGGTAGAACGCGATGCAGTCGTGGCTGACCATCGGCTCGCTCATGGCGCGAAACGCGGCCGGCAACTGGTCGATGATCTCGTGTTCGGCAATGCGCAGTTGGTGGTGGCGGGTGCCGTAGTGCCTGGCGATCAGGTCGGAGTACTGGAACTCGTCGCCGCGCTCGCCGCCGGCATCCTCGAAGCCGATGGAGAAGGTCGACAGGTCTTCCACCCCCACTTCGCGCAACAGGCCGACCAGCAGGCTGGAGTCGACCCCACCGGACAGCAATACGCCAACATCCACAGCAGCCCGCTGGCGGATGGCTACGGCGTCCCGGGTGGCGTCAAGCACGCGGGTGGTCCAGCCTTCCAGGTCCAGTTCACGCTCGTCGGGGTGGGGGCCGTAGTGCAGTTGCCACCAGACCTGGCGCTCCACTTCGCCATGCCGGTCGATGCGCATCCAGGTGCCAGGCTCCAGTTTCTGCACGTTGGCCAGCAGGGTGCGCGGTGCCGGTACCACAGCGTGGAAATTCAGGTAGTGGTTGAGTGCCACCGGGTCGAGCATCGGGTCGATGTCGCCACCCTTGAGCAGTGCCGGCAGGGTCGAGGCAAAGCGCAGGCGCTCGCCGTTGCGCGACAGGTACAGGGGTTTGACGCCGAGGCGGTCGCGGGCCAGGAACAGGCGCTGGTTGTCGCGCTCCCAGATGGCCAGGGCAAACATGCCGTTGAGCTTGGGCAGCAGGGCAGCGCCCCAGGCGTGGTAGCCCTTGAGCAGCACCTCGGTGTCGCCGTCGGACCAGAAGCTGTAGCCCAGTGCCTGTAGTTCCTCGCGCAGTTCGGGGAAGTTGTAGATGGCGCCGTTGAAGGCCAATGACAGGCCCAGGGTGTTGTCGACCATCGGCTGCGCCGAGCCGTCGGACAGGTCCATGATTTTCAGCCGCCGGTGGCCCAGGGCGATCGGGCCTTGGCTATGGAAGCCCCAGGCATCCGGGCCACGCGGGGCCAGGTGATGGGTAATGCGCTCTACCGCAGCCAGGTCGGCTGGGCGAGGGGCTTGGTCGATGGGGGTGAAACGTAATTCTCCTGCTAATCCGCACATAAGTCCTTACCGGTTTTTCCGTTGGGGAGGTGATGCCCCGGATTAGGGCACCTTAATGAACTGACCTGTTTGCTTTTTTAGAGTTTTAGAACAGTTTGTTATATAAGGTTGAGGTGGCAGGTTATTGCCTGGGATCTCGCAGTATTGCAGAAATCGAGCGCCGCGTGCGCAGCGCATCGCGAGCTGCGCTCGCTCCTACGTTTGTTTCGGGCCAGTAACGCCTGTAACAGGCGCGCGCGACCGCCTTGCTTGTACGACGCAATACAGAGTCATACACCAAAGCGTTCGCGCGCAAATCCCCCAGGAATAATTGGCCCGAAACAAACGTAGGAGCGAGCGCAGCTCGCGATGCGCCGCGCGGGCGGCGCTCGATCTCACCGGCGCAATAAATTCAACGCCATGCGCCCGAAGCAATCACTTCCCCCGGATCAGCCTGCGCAAGGCAAACCGGTTCGGATGACACGCCTGCGCCACCTCCCGCGGCAACGGCAACGGCTCGCCGCACACCCAGGCGGCCACCAGTTCCCCGCTCAAAGGTGCCGTGATCAACCCGCGCGACCCATGCCCGCTGTTCACATACAACCCCTCCAGCCAAGGGCAGGCCACATCCGGCACCTGCCGGGCATCACGCCCCAACGCGGCATAAGCTTCGGCAAACGCCTGCGCGTCAGCCATCGGCCCGACAATCGGCAAATAATCCGGGCTGGTACAACGGAACGCCGCGCGCCCTTGCAGTTGCTCGGGGTTCAGCTCGGCCACGCCCAGGCGCCGGGCCAGGTCAGTAGAAATTTCATCCAGCAACGCCAGGTTGCCCCGGTGCTCGGCCACCGTCGGCGCAAGGTCTTCACTGTGGAAGTCAAAACTTGCCCCCAGTGTATGTTCACCCTCGCGCGGCGGTGCCACATAGCCCTCCGCGCACACCACGGTGCGTAGCGCCTGGCTGCTGGCGGTGGCCGGCAAGCGGGTGATCTGCCCACGAATGCGCTTGAGTGGTAACTGCGCGCAAGGTTCGAAGCGCCGCACATCGGCCGCGCCGGCCAGGACCACCACTGGAGCGCTGGCTAATAGTTGGTCGCCAGCCCAGGCCTGCCACCGTTCACCCACTTTGCGCAGTTCGAGCACTTCCTGGTGGGCCACCAGGTGAATACCGGGGTGCTGCAACTGCTGCTGGCACAGCGCCGGTGGGTGCACCCAGCCACCTTCGGGGTAGAACAACCCGCCGCCAGGCAACGCCACGCCGGCGATGGCTTCGGCCTCGGCGCGCGCCAGGCAGTGCAGCAAGCCGTGGTCGAAGGCGACAGCCAGCTTGCCCTGGCGTTCGGCCTCCTTGCTGTCGAAGGCCAGTTGCAGCACCCCGCAGGCATCCCAGTCACGGCCGCGCTGCAACCGCTGCAGTTGGCGCCGGGTGTAGCCGAACCCGGACAGGATCATCTGCGACAGTGCGGTGCCATGGGCGGACAGCTTGAGGTACAGCACCCCTTGCGGGTTGCCCGAAGCTTCCTGGGCCGGGGCTTCGTGGCGCTCCAGCACGGTAACCTGCCAGCCACGCCGGGCCAGGCTGGCGGCGCTGCTGCTGCCGGCAAGTCCGGCACCGATCACCAGCACCTCGCGCGGCCCCTGCGCAACAGCGGGGCGCGCGTACCAGGGCGCGCATGGGCCGGGCAGGGGGCCGACGTAGGCGCCGCTCATCACCTCCCACTTCTTGCCGATGCCTGGCACCTTCTTCATGGCGAAGCCAGCTTCGACCAGGCTGCGGCGTACCCAGCCGGTGGTGGTGAAGGTGCCCAGCACCGTGCCCGGATGCGATAGCCGCGCAAGTTGCGCAAACAGCGCCGGGGTCCACATGTCGGGGTTCTTGGCGGGGGCGAAGCCGTCGAGGAACCACACATCGATCTGCGCATCGAGCTGCGGCAGCTGTTCCAGCACATCGCCTATCAACAGGGTCAGGGTGACCCTGCCATCGGCGAAGGTGAACTGCTGAAAGCCCGGGTGCACCGCCACGTACTGCTCCAGCAGCGGCCCCGTATAGGCGGCCAGTTCAGGCCACAGGCTTACTGCGCGGGCCATGTCGGCGTGGGCGAGTGGGTACTTTTCGACGCTGACGAAGTGCAGGCGCGCGTCGCTGTGTGCGTGCTGGTCAAACAGCTGCCAGGTGCAGAAAAAATTCATGCCGGTGCCGAAGCCGGTTTCGCCGATCACCGTGCAGGCATGCGGCGCCAGGTTGGCAAAACGCTCGGCCAGGCGGGTCTGGCCGAGGAACACGTGCTTGGTTTCTTCGATGCCTTCGTTGACTGCGAAATAGACGTCGTCATAGTGCCGCGAATGGGGGCGGCCCTGGTCGTCCCAGTCGATCTGGGCGTGCTGGAGGAGGGTGGGCATGGTGGGCTCGGTTGCAGCGGATGGCGGGATTTTATGCCATCCGGATGAGCTGTGGGAGCGCGTTCATTCGTGAAGAGGCCCGTACAGGCAGAAATGAAATCCGCTAGTCTTGCTTATCCATTGAAGGAGCCAGTGCATGTTCGAATCTGCCGAAATCGGCCACAGCATCGACAAGGAGGCTTACGACGCCGAGGTACCCGCTTTACGCGAGGCCCTGCTCGAAGCCCAGTACGAACTCAAGCAGCAGGCGCGGTTTCCGGTGATCGTGCTGATCAACGGCATCGAAGGCGCCGGCAAGGGTGAGACGGTAAAGCTGCTCAACGAGTGGATGGACCCGCGCATGATCGATGTGCTCACCTTCGACCAGCAGACCGACGAAGAGCTGGCCCGCCCGCCCGCCTGGCGCTATTGGCGGGCCTTGCCACCCAAGGGGCGGATGGGTGTGTTCTTTGGCAACTGGTACAGCCAGATGCTGCAGGGGCGGGTACACGGGGTGTTCAAGGATGCCGTGCTCGATCAGGCCATTACCGGTGCCGAACGCCTGGAGGAGATGCTTTGCGATGAGGGTGCGCTGATCATCAAGTTCTGGTTCCACCTGTCCAAGAAGCAGATGAAGGCACGGCTGAAATCGCTCAAGGACGACCCGCTGCACAGCTGGAAGATCAGCCCGTTGGATTGGCAGCAGTCGCAAACGTACGACCGCTTCGTGCGCTTTGGTGAGCGCGTGCTGCGCCGCACCAGCCGCGACTATGCACCATGGCACATCATCGAAGGGGTAGACCCGAATTACCGCAGCCTGGCGGTGGGGCGCATTCTGCTGGAAAGCCTGCAAGCCGCGCTGGCCAATAATCCCAAGGGCAAGCACCAGGGCAACGTGGCCCCGCTGAGCCATAGCATCGACGACCGCAGCCTGCTTGGCGCGCTGGACATGACGTTGCGCCTGGACAAGGCCGACTATCAGGAACAGTTGATCACCGAACAGGCCCGTCTGGCCGGTCTGCTGCGTGACAAGCGCATGCGCCGGCACGCGCTGGTGGCGGTGTTCGAGGGCAACGACGCGGCCGGCAAGGGGGGCGCCATCCGACGCGTGGCGGCGGCGCTGGACCCACGTCAGTACCGCATCGTGCCGATTGCCGCACCCACCGAAGAAGAGCGCGCCCAGCCGTACCTGTGGCGGTTCTGGCGGCACATCCCGGCACGTGGCAAGTTCACCATCTTCGACCGCTCGTGGTATGGCCGGGTGCTGGTGGAGCGGGTGGAAGGCTTCTGCAGCCCGGCTGACTGGATGCGTGCCTACAGCGAGATCAACGACTTTGAAGAGCAGTTGGTGGATGCCGGCGTTGTGCTGGTCAAGTTCTGGCTGGCCATCGATCAGCAGACCCAACTGGAGCGCTTCGAAGAGCGAGAGCAGATTCCGTTCAAACGCTACAAGATCACCGAGGATGACTGGCGCAACCGCGACAAGTGGGGCGAGTACAGCCAGGCTGTGGGCGACATGGTCGACCGTACCAGCAGCGAGATTGCCCCGTGGACGCTGGTGGAGGCCAATGACAAGCGCTGGGCGCGGGTGAAGGTGTTGCGCACCATCAACCAGGCGCTGGAAGAGGCGTTTGCCAAGCACAAGAAATAGCCGAAGGTGATGTTGCCTGTTCTGGCGCTTTCGCGGTCAGCACAGGCAACACCTCGCCCCCCAGCCATGCCCTGGAAGAATGACCTGATGAATTCTTTTCTCGGCACTCTGCACCGTGACCGTCCTCCAACCCCGTAGAATTCAATCACCCCTACCACGGGCTTGATCGAGGATTTTATGCACACCACTTCTGGCCGCTGGGGCTATGGGCTGTTCCTGGCACTTCTGACGGCGCTGCTCTGGGGCATCCTGCCGATCAAGCTCAAGCAGGTATTGCAAGTGGTCGACCCAATCACCGTCACCTGGTACCGGCTGCTGGTCTCCGGTGGCCTGCTGTTCGCCTGGCTGGCGGCTCAACGGCGTTTGCCGTCCATCCGCAAACTGGCGCCCAGGGGCAAGGGCCTGGTGCTGGTTGCGGTGTTCGGCCTGATGGGCAACTACGTGCTTTACCTGATCGGTCTCAAACTGCTTAGCCCGGGCACCGCACAACTGGTGGTACAGATCGGCCCGGTGCTGTTGCTGGTGGCCAGCGTGTTCGTGTTCCGCGAGCGCTTCAGTGTGGGGCAGGGCATGGGGCTGTTGGTGCTGCTGGCAGGGTTTGGCCTGTTCTTCAACCAGCGCCTGGAGGAATTGCTGACTTCACTGGGTGCCTATACCACGGGCGTATTGACCATCTTGCTGGCGACCAGTATCTGGGTGTTCTACGCCCTGAGCCAGAAGCAGTTGCTGACCGTGTGGCATTCGCAGCAGGTGATGATGGTGATCTACCTCAGCTGTGCTGCGTTGCTGACACCTTGGGTGCACCCGCTGGAGGCCTTGCAACTGACCCCGGTACAAGGCTGGCTGCTGCTGGCCTGTTGCCTGAACACCCTGGTGGCATACGGCGCCTTTGCCGAAGCGCTGGCGCACTGGGAGGCCTCACGGGTAAGTGCCACGCTGGCGCTGACCCCGCTGGTGACCTTCGTTGCGGTGGCGCTGGCGGCATTGGTGTGGCCTGACTATGTGCATGCCGAGGACATCAACGCCCTGGGCTATGTGGGGGCGGTCACGGTGGTGTTCGGTTCGGCGCTGGTGGCGCTGGGGCCCTCGCTGGTGGCGGGTTGGCGGGCCCGCAGGGCGCGGTTGGCCTAGGTCTGTCGATTGCCTGTACCGGCCCTTTCGCGGGTAAACCCGCTCCTACAATGGATCGCCTCTCGGCGTAGGAGCGGGTTTACCCGCGAAAGGGCCGGTACAGGCTACAGAGCAGTCAGCCCTTGCCGCCCGGCGCCAGCATGTCCTCCGGCCGCACCCACTGGTCGAACTGCTCATTGGTCAGGTACTTCAAGGCCAATGCCGCCTCGCGCAAGGTCGTGCCCTCGCTGTAAGCCTTCTTGGCAATTTCTGCCGCCTTGTCATAGCCGATATGCGGGTTCAGCGCCGTCACCAGCATCAACCCGCGCTCCAGGTGCGCGGCCATCTGCTCGGCATCCGGCTCGATACCCGCCACGCAATGTGCCTGGAAGTTGCGGCAACCATCGGCCAGCAACTCGATGGACTGCAGCAGGTTATGGATGATTACCGGCTTGAACACATTCAACTGCAAATGCCCCTGGCTGGCGGCAAAGCCGATGGCCGCGTCGTTGCCCAGTACCTGGCAGGCCAGCATCGACAGCGCCTCGCACTGAGTGGGGTTGACCTTGCCCGGCATGATCGAGCTGCCCGGCTCGTTGGCTGGCAGGCGCACCTCGGCAAGCCCGGCGCGCGGGCCGGACCCCAGCAGGCGCAGGTCGTTGGCGATTTTCATCAGGGCCACGGCCAGGGTCTTCAGGGCCCCCGCCAGGCTGGTCAGCGGTTCGTGGCCGGCGAGAGCGGCGAACTTGTTGGGTGCCGTGATGAACGGCAGCCCGGACAGCGCCGCCAGTTCGGCAGCGATGGCCTCAGCAAAACCCTGTGGAGCGTTGAGCCCGGTACCCACGGCAGTACCGCCCTGGGCCAGTTCGCACACCGCCGGCAGGGTGGCGCGGATGGCGCGCTGGGCGTAATCGAGCTGGGCGACGAAGGCCGACACTTCCTGGCCGAAGGTAATCGGCGTGGCGTCCATCATGTGTGTGCGGCCGGTTTTCACCAGCTTGTGGTGACGCATCGACAGCTCGGCCAGCCCCGAAGACAGTTCGGTGACGGCCGGCAGCAGCTTTTCATGCACCGCCTGGGCTGCCGCAATGTGCATGGCGGTGGGGAAGCAGTCGTTGGAGCTCTGCGAGCGGTTTACGTGGTCATTGGGGTGTACTGGCGCCTTGCCGCCACGGCCTTTTCCGGCCAGTTCGTTGGCGCGCCCGGCGATCACCTCGTTGACATTCATGTTGCTCTGGGTACCGCTGCCCGTCTGCCAGACGACGAGCGGGAACTGATCGTCGTGCTGGCCATCCAGCACCTCATCGGCGGCCTGCTCGATCAGCCGGGCGATGTCGGCCGGCAGGTCGCCATTGCGGTCGTTGACGCGCGCCGCGGCCTTCTTGATCAGTGCCAGGGCGTGCAATACCGCGCGGGGCATGCGCTCCTTGCCAATGGCGAAGTTGATCAGCGAACGCTGGGTCTGCGCACCCCAGTAGGCGTCCTCCGGAACTTCGACCGGGCCCAGGCTGTCTGTCTCGATACGGCTCATTCTGTACTCACTCCTGTGTAGTTCGAAATCGCAGTTTAGGCCCTGATTCGACCGAGCGGTTCCGTCGCTCGTCGTGCCACTTGAGCACATCGCCACCACGGCGCAGAATGCTCTACTCTGAGGTGCCCGCCTCCCTCTCTTTGAAGGAAATGCAATGACCCGTCTCCGTGTCCTTTGTGCCGCCGTTGCCCTGGTTTGCGCCAGCGGCCAGGTGCTCGCTGCCACCGCCAGTCACAACGCTGCTGCCGAGAAATTCCTGACCTTGGCCAACGCCGACAAGCTGGGCACCCCGGTGTACATGCAAGTGCAGCAGATGTTTGCCCAGCGTTTCGCCCAGACCAAGGCCCCGGCCGCCAAGCAGCCCGTACTGGAAAGCTACCAGGCCAAGGCCAATGCCGCGCTGGACAACGCCATCGGCTGGAACAAGCTGAAGCCGAAGATGGTCGACCTGTACACCCGCACCTTCACCGAGCAGGAACTGAAGGACCTGGTCAAGTTCTACGAATCGCCGCTGGGCAAGAAAGTGCTGCGTGAAATGCCCAAGGTCACCCAGCAGTCGGCACAGCTGACCCAGCAGAGCCTGGAGCCAGCCGTTCCAGTGGTGAACAAGCTGCTGGAAGACATGACCAAAGAGCTGGACCCGAACGCAGGCAAGGCCGCTGCCCCAGCGAAGAAGTGAGTACGCCGCAATGACTATGCAACAACGTATCGAACAGCAACTGGCCGCGCTGGCGCCGCAACACCTGGAAGTGCTCAATGAAAGTCACATGCACAGTCGTGGTCAGGAGACCCACTACAAGGCCGTGATCGTCAGCGAGCAGTTCGCCGGGCTGAACAGCGTCAAGCGCCACCAGAAGGTGTACGCCACCATGGGTGAGCTGATGGGCGAGATCCACGCCCTGGCCATCCACACCTACACCGCCGAAGAGTGGGCCAAGGTCGGCGTTGCACCAGCCTCGCCCGTGTGTGCGGGCGGCGGGCACTGAAACCGTTTTGTTGTTCTGGTAGAATCTGCATCACCCAAAGGGGGCCGCTTAGCGGCCCCCTGCTTTTTGTGCAACTGTCAAACCCGGTCCGCCCCTTACGAGGGCAACCACCTGGAGATTCCGTTACATGTCTCAAGCCATCGTCGTCGCGGCGCTGTACAAGTTCGTCACCCTGGAAGACTACGTCGAGCTGCGCGAGCCGCTGCTCAAGACCATGCTCGACAACAACGTCAAAGGCACCCTGCTGCTGGCCCAGGAGGGCATCAACGGCACCGTGTCAGGCACCCGGGAGGGCATTGATGGCCTGCTGACCTGGTTGCGCAACGACCCGCGTCTGGTCGATATCGACCATAAAGAGTCGTACTGCGACGAACAGCCGTTCTACCGCACCAAGGTCAAGCTCAAGAAAGAGATCGTCACCCTCGGCGTGCCGGGCGTAGACCCCAACCAGGCCGTTGGCACTTATGTCGAGCCCAAGGACTGGAACGCCCTGATCAGCGACCCGGAAGTGCTGCTGATCGACACCCGCAACGACTACGAAGTGGCCATCGGTACATTCAAGGGCGCCATCGACCCGAAGACCGAAACCTTCCGCGAGTTCCCGGAGTACATCAAGGCCAATTTCGACCCGAGCAAGCACAAGAAGGTCGCCATGTTCTGCACCGGCGGCATCCGTTGCGAAAAGGCCTCCAGCTACATGCTCGGTGAAGGCTTCGAGTCGGTCTATCATCTTAAGGGCGGCATCCTGAAATACTTCGAGGAAGTGCCTCAGGAAGAAAGCCTGTGGGACGGCGACTGCTTCGTCTTCGACAACCGGGTTACGGTGCGCCATGACCTGAGCGAAGGCGAGTACGACCAGTGCCACGCCTGCCGCCACCCGATCAATGCAGAGGAGCGCGCGTCCGAGCACTATTCGCCAGGTGTCAGCTGCCCGCATTGCTGGGACAGCCTAAGCGAGAAGACCCGGCGCAGTGCCATCGACCGGCAGAAGCAGATCGAGCTGGCCAAGGCCCGCAACCTGCCGCACCCGATCGGTTACAACTACAAAGCTGAGGCTTGAAGCATGTCTGCACGCCTGATCTATGTGATGGACCCGATGTGCTCCTGGTGCTGGGGTTTTGCGCCAGTGGCTGCGGCCCTGATCGCCCAGGCGCGTGAGGCAGGCGTGCCTACCCACTTGGTACCGGGCGGGCTGCGCACTGGCGGCAGCGCCCTGGACAGCTCCACTCGCAAGTACATCCTGGAACACTGGCAGGCGGTGGCTGATGCTACCGGCCAGCCGTTCCGCTTCGAGGGGGCCATGCCTGACGGCTTCGTCTACGACACCGAGCCGGCCTGCCGCGCCCTGGTCACGGCCCGCGAGCTGGATGCCGAGCGCGTCTGGCCGCTGCTGGCGTTGATCCAGCGTTCGTTCTACGAGCAGGGCGTCGATGTGACCATCGCGCCGCAGCTGGTCGAGCTAGCCTCGCAGTGTGGCTTCGACCGTGCCACGTTCGCCGAAACCTTCGCCCGTGCCGATACCCGTGCCGCCACCGCGGCCGACTTCGCCTGGGCTCAGGACCTGGGTATTGCCGGTTTCCCGACCCTGCTGGCCGAGCGCAATGGCCAACTGGCCTTGCTGACCAACGGCTATCAGCCGCTGGAGCGCCTGCAACCCTTGCTCGGCCGCTGGCTGCAGCAGGCCGCCTGTGCTTGATGTGCCTGGCTCACCCGACCCGGTACCGGGCAAGCCTTACACTGCGGGCGATCGACTGAGCTGGGCGGAAATCCGCCGCCTGGCCCTGCATCACAAGAAAAACCTCTGGTCCGCCAACCTTATAGCGTTACTGGCGGCATGTTGCAGCGTGCCCATTCCGCTGCTGCTGCCGCTGTTGGTGGACGAAGTGCTGCTCGGCCATGGTGACGCCGCGCTGAAGTGGATGAACCACCTGCTGCCGTCCGGCTGGCAGGTGGCAGCCGGCTACATCGGCCTGATGCTGGCGCTCACCTTGTGCCTGCGCCTGGCCGCGCTGGCGTTCAACGTCATCCAGTCCAAGCTGTTCGCCGGGCTGGCCAAGGACATTGTCTACCGCCTGCGCATCCGCCTGATCGAGCGGCTCAAGCGTATTTCGCTGAAGGAATACGAAAGCCTGGGCAGCGGCACGGTGACCACCCACCTGGTCACTGACCTGGACACCCTCGACAAGTTCGTTGGCGAAACTCTCAGCCGCTTCCTGGTGGCCATGCTGACCTTGACCGGCACGGCGGCCATCCTGATTTGGATGCACTGGCAGCTGGCCTTGCTGATCTTGCTGTTCAACCCGCTGGTGATCTACTTCACGGTGCAGTTGGGCAAGCGCGTCAAACACCTGAAAAAGCTTGAGAACGACAGCACCGCGCGCTTTACCCAGGCGCTGGCGGAAACCCTCGATGCCATCCAGGAAATCCGCGCCGGTAACCGCCAGGGCTACTTCCTTGGCCGCCTTGGCCTGCGTGCCCGCGAGGTGCGCGATTACGCCGTGGACTCGCAATGGAAAAGCGATGCCAGTGGCCGTGCCAGTGGCCTGCTGTTCCAGTTCGGCATCGACATTTTCCGTGCGGCGGCCATGCTGACCGTGCTGTTTTCCGATCTGTCGATCGGCCAGATGCTGGCGGTGTTCAGCTACCTGTGGTTCATGATCGGCCCGGTGGAGCAACTGCTTAATCTGCAATATGCGTACTACGCCGCAGGCGGTGCGCTGAGCCGCCTCAACGAACTGCTGGCGCGTGCCGACGAGCCGCAATACCCGGCCGCCAGCAACCCGTTCGCCGGGCGCGAAACGGTGGGCATTGAAGTGCGCGATCTGCGCTTTGCCTATGCCGACGAGCCGGTGCTCGACCACCTCGACCTGTCTATCGCTGCGGGTGAGAAGGTGGCGATTGTCGGTGCCAGCGGCGGCGGCAAGAGCACGTTGGTGCAGCTGTTGCTGGGCCTTTATAGCGCCCAGGCCGGGACCATTCGCTTTGGCGGTGCCAGCCTGCAGGAAATCGGCCTGGAAACCCTGCGCGAGAACGTCGCGGTGGTGTTGCAGCACCCGTCGCTGTTCAACGACAGCGTGCGTGCCAACCTGACCATGGGCCGCGACTGCAGCGATGATGCGTGCTGGCAGGCGCTGCGTATCGCCCAGCTGGATGCCACCATCGCCGCCTTGCCGCAGGGCCTGGACAGTGTGGTGGGGCGTTCAGGCGTGCGCTTGTCCGGTGGCCAGCGCCAGCGCCTGGCCATTGCCCGCATGGTGCTGGCTGAGCCCAAGGTGGTGATCCTCGACGAGGCCACCTCAGCCCTGGATGCTGCCACCGAGTACAACCTGCATCAGGCCTTGGCGCGCTTCCTCAGCGGCCGCACCACGCTGATCATCGCCCATCGGTTGTCGGCGGTGAAACAGGCCGACCGGGTGCTGGTGTTCGATGGCGGGCACGTGGCCGAAGACGGCGACCATCAGCAGCTGATAGCCGAGGGTGGGTTATATGCCAAGCTTTACGGGCACCTGCAGCAGAGCTGATTATCTGGCTGCCTTCACCGGGCTTGTGAGAGCAACTGTCTTGCTCAATTTCTAAAAGCTGGTGCGATCCCTGTGGGAGCGGGCTTGCCCGCGAACACGGGCGAAGCCCGTGCCATCCACCGCGGTGTCCTCTTCGCGGGTAAACCCGCTCCTACCATGGCCAGCGCATACGCTGTACAAATTCCCCGATTCCTTGTCATAAAAATCCCCTCCACAGCGATGGCAAATGGCCTACGCTGTGCTTGTCTGGGTCGATTTACGCCTTATCTGCTCTGTGACAGGGACTCCATGAAGGGAAATCGCACACTCGAAGCGCCAAAGTTGCTCGGCATCACATGGCCTTTCATCGCCGTCGTGGTCCTTCAGGTCGCGTTGGGCAGCCTCAGCCTTTATACGCTTTCGGCCGTGCGCGCCTATGTCGCGGGCGAAAGCCTGTGGTCCAAGGCGCAGAAAGATGCCATCTACTACCTCAATCTGTACAGCGAGACGCGCGACGACAGCACCTACCAACGCTATCGCCAGGCCATTACCGTGCCTCAGGGTGACCATCGCCTGCGCGAGGTGCTCGACCACCCCAACCCTGATCTGGACGCCGCGCGACAGGCGGTACTGCAAGGTGGCAACCACCCTGACGATGTCACGCGGATCATCTGGTTCTACAGCAATTTCCGCCATGTCAGCTATATGCAGACAGCCATTGATTACTGGGACATCGGCGACGACTATCTGGCCAAACTGGATGTGCTGGCCGGTGAAATGCGCCAGCGTTTTGCCAGTGGCCCGGTGGATGCCGACACCGTCAGCGATTGGAAGGCCCGCATTGTCGCCATCAACGAAGGCGTGACCCCAGCGGCCAAGGCCTTCAGCGATGCCTTGGGCGAGGGCTCGCGCGCACTGCTCCGGGTGCTGCTGATCACCAACCTGCTGACCGCGATGTTCCTGATAGCGATTGCCTGGGGGCGCTCCAGCAAGCTGCTGGCCCAGCGCCAGGCCTTTGCCAGTGCCCTGCAGGAAGAAAAAGAGCGTGCGCAGATTACCCTGCAGGCCATCGGTGATGCGGTGATCACCACCGATGTCGAGGGCAATATCGGCTATATGAACCCGGCCGCCGAACAATTGACCCACTGGCAATCCGGCCAGGCTCAGGGCCTGCCACTGTCAGCGCTGTTCAGCCTGGTTGATGAGCACGCCGAGGATGATGGTCGCAGCCTGGTCGAACAGGTGCTCGGCGGTAGCCTCAAGGGCGGCTCCGAGCATGCCCGGCTGATCCAGCGCCTGGACGGCAGTACTGTGTCGATCAACCTGGTGGGCTCGCCGATTGTCAGTGATGGCCAGGTCAGTGGCATTGTGCTGGTGCTGCACGATATGACCCAGGAGCGCCAGTACATCGCCAATCTGTCCTGGCAGGCAACCCATGACGCCCTGACCGGGCTGGCCAACCGCCGCGAGTTCGAATACCGCCTGGAGCAGGCGCTCAACGACCTGGCGCGTCAGGCCGGGCGGCACTCGCTGATGTTCCTTGACCTCGACCAGTTCAAGCTGGTCAACGACACCTGTGGCCACGCGGCCGGCGATGAGTTGTTGCGGCACATCTGCGCGGTGCTGCAATCCGGCCTGCGTGAGGGCGATACGCTGGCGCGGCTGGGTGGCGATGAATTTGGCGTGCTGCTGGAAAACTGCCCGCCCGACCAGGCCGAGCGCATTGCCGAACAATTACGTCAACTGGTGCAGAGCCTGCACTTCGTATGGAAAGGGCGGCCGTTCGTGACCACGGTCAGCATTGGCCTGGTGCATATGGCCCAGGCCCCCGGCACCCTGGAGGCCTCTCTGCGCGCCGCCGACATGGCCTGCTACATGGCCAAGGAAAAGGGCCGAAACCGTGTGCAGGTGTACCACGCCGACGACAGCGAACTGTCCATGCGTTTTGGCGAAATGGCCTGGATCCAGCGCCTGCATGTGGCCCTGGAAGAAAACCGCTTTTGCCTCTACGCCCAGGAAATCGCCCCGCTTAAAACCTTCGAGGGCCCGGGCCATATCGAAATTCTGTTGCGCCTGCACGATGAAAGCGGCCGCACCATCCTGCCCAGCAGCTTCATCCCGGCCGCCGAGCGCTACGGCCTGATGACTGCGCTGGACCGCTGGGTGGTGCGCAATGTGTTCATGGTCATACGCCAGTGCCTGGAAGAAGGGCGTGAAGGGCCGTTGTCGACCTGTGCCATCAACCTGTCAGGCTCCAGCATTGGCGACGACAAGTTCCTTGAATACCTCCAGCGGTTGTTCGTCGAATACGCCATTCCGCCGCGGATGATCTGTTTCGAAATTACCGAAACCAGCGCCATTGCCAACCTGGGCAGCGCCATTCGCTTCATCAACGAGTTGAAAGGGCTGGGTTGCCGTTTCTCGCTTGATGATTTTTGCGCCGGCATGTCGTCGTTCGCCTATCTCAAGCATTTGCCCGTGGATTACCTGAAGATTGACGGGAGTTTCGTCAAGGACATGCTCGACGACCCGGTCAACCGGGCCATGGTCGAGGTCATCAACCATATCGGCCATGTGATGGGTAAGCGCACTATTGCCGAGTTCGTCGAAACACCCTTGATCGAGCAGGCCTTGCAGGAAATAGGCGTGGATTACGCCCAGGGCTACCTGATCGAACGCCCCCAGGTGTTCACCTGTGACAGTCTGCAGCGCCAACGGATCGCCGCCCGGCCTCTGTTGCAGCGAGCACCTGGCACGTTTCGCTAGTTGGAAATCACAAGGATCAAGGAGCTGAAAGTGATTGACGCATTCGTTCGTATCGGGCCTTTGATGGACCTCGCCAGTTACCCCCAATGGGCCCAGCAACTGATTGAAGACTGCCGCGAGAGCAAGCGACGGGTGGTTGAGCATGAGTTTTATGCCCGTCTACGCGATGGCCAGCTTAAGCAATCGACCATCCGTCAGTACTTGATCGGGGGCTGGCCGGTGGTGGAGCAGTTTTCGTTGTACATGGCGCATAACCTGACCAAAACCCGCTATGGCCGGCACCAGGGCGAAGACATGGCGCGGCGCTGGCTGATGCGCAACATCCGCGTCGAGCTCAACCATGCCGACTACTGGGTGAACTGGTGCCAGGCGCACGGTGTGCACCTGCACGAGTTGCAGGCGCAAGAAGTGCCGCCCGAGCTGAACGGCCTGAACGACTGGTGCTGGCGGGTGTGCGCCACCGAGAACCTGGCCATTTCCATGGCGGCTACCAACTACGCCATCGAAGGTGCGACCGGTGAATGGTCGGCGGTGGTGTGCTCGACCGACACCTATGCGCAGGGTTTTCCGGAAGAAGGGCGCAAGCGGGCGATGAAGTGGCTGAAGATGCATGCCCAATATGACGATGCGCACCCGTGGGAGGCGCTGGAAATCATCTGTACCCTGGCCGGTGAAAACCCGACCCTGGGGTTGCGCAACGAGCTGCGCAGGGCCATTTGCAAGAGCTACGACTGCATGTACCTGTTCCTGGAGCGCTGCATGCAGCTGGAAGGGCGCCAGCAAGGCCGTATGCGGCCGGCGTTGGCTGCCGGCTGATCGTTCGCCTGTAGCGGCCTCTTCACGGGCTTGCCGCTCCCATAGGCACTGCGCAGCCCTCAAGGACTGAGCCATACCTGTGGGAGCGGGCAAGCCCGCGAAGAGGCCAGTGCAGGTTTATTGAGCGTTGAACGCCTGCCCGTTCACTCCTGTGCTGTCCGGCCCCATCAGGTACAGGTATACCGGCATGATTTCTTCGGGCAGCGGGTTGTTCTGCGGGTTCTCGCCGGGGTAGGCCTGGGCCCGCATCGCCGTGCGCGTGGCGCCGGGGTTGATGCTGTTGGAGCGCACCGGCGCCACGCCTTCCAGTTCATCGGCCAAGGTCTGCATCAGGCCTTCGGTGGCGAACTTCGACACGCCATAGGCGCCCCAGTAAGCCCGGCCCTTGCGCCCGACGCTGCTGCTGGTGAACACCACCGAGGCGTCTTCCGACAGCTTCAGCAGCGGCAGCAGGGTGCTGGTGAGCATGAAGGTGGCATTGACGTTGATATGCATGACGCGCATGAAGTTGTCGCCTGACAGCTGTTCCAGCGGCGTGCGCGGGCCGATGATCGACGCATTGTTGAGCAGGCCATCGAGGCGACCGAACTGGTCTTCGATCATGGCCGCCAACTCGTCGTATTGGTGTGGCAGGGCGGTTTCCAGGTTGAACGGGATGACCACCGGCTGCGGGTGACCGGCGGCTTCGATCTGGTCGTAGACCTCGTTCAGGTTGGCCTCGGTCTTGCCCAGCAGCAGCACGGTGGCGCCCAGTGCGGCATAGGCCTTGGCAGCCGCGGCACCAATGCCACGGCCGGCACCGGTAACCAGGATGACCCGGCCTTGCAGCAAGTCGGGGCGGGCGGTGTAGTCGAACATGGTTCTGTCCTTCGAGTTCGTGTGGGCGGCCTGGGCCTATTGTAGGAGCGGGTTTACCCGCGAATGCGTCCGATCAGGTGCCAGTGTTGTCTGGGCTGGCGCATTCGCGGGTAAACCCGCTCCTACAAAGAGGCGGTGCCCGGTCATCGGTCTGGGTTCAGCAGCCGCACAGCGCGCTGTCGATCACTTTGCGCAGTTCCAGCGGGTGGTCGACCACCACGTCGGCACCCCAGTTGTTGGGGTTGTCCTCTGGATGAATATAGCCGTAGCGCACTGCCGCCGTGCGGGTGCCAGCGTCACGGCCAGACTCGATGTCGCGCAGGTCGTCGCCGACGAACAGCACACTGGCCGGGTCCAGGTTCAGCGTCTTGCAGGCAAGGATCAGCGGCTCGGGGTCGGGTTTGCTATTTTTCACGTGGTCCGGGCAGATCAACAGCGCCGAACGCTCGGCCAGGCCCAGTTGCTGCATGATCGGCTCGGCGAAGCGCACCGGCTTGTTGGTGACTACGCCCCACAGCAGGTTGCCTCTTTCGATGTCGGCCAGCAGCTCGGCCATGCCCTCGAACAGCTTGCTGTGCACCGCGCAGTCGCGCTGGTAACGCTCGAGGAACTCCAGGCGCAAGGTCTCGAAGCCGTCAGCATCCGGGTCCATGGCGAACGCAGTGGCAACCATGGCGCGGGCGCCACCCGAGATCACGCCACGGATCAGGTTGTCGTCAACGGCCGGCAGCCCGCGGTCGGCGAGCATGGCCTGGCAAATGGCGATGAAGTCCGGCGCCGTGTCCAGCAAGGTGCCGTCCATGTCGAAGAGTACTGCTCGCAAACGCATGCTTATTCCTCGCGCAGGGTCTGGATCATGTAGTTGACGTCGACGTCGCTGTTGAGCTTGTAGTGCTTGGTCAGCGGGTTGTAGGTGAGGCCGATGATGTCCTTCACCTGCAGGCCGGCATCGCGGCTCCAGGCGCCCAGCTCGGAGGGGCGGATGAACTTCTTGAAGTCATGGGTGCCGCGCGGCAGCATCTTCAGGATGTACTCGGCGCCGACGATGGCCAGCAGGTAGGCCTTGGGGTTGCGGTTGATGGTGGAGAAGAACACCTGGCCACCAGGCTTGACCATGCGGTAGCAGGCGCGAATCACCGAAGACGGGTCGGGCACGTGCTCGAGCATTTCCAGGCAGGTGACCACATCGAACTGTTCAGGCATTTCCTCGGCCAGGGCTTCGGCGGTGATCTGCCGGTATTCCACCTGCACGCCCGACTCCAGCTGGTGTAGCTGGGCCACCGCCAATGGCGCCTCGCCCATGTCGATACCGGTGACCGTGGCACCGCGCAGGGCCATGGCTTCGCTGAGGATGCCGCCACCACAACCCACGTCCAGCACTTTCTTGCCGGCCAGGCTGGCGCGCTCGTCGATCCAGTTGACGCGCAGCGGGTTGATTTCGTGCAGCGGCTTGAACTCGCTTTCGCGGTCCCACCAGCGGTGGGCCAGCGCTTCGAACTTGGCGATTTCGGCGCGGTCGACGTTGCTCATTGAACAGTCCTCTGAAACTTCGCAAAATTGCGTCGGAGTATACCCGAGCGCTCGGCCCCGAGGGTCGCTATAATCGCCGGCTTTTGATATCCGAATGACGGGGAGAGGCAATGCGCGAGCGACTTTTGGCGGCGGAGAAGGTGACCGCGATCCGCTGGCAGGGCGGCGCCTTGCACCTGCTCGACCAGCGCCTGCTGCCGTCGGAGGAGCGTTGGCTGGCCTGCGACAATGTTGCGCAGGTGGCCGCAGCCATCCGCGACATGGCGGTGCGCGGTGCCTCGGCAATCGGTATTGCCGCAGCTTACGGCCTGGTACTGGCCCTTGAAGAGCGGCTGGCCGAAGGCGGCGATTGGGAAATGGACCTGGAAGACGACTTTCTCACCCTGGCCGAAGCGCGTCCTACCGCCGCCAACTTGTTCTGGGCGCTGAACCGCATGCGCGAGCGCCTGCAGCGCCTGCGTCCGGAAGAAGACGTTCTGGCAGCGCTGGAGGCCGAAGCGGTGGCCATTCACGAAAGCGACCGTGAGGCCAACCTGACCATGGCCCAGCAGGGTATCGAACTGATCCGTCGCCATCAGGGCAATGCCCAGGCCCTGCTCACCTTCGGCAACGCCGGCGCCCTTGCCACTGGCGGCTTTGGCACCGCGCTGGGGGTGATCCGTGCCGGTTACCTGGAGGGCATGGTCGAGCGGGTATATGCCGGTGAGACTCGCCCTTGGCTGCAGGGTTCGCGCCTGACCGGCTGGGAGCTGGCCAATGAGGGCATCCCGGTGACGCTTTGTGCCGACTCTGCGCTGGCCCACCTCATGAAGACCAAGGGCATCACCTGGGTGGTGGTGGGGGCGGACTGCATCGCTGCCAATGGCGACATGGCCGGCAAGATCGGCACCTATCAGCTGGCTGTCAGTGCCATGCACCATGGCGTGCGCTTCATGGTCGTGGCACCGAGCACCAGCATCGACCTGAACCTGGCCACGGGCGAGGATATCCCGCTGGAGGAGCGTGACGCCGACGAGTGGCTCGACTTTGGCGGTACCCGGGTGTCGCCGGGTGTCGAGGTGTTCAATCCGGTGTTCGATGTGACGCCGGCCGACCTGATCGATGTGATCGTGACCGAGCGCGGCATTGTCGAGCGCCCGGATGCTGCCAAGCTGGCTCAGCTGGTTTGCCGCAAGCGGTTGCATTGAGGGGGGGTCGAGGTGGCATTGAGGGGGCGGTCGAGGCGGCATTGAGGGGTAGGGCGGTCGAGGTGTGTTGCCTGTGAGGGCGAGCGCCGCCTGTATGGCGGTAGAGGGGCGTCTCCTGGGAGACCGAGCGCCGCCTGTATGGCGGTAGATGGGCGTCGCCTGCGAGACCGAGCGCCGCCCGCGCGGCGCATCGCGAGCTTTGCTCGCTCCTACGTTTGTTTCGGGCCAGTCATTCCTGTGGGATTTGTGCGCGAACGCCTTGGCGCATGTCTCGATATCGCGTCGTACAAACAAGGCGGTCGCGCGCGTCTGCCACAGGTGTTACTGGCCAGAAACAAACGTAGGAGCGAGCAAAGCTCGCGATGCGCCGCGCGGGCGGCGCTCGGTATCTGCAACACCATAAAATCCACGGCAAACACACCCGGCCATTGCGCAACACCATAAAACCCACGGCAAACCCACCCGGCCATTGCGCAACGTCATGCCAGGCGGCGTGGCCTTGAGGGTATGGCGGTAGAGGGGCGTCGCCTGGGAGGGCGAGCGCCGCCTGTATGGCGGTAGAGGGGCGTCGCC